>JAYWEP010000335.1:0-20290 GCA_043779205.1 Chthoniobacter sp. | reverse complement strand
ACAAAATCGGGCTTGCCGATGCCGAAAGTGGCGTCCACGTTGCTCGCCCTCGAAATGAAAAGGCGGGTCAAACAGCTCCCCGGCCAGCAATTCGTCCGGCTCTCCTAACTCCACAGCACATGTCCAAGACCCTCGTTATCGCCGAGAAACCCAGCGTCGCCACCGACCTCGCGAAAGTGCTGGGCGTGAAGAAGGACGGCGACTGGTACGAGAATGACCAGTGGGTCATCTCCTCCGCCGTCGGGCATCTGCTCGAGATCGCCCCGCCCGAGGGCTTCGAGCCCGCGCGGGGGAAATGGAAGATCGAAAACTTGCCGTCGCTGCCGCCCGAGTTTGCCCTCTCGCCCATCGACAAAAACGTGGGCCGGTTCAACGTCCTCAAGCGCCTCCTCAAGCGCAAGGAAGTCACCGCCATCATCAACGCCTGCGACGCCGGGCGCGAGGGCGAGCTGATCTTTCGCAACATCCTCGCCGCCGTCGGCGTGAAGAAGCCGCTCCAGCGCCTCTGGCTCCAGTCCATGACCACGGAGGCCATCCGCACCGCCTTCAAAAACCTCCGCTCCGACGGCGACATGCAGCCGCTCGCCGACGCCGCCCGCTCGCGCTCCGAGTCCGACTGGCTCGTCGGGATTAACTCCACCCGCGCCCTCACCGCCTTCAATTCCCAAGGCGGCGGTTTCAACAAAACCACCGCCGGCCGCGTGCAGACGCCCACGCTCGCCATCCTCGCCGACCGCGAGGAAAAAATCCGCGCCTTCCAACCGCGCGCGTACTGGGAAGTCTTCGCGGATTTCGGCGTCAAAGCCGGCACCTACCGCGGACGCTGGTTCGACTCCTCTTTCAAAAAAGCCGCCGAGGAAGACCGCGCCGAACGCATCTGGGACAAGGCGAAAGCCGACGCCATCGAGGCGAAATGCAAAGGCCAGCCCGGCACCATCGAGGAGGAAAAAAAGCCGACGACCCAAGCGCCTCCCCTGCTCTACGACCTCACGACTTTGCAGCGCGAGGCGAACGGCCGCCACGGCTTTCCCGCGAAGATGACCCTGCAAATCGCGCAGGCTCTTTACGAAAAGCACAAAGCCCTCACCTACCCGCGAACGGACTCCCGCTTTCTCCCCGAAGATCACCTCGGCACCGCCGAGCGCGTGATGATGAGCTTCGAGGACCGCACCCTCTCCGTGCATGCCGAGAAAGCCATGAGCGCGGGCTACGTCCGCCCGAACAAACGCATCTTCAACAACGCCAAAGTCAGCGATCACTTTGCCATCGTCCCCACCGGCACCGTCCCCGTCGGCTTGAGCGAAACGGAGCATAAAATCTACGACCTCGTCGCGCGCCGTTTCATCGCCGCGTTTTATCCCGCCGCGCAGTTCGAAGTCACGACGCGCATCACCACCGTCGTCGGGGAAAAGTTCAAGACGGACGGCAAGATCATCATCGATCCCGGCTGGCTCGCGGTCTATGGCAAGCAGGCCGAAGGCGAAGGCGAAAACGACAAAGCCATCGTCGCGGTCGCGAAAGGCGAAGGCGCGAAGACCGAGGCCGTGGAGGTGAAAGAGAACGTCACCAAGCCGCCCGCGCGCTTCAACGAAGGCACGCTGCTTTCCGCTATGGAAGGCGCGGGCAAACTCATCGACGACGAGGAACTCCGCGAAGCCATGAGCGAGCGCGGCCTCGGCACGCCCGCCACCCGCGCCCAGGTCATCGAGGGCCTCATCTACGAGGGCTACCTCATCCGCCAAGGGCGCGACCTCATCGTCACCGCGAAAGGTCTCTCGCTCATCACGCTCCTCCGCAGCTTGAAAGCCGAATCGCTGACCAAGCCCGAGCTGACCGGCGAATGGGAATTCAAGCTCCGCCAGATGGAGCGCGGCCAGCTCTCGCGCCCCGCTTTCATGGAGCAAATCCGCGGACTCACCACCGACATCGTGAGCAAAGTGCGCGGCGGCATGGGCACCGTCGTCGAGGGGCATTTTCACGACCTCGAAGTCCCCTGCCCCAAATGCGGAGCCGAGCGTTTCAAGGAGAGCTTCAAAGCCTACGAATGCGTCAATCCCGAGTGCAAACTCATCATCTGGAAAAGCATGGCGGGCCGCGAACTCGAGCGCGAGGAAGTCATCACCCTGCTCATGGAAAAACGCGTCGGCCCGCTCGAGGGCTTCCGCAGCAAACTCGGCCGCGGTTTCAACGCCGTGGTCATGCTCGACACCGAGGAGTGGAAACAGAAGTTCGACTTTCCCGACAAAGACGGCGCCGACGGCAAGCCCCTCGACCTCACCAACGCGCAGGAACTCGGCGACACCGCCAACGGCAAAGTCTGGGAAACCGACGCCGCCTTCCTCTGCGTGAAAGACGGCGTGAAACCCATCCGCATGGGCAAGCTCATCTGCCAGCGCACCATCCCCGCCGAGCAGGCCATGAAGTTTTTCCGCGACGGCAAGACGGATTTGCTCCCCCGCTTTATCAGCAAAAAAGGCCGGCCCTTCGCCGCCTACCTCAAACTCGAGGAAGGCAAAGCCATCTTCGAGTTCGCCCCCCGCGAGAAAAAAGCCCCCGCGAAAAAAGCCGCGCCGAAAGCTGCCGCGTAAAAGCCGGGTAGCGCACGCGCCCTCGCGTGCTGTGTTTGGCGCCCTTGCCAAACATCCTCGGCGGACACCTCGTACCTCGTCGGAAGAAAATCGGCGCGGGTGCCGATTTTCAGCACGCGAGGGCGCGTGCGCTACCCAGGCTCGATCGGCTCGATATGCACCAGCACATCCGCCGCCGCAGGATTCGCCGTGCGAATGGCGTCCTTCACCGCATGCGCGATGCGGTGCCCGTCGCGCACCGTCAGCCCGGCGTCCACCCCGACGTGAATGTCCACGTAGAATTCCATGCCCATTTTTCGCAGGTGGCATTTTTCCACATCGACCACGCCGGGGACTCCGGACGCGATTTGACGGACGCTGTCGCCGAGTTCTTTCGGAGGCGCGGTGTCCATGACTTCGAGGAGCGCGGGCTTGAGCAGCCGCCAGCCATTGAAGCCGATGATCCCGCACGTAAAAAGCGCCGCCCAATCGTCAGCCGGCTCCCAGCCGGGACCGCCGATGATCGCCACCGAGATGCCGATGAAAGCGCCGCCCGACGTGATCGCATCCGACCGATGATGCCACGCGTCCGTCTTCACCGCGCTGCTCCCGAGCTGCTCCGCGGCACCGGACACTTTGCGAAAAAGCGTCTCCTTCACCACGATGACCGCGACCAGCACCGCGAGGGTGAAAGGCGCCGGCGAATGATGCGGCGTGATGATCTCCCGCACGCTCTCCACCGCGAGGCCGATGGCCGCGACGATGATCGCAAAGGAGGCGACGACGGACGCGAGCGGCTCGGCTTTGCCGTGGCCGTACGGGTGCGCTTCGTCCGGCGGCTCCGCGGCGACTTTGAGCCCGAACCAAATCGCCAGCGAGCTGAAGATATCGAGCGTGGATTCGATGCCGTCGGCGATGAGCGCGTAGCAATTGCCGAGGACACCCGCGACGATCTTGACCAGCGCGAGGAGGAAATTCACCGCCACGCCGACGAGCGCCAGTCGCGCGCCGGTGCGATAGCCCCGCGAGCGCCGCGCAGATGCCCCGGCGATTTCGCTGAATGGTTTTGTCGAATCGGCCATGGCGCGGCATCGTAGGGGCACGATGTCGAAAGTCATGGCCATAGTTTTTCACGAGCACGGTGCGGCGGCGGAAGTCGCGCACGCGGAGGAAATCGCAATCGCCGAGCCGCGCGCGGACGAGGCGCGGGTGCGCCTGCTCGCCGCGCCGATCAATCCCGCCGACCTCAATGTGATCGAGGGCAAATACCCGATCCGCCCCGCGCTGCCGGGCGTGCCGGGTGTGGAAGGCGTGGGCCTCGTGGAAGTCGTCGGCGCGGCGGTGGAAAAAGTGAGCGTGGGAGACCGCGTGCTGCTGCCGCACGGCTACGGCACATGGCGCGAGGCGGGTGTGGTAAAAGCGTCCGAGTTGATCGTGGTGCCGGATGGAATTGCGCCGGAGCAGGCGGCGATGCTGAAAATAAATCCCGCGACCGCGCTGCGCATGCTCCGCGATTTCGTGGAATTGAAAGCCGGCGATTGGGTTTTGCAAAACGCCGCGAACTCCGCCGTCGGCCGCGCGGTCATCCAACTCGCGCACGCGGCTGGCTGGCGCACGGTGAATGTCGTCCGGCGCGCGGAATTGATCGCCGAGCTGCGGGCCGCAGGCGCGGATGTCGTGCTGGTCGAGGGCGAAGATTTGCCCGCCCAAATCGCCGCGGCGACGAACGGCGCGGAAATCCGACTCGCGCTCAATGCCGTCGGTGGCGACAGCGCCGACCGGCTGGCCAAGGCGCTCGCGCCCGGCGGGACCATCGTGACCTTCGGCGCGATGAGCCGGCAGCCGCTGCGCATCCCGAATGGCCTGCTCATTTTCAAAGACCTCCGCTGGCGCGGATTTTGGATTTCGCAGTGGTATCGCCACGCCTCGCCCGACGCCCGCGACGCGATGTTCGCCGAGCTTTTCGACCTCATGCAGCGCGGCGTCCTCCATGCGCCCGTCGAGCGCGTCTATCCGCTGGCCGAGGCCACCGCGGCGCTCGCGCACGCGGCGCAGGCAGGGCGCGCGGGAAAGATTTTGTTCGGCGGAGACGGGTGGTTTTCGGCACAAGCATCGGCATGAATCGTCCCGGTTTTGTCTATCGCGTCGGCCAGTGGGCGCTGATTTTCCTGCTGCTCGCCACGTTCGCCGCTCTGATCGGCTACGCGCATTTGCAAGACGTGTGGGCGCGAAAAGGAAAGATCGAGCCGAGCGGTGGACGCTATTTTTTCACCCGCGTCGAACTCGCCGTGCCGTCCTTCCGCCAAGGCGACGAACGCTGGCGCGGCGACCTCCTCGGCCCCACGGAAAACACGCTCGGCGCGGAAGGCTGCGCGGTCGCTTCCGCGGCGATGGTGCTCGCGAGCTACGGCATCGACACCGACCCGCAGCGGCTCAATGACTATTTGAAAATGCACGACGGCTACACCCCGCAGGGCTGGCTGTATTGGGAGAAAGCCGCCGAGCTGGGCGGCGGCCATGTGCGCCACGCCTACGAGGATTTGCCGTCGTATGAATTGATCGACCGCAATCTCGCGCATGGAAATCCCGTCATCGTGCGCCTGCGGCTGCCGTCGGGCATCACGCACTTCGTGGTCATCGCGGGGAAGGACGGCTTCGACTACCTCACGCGCGACCCCGGCGCGGGCGCGGCGCGCGGGCTGTATCCGCTGCGGGAGTTTGGGAGCCAGGTCGAGGCGCTGCGTTTTTACGAAAAGCTATGACGCTCGCCGCCCTGCGTGGCGCGGACGCCCCGTCCGCGGCTGTCCGGCGGCCGCCCCGACCGCCGAACGACGGACGAGGGCGTCCGTCGGACAATCGCGGTCGGGGCGGCCGCGCCACGCAGGCGCTTTCCGTGCGCCGACTACTGCCATAGCACCCCTCATGTCTCCGCACGCCGCCGCCCTCACCGCCATTCTCGCTCGCGACCGCGTGCTCACGGAGCGCGAGGATTTGCTCACCTACGGCTTCGACGGCACGGCGGCATTGCGCGGCGAGGCGGGCGTGGTGGTGCTGCCGGAAACGGTGGAAGAGGTCGCAGCCATCGTGCGCTACGCGGCAGAAAAAAAAGTGCCCATCGTCTCGCGCGGCTCTGGCACAGGCTTGAGCGGCGGCAGCGTGCCGACGGCAGACGCCATCGTGCTCTGCCTCGTGCGGATGGATCGCATCCTCGAAGTGGACGAGCGCAACCTCACAGCGCACGTCGAGGCCGGCGCGATCACGCAAAAAATCGCGGAAGCGGCGGATGCCGTCGGGCTGCTCTATCCGCCCGATCCCGGCTCGATGAAGATTTCCACCATCGGGGGAAACGTCGCGGAAAATTCCGGCGGTCTGCGCGGACTGAAGTACGGCGTCACGCGCGATTACGTGATGGGCATGGAGGTCGTGCTCGCGAGCGGCGAGATCGTGCGGCTGGGCAACAAGTGCGTGAAGGACGTGGCCGGCTATTCGATGAAGGACGTCTTCATCGGCAGCGAGGGGACGCTCGGGATCATCACGAAAGTCCTGCTCAAGCTCGTGCCGAAACCGGCGGCGAAAAAAACGCTGCTCGCGACCTTCGCGCAAATGGACGCGGCGGCGGACACGGTCTCCGCGATCATCGCCGCGAAGATCATCCCCTGCACGCTGGAGTTCCTCGACCGCATCACGATCAAGTGCGTGGAGGACTACGCGAAAATCGGCCTGCCGCTGGACGCCGAGGCGATCCTGCTCATGGAGACGGACGGGCATCCCGCGGTCGTCGCCGAGCAGGCGCAGCAGATGGAGAAAATCGCGCGCGCGAGCGGCGCGGTGACGGTGCAGGTGGCGGCGAACGCCGAGGAAGCCGCGAAGCTCGCGACCGCGCGACGCTCCGCTTTTTCCGCGCTCGCGCGAGTCGCACCGACAACGATCCTCGAAGACGCCACCGTGCCGCGGAGTGAGCTGGCGAAGATGATCCGCTTCATCCAGGAAGTCGGCGCGCGGCACCGCCTCCGCATCGGCACCTTCGGCCACATGGGCGACGGAAACCTGCACCCGACCTTTCTCACCGACGAGCGCAACGCCGACGAAATGGCACGCGTGGAAAAAGCGATGCACGAGATTTTCGACTACGCCCTCGCCCTCGGTGGAACGATCACCGGCGAGCACGGCGTCGGCCTCGCGAAGAAAACCTTCCTCCCCGCGGCGCTCGGCGACGCCAGCCTCACGCTCCTCCGCCAGCTCAAGCGCACGCTCGATCCCGACAGCATCCTCAACCCCGGCAAAATCTTTGACTGAGCACGCGCCAACCTCCGTCGCCGCGCGGCCTTTGCACCTCGCGCATCTCGACTACTCGATCCTCCAGCAGTGCATGCACTGCGGGATGTGCCTGCCAACGTGCCCGACCTACGACGCCACGAAGCTGGAGCGCAACAGCCCGCGCGGGCGCATCGCGCTCATGCGCGCTATCGCCGACGGCGACCTCGGGGTGACGCGGGCGTTTGGGGAGGAGATGTATTTCTGTCTCGGCTGTCTGGCGTGCGAGACGGCGTGCCCGGCGGGCGTGGATTACGCGCGGATGTTTGAGGAGGCGCGCGCGGACATCGAGCAGGCGGGCGTTTTGCAAAACAGGAAACGGAATGTGGTGCGGGCGTTTGCGCTGCGGTTTGTTTTCACGCGGCCGCTGGTGCTGCGCGCGCTGGGGCGCGTGCTGCGGTGGTATCAGGCGAGCGGCGCGGAATGGCTGGTGCGCCGGCTGCGGTTGACCGCGCTGCTGCCGCGCGATCTCCGCGAGCTGGAGTCGCTCACGCCGCGGGTGCAGCGGCAGTTTTCCGATGCGCTGATCGGCGGACTGGAATCGCCGGACGAGCCGCGGCATCGCGTGGGGATGCTGACGGGCTGCGTGCAGGATCTGGTTTATCCGCACGTCAATCGCGACACCGTGGATGTGCTGCTCGCCAATGGCTGCGAAGTGGTGACGCCCGGCGCGCAGCACTGCTGCGGCTCGCTGCACGCGCACAACGGCGAGCTGGAACTCGCGCGTGAAATGGCGCGGCGGAATCTCGACGCGTTCGATCTCGGTGCGGTCGATGCGATCATCACGAATGCGGCGGGCTGCGGCTCGCATTTGAAAAACTACGACCAGCTTCTCGCCGACGATCCGCGCTACGCCGCGCGCGCTAAAATCTGGTCCGCGAAGATGCGCGACATCCACGAGTGGCTGGTCGAAATCGGGATCACCCCGCCGAAAACCACCGGCGTCACTCAACACTCAACCCTCAACATTCAACCTCCCGTCACCTACCACGAGGCGTGTCATCTTTGCCATGGGCAGAAGATCACGCGGGCTCCGCGGCAAGTGCTGGAGCGGGTTCCGGGGCTGCGGCTGGTCGAGATGCCGGAGGCGGCGTGGTGCTGCGGGAGTGCGGGGATTTACAATATCACGCAGCCGGAGATGTCGCGGAAGCTGCTCGCGCGGAAGCTGGCGAACATCGGGAAAACCGGGGCGCGCACGGTCGCTTCGGCGAATCCGGGATGCAGCGTGCAACTGGAAGCCGGGGCGCGCGAGCGCGGGCTGGCGCTGGAGATCGTGCATCCCGTGACGTTGCTGGCGCGGGCTTATCGCGCAGAAAAATCATCCACATGAGCGCCGATCTTTTTGGAACACCCGAGCCGGCGCGCGAAGAGCCGCGCGTTTTTTCCGTGAGCGAAATCACGCGGACCGTGCGGACGGTTTTGGAGGATGAGATCGGGACAGTGTGGGTGGAGGGCGAGGTCAGCAATTATCGCAAGCAGGCGAGCGGGCATCAGTATTTCACGCTCAAGGACGCGCAGGCGCAGCTCGCGTGCGTGTGGTTTGCGCGCGGCGGCGTGCGGCTGAAGCAGGTGGCGCTGGCCGAGGGCATGCAGGTGCAGGTGCGCGGGGCGCTGACGGTGTACGAGGCGCGCGGGCAGTACCAGCTCAATGTGCAGATCGTGCAGGCGGGCGGGGCGGGGCTGCTCCAGGCGAAGTTCGAGGCGCTGAAACGGAGGCTGGACGCGGAGGGTTTGTTCGACCCGGCGCGCAAACGGGCGCTGCCACAGTTTCCGCAGGTCATCGGGATCGTGACCTCGCCGACCGGGGCGGCGCTGCGGGACATGCTGAACATCCTCGCGCGCCGCGCGCCGTGGGTGCGCGTGATCGTGAGTCCGGCGCGCGTGCAGGGCGACGGCGCGGCGGAGGAAATCGCCGCGGGCATCGCGGCGCTCAATCGGCTGGCGGCTCGGCGGGTCGAGGTGATCGTGGTCGCGCGCGGCGGCGGGAGCGTGGAGGACTTGTGGGCGTTCAACGAGGAGATCGTGGCGCGCGCCGTGGCGGCGTCGGCGATCCCGGTGGTCTCGGCGGTGGGGCACGAGATTGATTTCACGATCGCGGATTTCGCGGCGGATTTGCGCGCGCCCACGCCGAGCGCGGCGGCGGAGCTGATCGCGCCGGATGTGGCGGAACTTTCGCGTCGCATCGCGCAGCTCAGAGCGCAGGCCCAGCGGCAGATGTCCACCGCGCTGGCCGCGCATCGGGGCCGGGTGGATTTCCTGGCGCGGAGTGCATTTTTCCGGGAACCGGAAAAACGGCTGCGCGAGGCGCAGCAGCGCACCGATCTCGCGGAGGAAGCGCTGCGCCGGGTCATGCGCGAGCGCATCGCCGACGCCCGGCAGCGCGTGGCGGCATCGCTGGCCGCCCTCCGCCAGCACCGCCCGGACCAACTGCACGCCATGAGCCGCCAGTATTTCGACGCCGTCCGCGCGCTGTGCGGGACACGTTTTCAAGCGGCTCTCAAGGAACAGCGAAGCCGGATCCGACGACTGACCGAACTGCTCCGCCTGCTGGCCCCGGAAGCGACGCTGGCGCGCGGCTACAGCATCACTATGAAGTCGGACGGAACGGTGCTCAGATCGGTCAGCGCAGTTCGCAGTGGGACTAAGATGATCACGCGACTGCGCGACGGATCATTAAAATCAAGGGCCGAGTAAACGTCCCTTAGAGGGCGTCTAAAAAGTCGTCGGCGTGCGCTCTTCCCTCTTTGTCTTGCTCCTGCGCTTGCGCTCGTTCGGCTCGGGAGAGCAAGAGCAGGAGCAAGACAAAGAGTAAGATTCCAACGAACACGCCGACTTTTTAGACGCCCTCTTAAACAAAAATGCGGATTCCAGCATCTGCTGGAACCCGCATTTTAGAAATTGAATCTGTTGGGACTGTTACTCGGCAACCGTTTTCGGATTGAGCCATTTGGAATCGTCTGTCAGCCAGCCTTCGGACGATTGAACCTGAAGAGCGTCTTTCTTGGGATCGTCATCCCGTTTAACCGTATGTTGGGCGCTATAGAGTGTTTCCACGGTGCCGCTAATATCGACCCGGATAACAATGGCTTTTTTCCCTTTCCACACACCACCCTGCTTGTTCTCATCGGTGGCGTAGGTAGTGGTGGTCGAGGCCGTCGTGCCATCTGCGAGCAGCGGCCAGCGGGCATTGGAGGTGTCGCTCAAGCCCGCGATATAGCCCCAGGAATTCTCGCCCGCGTCGAGCGCAATTCCGCCCTGACCCATGCCGGTCGTTGCTCCGAATTTGTTGTCCGGCTGACTTTTCTTGCAATATTTGACGGCTTTCGGATTCCAAAAAATAGTTTCGTCAGTCAGATAATCGGGGATCAAAGTCGCTAGGACGGTGTTAGAATCAGACAATTCCGTTACTTTCGTCGGCGTGGGCGGGTTTTGAGTCAGGTCGGTATAGCGCGGGTAAGTCCCGGAATAATCCATGGCATACAGCTTGCAGGCCGTGCCGATTTGTTTGGCGTTGGAGAGCGCCTTGGTCTGGGCGCCGCGGATCTGCACTTCGCCGAAAACGGGAAGAGCGATGCCCGCCAGAATCGCGATGATTGAGATCACGACGAGCAGTTCGATGAGGGTGAAGGCCTGTGCTTTTTGGAGTTTCATGGTTGGTTTTTTAAGTGAGATAAACTTTTCCCACGGTACCGGTGATCATGCAGATGGCAACCACAAACTTCTCCGCCTGTCGTTGTGCATGCAAAAGCGGACAGGTGCTCAGGAAGGTGGGAGATGGAAGAGGAGAGCGGGCTTGGTTCCGAGCTTTGGGTGGGAGCGGAGGATGGTGATGTCGGAATTTGGGATGGAGGCAATGGACGAGACGTGTTTCCGGTGGCGCTGGGACTTTGACGCGGAGGGAGCGGGCGCCGACACGGCGGCTGCAATCATCGGGCCTGTTGAGCCGCGGGCCGTCGGGCCACCAGCGGTGCGGCGTGATCGCCACGGGAGACCCCGGGCCGCCAGCGCGCAAGATGTTCGCTTTTGATCGCAACGCGACAGGAGAAATCGCCAGCTTTCCCGTGACCAGCCAGTTATTCTCCTACGGCAGATTCCACATCTTCCGCAGCAGCCAGTCGCCCGCGAGCGCGGCGACGAGGAGGAGGAGCAGCGCGGGGTTGTTCCAAAGGTCGGCGAGCTGCATGCGGGCGAACTGCTGCTGCGCGACGTGGATGTTGCCCAGCCAGTTCCCCGCCTCATCGAGCGTGTAGTATTTCCCGCGCGTCTGCTCGGCGATGTGCTTGAGGAAGTCGCGGTCGATGGGCTTGCCGGTCAGCTCGGTCACGGGCTTGGCCACGACAAAGCGCGTCTCGCCCTCGATCTTTGTCCCGCCGACCGTCGCCTCCGACGTGGCCGCGAAGACACCCGGCACATTCGGCTCCACCTCCGCGCGATAGCCGTCGATCTGCGCGCCGCCGGGGCCGGGGAGTTTCGCGGCCTTGAGCGTGTATTTGAAAACCTTCTCGTCCGGCGTTTTCAAATCCACCGGGAGCGACGCGGGCATTTTCCCATTCGGATCGACCAGCCGCACGATGGCGCGCAGCTCGGGGCGCTCGCCGAGCAGGTAGTTCGCGCGCTCGGTGAAAAGCTCGATCTTGTTCGTGCCCGTCTTGTCCTGCTCCTTCGGGATGAGCCAGTCCATGAGCTGCGTCCAAAAGGTGTCGTAGGGCGACTTGTCCGCGCTCCACGATTTCGCCGCCAGCCGCCAGCGCCAGACGGTATCGGTCATCACCGCCACCACGCGCCCCTGGCCAAAACGCTGCGCCGCGATGATCGGCACGGTTTTGCCCGTGGCGTTGCCCTCGATCAGCACCTCCGCCGTCGGCCCGAGGCCGGTGCCGACATTCACCGTCATCAGCGGCGGGAAGTCTTTGATGTTCGCAAACAGCGGCCCGAACACCGGATGCCGCAGCCCGGTGTCCGTGATCTTCACCGCCACCGGCGTCTCCCGATATTCCGCCGGCAATTTCACCGGCGACAGCTCGCCAAGGGCCGTCTTTGCAAGGTCCGCAGACGTGAGCTGATTCGGCCCGCCGAGCAGCACCAGCCCGCCGCCGCGGTTCACAAACTCTTTCAGCGCCGCGTAGTTTTCCGCCGTCAGCGCCTCCGGCGCGAGATCGCCGAGCATGACCACGGAGTATTTCGCCAAGCCCGCTTGCGTGAAATCCAGCTTCGCCTCCGCCGCCAGCCCGCGCTCGCCCATGCTCACAATCCGCCCGTCCGCCCAGCGCACGAACGCGCTCAGTTGCAAATTGCGATCCGAGACCACCGCGCGGCGCAGAAACTTGAAATCGAACCCGAGCGAGTTTTGCACATAGAGGATGCGCTTGCCCGGCGCGAGCGCCTCGACCACGAAGGGATACGCCTTCGCCTCCTTGTCCGCCGCCGCGTCCATCACGCGGATTTCAAACTGCATCATCCCCGGCTTCACCGGCGCGAGCGGGAAGACCACGGGCCGCGTCTGCTCGTCCTCGTTGAACGCGACGGTGGCCTCCTTCGATTTTTTGCCGTCCTGCCACAGCTCGACCGTCACCGTCTGCCCGCTCATCCCCGAGCCCACGATCCCCGCGCGGATTTCCTGATCCCAACCGACCACCACCCGCGCCGGATAATCGCAACTCCCGATCGAAAGCCGCTTCCCCTTTTCCTTCGCCTTGAACTCCTTCTCCAGCTCGAACGTGAACACCGGCGCGGCATCGCTCAGCGTCGTCATCTTCCCCGCGCCCGTCGTATCCAGCCCGTCCGTCAGCAGCAGCACCGCCGCCAGCGGCTGCCCGCGAAAGTGCTCCTGCACTTGATTCACGGCCCCCGCGAGATTCGAGACGCCGCCCTGAAACTTGATGTCCTTCGCATCCGCGCCGAGTTCGTTGAGCTTCGCGTCGAAGCTAAAAAACCGCACATCAAAATCCTTCCGCGCCTTCTCCAGCACCGGCGACGCGAGGATTTCCTTCGCCCGGTCCGCCCGCCGCGGCTGCGCCTCATCCACCGGGTCCGTCATGCTCTCCGAAGCATCCACCACCACCGCGATCTGCGGCCGCAAAATCGTCACCTCGTCATACCGCTTCTGCGGCTGAATCAGCATCACCACCAGCGCCAGCAGCGCCAGCAACCGGAACCCACCCAGCATCGCCATCTGCCGCGGCGACCGCAGCTTCGTCCAAAAACTCCATCCGATCGCCCCCGCCACGATGAGTGCGAGCAGCACCAGCAGCGGCCATTTGAAAACCGGACTGAAAAGGAAATTGCTCACGCCTCCACCTCCTTCGGCTGCTCGACATTCGGCGCTTCGCGGAAGGGCTGGCCGGCGCGGCGTTTGTTGAGGCGGCCGGTTTTGATGTGCTCGTCGTCGCCCTGCGCGCGTTTGCTGGCGAGGATGTTCGAGTAGATCGCCTCGCCGCAAAATGCGAGGAGCGCGAGCACCAGCAGCAGCGGCCAGAGCGGCACCAGCCCGCGGCTTTGCGCCAGCCAGATGCGCAGCGCGTCGGTGCCGGTGAGGTTTTCGTGCGCGATGATCTTCGTCAGCGCCTCGTCGGTGATCGGCGTGAGGTTCGATTCGCGCGCATCCACGTTGACCGCGAACTGAAACACCAGCCCTTCGGTCGCCGAGGTCACTTCGTAAAAGCCGGCCTGCTCCGCGCGCTCCAGCAGCGGTGCGCCGGGCTGGATCGGCAGCGTTTCGCCGTGCGGCACTTTGATCGTGAGCGGCTGGTCGCGCGGCAGGCTGAGCGGCGCGGGCACTTGATCGCCGACGACATAGGCCGCGTCCTTGCCCGTGCGCGTCATCGAGAGCCGGCCGATTTGCTGCACGAGCGGGAGAAAGGCCGAGGTCAGCGGAAAATCGCCCCACGCGCGGTCAGGCGATGCGTTCACGATAATCACGCGCCCGGTGCCGACATCGCCGTAAATGATGAACGGCAGATTGTCGCCGAGCGTGAGCAGCACGCGCCCGTCTTTGCCTAGTTTCCATTCGAGCAGCTTGCGCTGCGGCAGCGCGGGGAAGGGCGTGTTTGCGTCCCAGGAGTTCGTGAAAAGCGGATGCTGCGGCTCGATGGCGTGCGCCACGAGACGGCCTACGGGCAGCTCCTTCATCGCCGTCGGCTTCGCCGGCATCCATTCGAGTTTCGCGATGTTTTCGATGCTCGTCTGATCGCTCGGCAAAAAGACGACCGTGCCGCCTGCCTGCAAATAACGGTCGAGCCGCACCGACGAGCGGTCGCTGACCTCCGGCACGCCCGCGAGGAAGACCGCGGAGAACGGCTCGATCGGCAACTCGTCGAGTTCGCCCGGCGAGCACGTCTTGATCGGCGCGCCCGCCGCGCCCGCGGCCAGCGCCTTGCGCAGGTAAAAGCCGGGCCGCGCTTTCTCCGGCCCCGTGCCCGACTCGACGATGAGCACGCGCGGCGTCTGATAAACCGGCAGCGAAAAATAGAAGCGGTCGTCCGCCGGGAGATTGTCGCCCGAGAGGTTCGCGGTGCCGAGCAGCCAGCGCCCGGAGAGCGTGGGCGTTTGAAATTCGAGCGGCACTTCCGCCGAACTGCCCGGCGCGATTTCCACCGGCTTCGACGCGACCTTTTCCCCACCAGCCCTGATGTCCAGGACATCGCGGAGCGGCGCGGGCGAATGATTCTGAACCGTCGCCGCACCGCGCGCGATCAGCCCCGCCGCCGCGAACGGCGTGTCGAAGCGCACCCTGCTCGCCGCCGCGTTCACCGGGCTGAGATCGTCCGTGCGCACGACGATGAGCTTCGGATTCGTCTGCCGCCACGCGTCGTCAAAGACCGCCGCTTTTTCAAACTGCCAGCCGCTCTCCTGCGCGTCGGTGAAAAGAAAAATCTGCTTCATCCCGCGCACCTTTTTCCCGATCGCCTTGCGCGCCTCGCGCAGCCCCGTGGCGAAGTCCGTGCGCGCCTCCGTCTGCTGCACGCCCTCGATGGCCTTGCGCGCCACGTCGTGATCCACGGTCGGCTCGGCGATGACCATCCGCGCGCGGTCGCTCACCGCGATGACCGCCACTTCGTCGCCCGGCTTGAGATCGTCGATCACCGCCTGCGCCTGCTGTTTCGCCAGCTCCAGCCGCGTCTGCTCGCCGCTCTTGTAGCCCATGCTCATCGACTGATCGATGACCAGCGCGATCGACCGCGGCACATTGCCGCCAAAGAGTTTCGTCGCCTCCGTCGAGACCACCGGACGCGCCGCCGCGAGCATGACCAGCGCGACGATCAGGCAGCGCAGCAGCAGCAGCAGCAGGTTCTCGATCTTCGACGACCGGCTCGTCTTCGCCGCGATCACCCGCAAAAATCGCAGCGTGCTGAACGGCACCTGAATGACCTTCTTCCGCTGCCACAGGTGAATGAGAACCGGCACCGCGAGCAGCGCGAGACCGTAGATGAGCCAGGGGGTGAGGAAGGACATGGCGCGTTCTAAATTCGGCCAAACGCTGAAACACATCCGGCAAACGCAAGACTGCCGCCAACCACAATTCCTGCCAGCAACCAAAGCAGTCCGCGAATTCCGCTTCCTTTTTTACCGGAGAAAAATGCCATGAACGCCATAACGACACCGAAGATGAAAAATGCGATTCCTGAACTACTAATCATCCGTTCACCCAAAGTCGGATAGCCTGCGAGCAGTGGAAAGCGAACGAGCATTTCCATCACAAGCTCATCCTCCTCCGCCTCAGCAAAAATAGATGCACGAAATCCTCAATCCGCCCGCCAGCCGACACGACGCCACTTTGGAAACTCGCACTGGCAAACAACCGGGCGGCACGTAACCTCCGTGCATGAATTCGGAACTGCTTTCGCGCATCACGATCGAGCCGGGTAAATGCGGCGGGCGTCCGTGCATTCGCGGCTTTCGGCTGCGCGTCACGGATGTGCTGGGCTTGCTGAGCGCAGGTGAAACGCAGGAGCAAATCCTCGCGGATTACGAGTTTCTCGAACCCGAGGACATCCTCGCCTGCCTGGAATATGCGGCGCGTCAGACGGATCATGTGGTGCTCCAGGCGACGTGAGGTTTCTCGTCGATAATCAATTGCCACGGGCTCTCGCACGCTGGCTTGCGGCGCAGGGCCACGATGCCGTTCACGTCCTCGACGTCGGAATGGCGCAAACCCCCGACGCTGATATTTGCGCCTTCGCGGCCGAGGAATCGCGCATCGTCGTGAGCAAGGACGAAGACTTTCTTGGTCTGGTTTTGCGGCCCGGAGTGACGGTGCAACTCGTCTGGATTCGGATGCCGAACTGCACCAACGCCGAATTGCTGGACGCCTTCGGTCGCGCGCTCGCACAGGCCACAAGCCTCCTGGCATCGGGACAGCAGATCGTCGAAATCCGGTAAGGTCGCACTCACAGCGACATCCTCCTCCGCTCCAGCAGATACTGATGCACGAAATCCTCGTAGGTGTCGGCGGTGGAGACGAGGCGGTAATCGACGTTGAGCACGGCGCACTTTTCGCGGCACTGGTCGATGGCTTTTTGCAGCTCCTGCTTGTAGGCGTGGCGCGCGCTCACGGGGTCGAGTTCGAGTTTCTCGCCGGTCTCGAGGTCGATGAATTCGGCGACGCTGTTGATCGAAAGCTCCAGCTCCACCGGGTCGAGAATCTGGAGCAGGATGACGTCGTGCATCTTTTTGCGGAAATGCGCGAGCGCGTTGAAAATCGCGTCCGGATCGTCAAAGCAATCGCTCAGCAGCACGACAAGGCCGCGCTTTGAGAGCATGCCGGCGAGCGCGTGCAGCGCCTTGCCGGTATTCGTGACGGCCTTCGGCTTGTGCGCGGCGAGCCGGTCGATGACCAGCCGCAGATGCCGCGTGCCGCTGCGCGCGGGCACCATGTCGCGCACTTCGTTGTCGTAGATCGTGAGGCCGAGCGAGTCCTGCTGCTTGCTCACGATGTAGCCGAGCGCGACGGCGATGCGGGAGGCGTATTCGTACTTCGTCATCCGGCCCGGCGAGCCGTAGGCCATCGAGCCCGAGCCATCGAGCACCACATGCACGCGCAAGCTCGTCTCCTCCTCAAACTGCCGGATGTAATAACGCTCCGTGCGCCCGAAAACTTTCCAATCGAGGCTCCGCAAATTGTCGCCCTTCACGTACTCGCGCCGGTCGGCGAATTCCACGCTCTGGCCCTTGAGTGGGCTCTTGTGCCCGCCGCTCATCGAGCCCTCGCTCACGTAGCGCGAGCGGACGGCGAGCTGCTCCAGCTTTTTCATCGCCTCGGGCGTGAGGTAGTCGGTGATCGAGGGCATAAGGAGGGAATCAACGTCCAACGTCCAACGTCCAACTTTCAACGCCCAAGTCCTGAAGCACCTTCGGCGCATCTTCACTTCGACGTTGGACGTTGGACGTTGGACGTTGAGCGTTCATCGTCAGAATCCGACAGTGAAAAGCCGCTCCGTATCCGCCAGCAGCGCCCAGCCGTCGCCGATGAAAACGAGCAAGACATCGCCGACTTTCGCGCCCGGCTGCACCACCCCGGTTTTGCCGTCGCTCGTGCGGATTTCCAGCGTCCGCGTCCCGGCCACGTCGCGCGGGGTGATTTTGAAAGTGCGCGCGGAGGGTGCGGCGGTGAGCGCTTCCTTGATTGTCGAAAGGTCGGGATAGCGCGTCGGGCCGAGATCGTAGCGTTGCTTGGCAAACTTGGCGAAAGTCTGCGCCGTCGTGGGTTTATAGACCCATGCCTCGCCCCACGGATCGACCTTCACCGCCTCGGGAATGTTCGCCTTTACCTCATCGAGCTTGTCGGGAAAGCGCACATTCGCGCCGTAGAATTTCCGCAGCGCCTTGTCGATCTCCGCCATCGCCCGCCGCGCCTGCCAGCACTTCGCCAGTTCGCGGAGCGCCACAGTCACTCCGTCGTCGCCGGATGCTTTCGCGTATTTGTCGATCTCCCCGCGCCATGCCGCAGCATCCGCCCCGGAATGGATTTGCAGCAGCACCTTTTGAAACTCCGCCGCCGGTCGCGCTGGCGCAGCAAGCTTCGCTTCCGCAGCGTCAATCGCCGTCGTCTGCGCCTGCAAAGTCACGGAATCGACCGGCCCGTTTTTCCAAATGTCCGGCGGCGCGGCGACCGCCACGCTAGCAACGAGGCAGACCGCTAAGGCCGCGGCGAGCAGCCGTGAGCGTGGCATCGGGAGGCTTAGTGCGTGACCGCGTAGTAGAGCACGTTCAGCCCGAGCGCGGTCGCATCCTGCGGCTCATAGCCGATGGCATACGGCGCGATCGCCCGCTCCCAGCCGGCGCTGCAATCATACGGCGAGTAGATCACCGACAGCGCGCCGTTCAGCTCCACGCCTTGCAGCGCGGGCGGCATGTCGATCTGCCCACCGTTCTTTGCGGCGAGCGACGGACGCGCTTTCACCACCTCGCACGACTTCGGCTGGCGGAAGATTTCGTGGTTCGCGGGCAGCGGCACGAGTGCCTTGCCCGGCAGCACCTGCGCGATCTCCGCGCGGAACGACTGGTCAAACGACACGCGGCCCTCGCCCGCTTCCACAAACAGCACGCCACCGTTGTTGAGAAATTTGCGGAGGTTCACGCGCTCCGGCTCGGTGAGCGCGAAGTCGGTCGTCCCCGTGAGGAAAAGAAACGGCATCTCGAAAATCGCCGCGTCCGTCAGCGCCACGTCTTTCAAATCAAACGACACCTGCGTGCCCGTCTGCTTGTTCAGCTCGCTGAGCAGCATCGGAAACGCCGCCGTGCGCGTCTTCCACGGCCCCGCGTGAATGACCTGCCCCACGCGGAATTTGCCCGCCGTCTTTTTGTCCGAATCCGAAAGCTCCACGCTCTTCCCCACGCTCCGTCCGGCGTCGCGCATCGCCGTCGCGTAGGCCACGATGTTCGCCCCGATCTTCCGCGAGTCATTGTCCGCGTAGCCCCAGCTATCGTGCGCATTCGCCTCCCAGCCGAGCGAGAAATCCCAGCGCGAAATGATGATCCCCGTCCGGTTGTCCACGTCCACGCCTTCGAGATACGGATACGGATCGGTGACCATCCCGTCCTTCACCATCCGGTCGCGAAACGCCACCTTGTCGATGTTGTAGAACGAGTGGAAAACCGGGTGATCCATCCGCAGCCGATACACATTGCGCTCCGGCAGGATCGCCTTCGCCGCCGCGAGCGCGGACTGATACGCGTCCGGATTTCCCACGAGCGAGTTGAAAACCACGGTCCCGCCGTTGAGCACATACTCCCGGATTTTCGCGATCTCCGCCGCCGTCAGCGTGAACGGCTTGTACCCCGAGCGATACAGCATCGGATTCTTCGTCGGCTCCGAGCTGATCTCGCCGAACGATTTGATGTTCGACGTGAAATGCACATTCATCTCGCCACTCACCCATTCGAGCAGGCCCTTGAGATCGTTCGGCGTGCGCGCCCAATCCTCGGCATCGGCGCTCTTGATCTTCGTCAGCAGCGTCGGCGGCTGCGGCGGATTCTTTTTCTCCTGACGCTTCTGCGGCACCGCCGGATACGGCAGCGGCGGCATCCCCTCGCTCGATGAAACCTGCGCCGGCGGCGGCTTCGGAATCTCCAGCGGCGGCGGCGCGGGCGGCTGCGGCCCGGCGAAAGCGGTGACAACCGCGCTGCTCAAAAAGCACGCGACAACGATGCGGGTGGAGAGGAACGGGCTCATAGTGATTTTGGATTTACCGAAAAAGCGGCTCCTGCGCCAACTTTCATTTGCGCAAATCATTAGGAGCGATTGCCAAAATTAGTTTCCGGCTCCGCCGCCACTGGAGGGGAAGCTGTCAGCTTCCCCTCCAGTGGCGCGGCATCGCCGCTCACGAGGCCGTCCGCCGGTTTGTCCACCAGCAGCGCGACCACATCCAGAAGTTTAACACTGACGTTGCGCATCGCGGAACCGCTACGCCGCCGCGAGGGCCGCCGGCGCGTCGTGCAGTTGCATCAACTTCTCCGCCGCGACCGGCAGCAGGGCAAAGGCGCGGCCTTGGGCATCGGCAAACTCCACCTCGAACGCGCTGCCGTCGTAGGTCATCACCACGGTGCCGATTTGGCCGCGTCGCAGCGTCAGCGGCACGCCCGTCGCGAAATGAGTCGTCGCGATTTCCTCGGTGATGGCGACGAGGTCGTGCATGTGGATTTCGGAATTCAAGCAGCCACCACTTCCACGCGCGGAGAAAAGCCGAGCTTGTGCAGCAACTCCTCGCAGTCCTCCCACGCCAGACCGAAGGCGCGCACGTCGGCCACCCCGAGGCGGGCGATGACGGTGGCCAGCGTCGCGGCATCGCGCTCGGCAAACTCGCCGTCCATCAGGGCGTTCTCGGACCAATCCACCAACTGCGCCACGGTGATCTCGTGATGAAGATAGGCCGCGATCCGGTCGGCGACGGTTTGCTTGGTGATCGTCATGG
>JAYWEP010000334.1:0-16511 GCA_043779205.1 Chthoniobacter sp. | reverse complement strand
GTGACAATCAGGTGACAAACTCACGTATATCTCGTGACAAACCCCACCGCATATCCGATGCCGAACACTACTGGCTCCAGCTTGGTCACGCACTTGTCTTGGAAGCTCTGCTTCCCCAGGCCTCCACAGGGAGGGCGCGCACAGGCCGTCGATCCACGCCGCCGAAGCGGAGCTTCGCAGACAAGTGCGCTCCCAAGCTGGAGCTTGGGAACGAGGGAGGGCGCGACGCTCACTTCGTCAGTCCTCCGATCATCGTGAGGATGCGGTCGGTGACGCCGCGCAGCTCGGCGTCGATCTCGGCGAGCGGGCGCGGGGGCTGGAAGACGTAGAAGTGACGGTTGAAGGGGATTTCGTAGCCGACTTTGGTCTTCTCGTGGTCGATCCACGCATCGGCGGCGTGGGGCAAAACCTCGCGCGCAAAGTAAGTCTCCACGTCCTCGCTGAGCGGGACGTTTTCCGTGTCGCGCAGGGCGGCGTCGGGGACGGGCTGGCCTTTGGTTTTGCCCTTGGTGGCGAGGACGATCCGGCCTTTCGCATCCCGCTCGGGGCGCTCGACGGTGATGGTGCGGTAGCCGAAATCCTCGTTCTTGAAAATGCGGCTGATGGGCACGCCGGCGCGGGTGCTTTCCTCGAAATGGCCGAAGAGCCGGGTGATGTCGTCGATGTGTGCGGGGCTGAGTTCCTTGCGTTTGCTGCCGAGGCTTTTCCGCATTTTCTGCCATAGGCCGCTGGCGTCGATCAGTTGCAGCTTACCTTTGCGCCGGGCGGGTTTGCGGTTGCTGACCACCGAGACATAAGTGCTGATGGGGGTGTTATAGAACATGTCGGTGGGCAGGCCGATGATGGCTTCGACGAGGTCATTCTCCAGCACGTAGCGGCGGATCTCGCTTTCGCCGGAACCCGCGCCGCCGGTGAAGAGCGGGGAGCCATTGAGGACGATGCCGAAGCGGCTGCCGCCATCTTTGGCAGAGCGCATTTTCGAGAGGAGATGGAGGAGGAAAAGCAGGGAGCCATCGCTGACCCGCGGCAGGCCGGGGCCGAAGCGACCATTGAAACCCTGCTCGGCGGCTTCCTTGCGGATTTCCTTTTCGATCTTTTTCCACTCCACGCCGAAGGGCGGATTGGAGAGCGAGTAGTCGAAATGTTTTCCGAGCAGCCCGTCGGCGGAGAGGGTGTTGCCGAAGATGATGTTGGCGATGTCCTGCCCCTTGATCAGCATGTCGGCCTTGCAGATGGCGTAGGACTCGGGGTTCAGTTCCTGGCCGTGCATGACGAGCCGGGCGCCGGCATTCATGCTGGCGAGATGCTTGCCGGCGACGGAGAGCATGCCGCCGGTGCCGGCGGTGGGATCGTAGAGGGAGCGCACGACGCCGGGCTTCGACAGGGCGTCGTCGTCCTCGATGAAGAGGAGATTGACCATGAGCCGGATGACTTCGCGCGGGGTGAAGTGCTCGCCGGCGGTCTCATTGGAAAGCTCAGCGAATTTGCGGATGAGCTCCTCGAAGACGGCGCCCATCTGGGCATTGCTGACGGCGGCGGGATGGAGGTCGATGTTGGCGAACTTTTCCGTGACGAGGTAGAGGAGGCCGGACTTGGCGAGCCGGTCGATCTGGGTGTGAAAGTCGAAGCTCTCGAAGATGTCGCGCACGGTGGGGGAGAAGGCCTGCAGGTAGGCGCGGAGGTTTTCGCCGATGTGGTCCTGGTCGCCCATGAGCTTGCGCAGGTCGAGGGGCGAGGTGTTGTAGAAAAGCTGGCCGGATTTCCGCAGGAGGAAGGGCTCGGGATTCAGCCCGGCCTTGGCGCGCTTCTCTTTTTCGATAAGGACGGCGGGCTTGGTTTCCTCCAGGACACAGTCCAGCCGCCGCAGGACGCAGAACGGGAGGATGACTTTGCCGTATTCGGATTGCCGGTAGCCGCCGCGCAGGAGATCGGCGACGGATCAGATGAAGGAGGAGAGATTCGGGTCGCTCATGGGAAGGGCAAAGACGGGCGAAGGAGAGCGGCGCTTTCCCCAAAGGGCACGGAAAAAACCAACGGCGGGAAAGGGCTGCCTTACTAGGATTTGAACCTAGACAAAACGATTCAGAGTCGTTTGTGCTACCGTTACACCATAAGGCAAAATGGGAGGGCAGAAGCTATGGATGCGGGGCGGGATGTAAATGAATTTTTCTCTGCCGCAGACCGACCGGCGGGCGCTTATTTTCCGAGGGGCTGGGAGATGTGGGCGTCGGCGGGCGGGGTGAAGTCGAAGGTGCCGGCGGGGAGCGGGGTGGGGCGCTGGTTTTTGTAGGTGGTGACGACGCGGTCGCCTTTGGGGAGGGTGGCTTCGGTGCGCTGGATTTTGAAGTCGCTGTCCACGAAGACGGCGAGTTCTTTGACCATGCGGCGCAGTCCGCCGCTGCGGGGGGTGAGGGCGAGGCGGTAGCCGCCGGGCTCGCGGGCGGCGGTGTAGGTGTAGAACTGCTCGACGTGCTGGAAGTTCAGCCCGGCGGTGAGGGCGGCGATGGAGTCGTCGAAGAACTGGCGCTGGCCGAGGGTGTAGAGTTCGGCCTCTTTGAAGGCGGGGTAGTAGATCCAGAGTTTCGCGCCGTCGCTGACGGTGAGGCTGGGGCTGCTGCCTTGGACTTCGCGGCGGAAGCGGTTTGGCACCTGGAAGGAGATGGTGCCTTCGCTGGTCAGCGGCTTGGTGAGCAGGTGGGTGGTTTTTTCCTCGATGAAGTCGGCGGTGAGGGAGGGGAATTTCGCGCGGTGTTCCTGGAGGTTTTTCATCAGCGTCTGGGTCTCGGCGGGCGGGAGGTCGGCGGCGCGGGTGAAAGTGATGGTCGTGAGAAAGGCGAGAGCGAAAAGGCGCATGGGATGGGATGAAGAGTCGTGGATTCAGCGCGAATGGAGGCGGCTGCGCAAGTCTATGTGCGCGCACAAATCCCCCCAACGCCGTCATTCTGAACGGAGCTTCAGGAGGCTTTGCGACTGAAGCGCAGTGAAGAATCGCTGACTCTAAACGGGCGGAGGCGGCGGGTGGGAACACGCGCGCGCTCGTCCCCGCCGCCTCCGCCCGGTACTTTCAGCGATTCTTCACTGCGTTTCGCCCCCGCCTGCGCCCGCGGCGAAACTCCGTTCAGAATGCCGGCGTGGTTTTTGGTGGCTCGCGCAGGGATTGTGCGGCTTCGGTTTGCGACCAGATTGGCACGTACTGAAACCACTGCGCGGGGTGCTGGTGGATGATGGACTCGAAGGCGGTGGCGATGCGTTGCGTATTCGCGGCGAGGTCGGCGTGCGGGTCGGCGGTGGCGGGCATCGGGACGATGGGCTCGGCCACGGAAACGTAGCGCCCGCTGGTCTGGCGCAGGACAAAGGCGGGGAGCACCGCCGCGCCGGTGTGCTGGGCGAGGAGCGCGGGGGCGGTGGAAAATTCCGTCGCGTGGCCGAAGAGGCGCACGGGTGCGCCGGTGCCGGCGTAGGGGCGATCGACGAGCATGGCGATGAGTTCGTTGCGCCGCAGGGTCTGGATCATTTCCACGAAGGCAAACGGGTGGCCGGGGCCGACGGCGATGGTCTTGATGCCGAGCCGTCGGCGGCCGGCCTCCCGCCAGCGGGTGAGCCCGGTGCTGGGCTCCTCGAGCGTGATGACGGTGAGCGGCAGGCCGCGCCGCGCGAGGACGAGCCCGCCGAGTTCCCAATGCCCGAGATGGCCGGTGACGACGATGGTGCCGCGTCCGGCAGCGCGCGCGGCGGTGAGGTTTTCAAAGCCGCTCCAGCCCTCGATGAGCGCGTCGCAGCGGCGGGCCGCATCGGCTCCGGCGCAGAGGAAATAATCGGCGAGCATGCGGCTGAAGTTGGCGACATTTTCCGCGCAGAGCGCGTCGAGCGCCGCGCCGTCGAGCCCGGTGACGGGCTGGAGATTGGCCCGCAGTGCGGCTTGCGCGTCCACTTTTCGCCGCCAGGCCAGCCGCCCGACGAAGGCCGCCAGTGCTTGCGCGGCGGGCCGCGGGAGGAGGTGCGCGACGGCGAAGGCGGCCTTGAATCCGCCGAGCGTGTAGAGCGCGTTTTTCACTTCGCTCCCCGCCACGCGTACGCCGGTAGGACAAAGCAAAGCGTGGCGAACAAGCACCACGCCACCCCGAGCGCGCAGACCACGCCGAGGCCGCGGAGCGCCGGATTGGCGGCGAGGCCGAGCGAGCCGAAGCCGCAGACCGTGCAGAGGCCGCTGAGGAGCACGGGCTTGACGACGGTGGCGAGGTTGCGCTGCCGGTCGCCCTCCTGGCGCATGGCGATGACGACGTAAATGCCGTAGTCCACGCCGACGCCGAGGACGAGGGGGAAGGCGAGGACGTTGAACATGTTCAGCGGGATGCCGAGGAGCTTGAGCGTGGTGACGAGTGCGCCGATGGAAAGCGCGAGTCCGGTCATGAGAATCGCGAGCGGGAAAAAACTGCGGTAGAGGAAAATGAGCAGCACGACATTGAAGAGAATCATGATCGCGGAGAGCTCGAAAAGTTTGCCGCGCGCCCAGGGAACAAGGTCTTGCAGCGTGTAGCTCCAGCCGGAGATGTGCATGGGCACTTGCGGCGCTTCGAGGTCGGTGCGGAGCTGCTCTTTCTCGGCGAAAGTGGAAAGCGTCCGCACGGGCGTGACGTAGGCTGCGCCGAGGTTCGGGTCGTGCGAAAAGAAGCGGTCGAGGACGAACCACCAGCTTGAGTTTTCCGGCAGCGCCTTGCGCCAGTCGAGCAGCGCGCGGTCGCCGCGGGCGATGGCTTGGAGCGCGTCGAGGAGGGCGAAGGCGGCGTGGAAGGAATCCGGGCTCAAGCCCTCGCGGGTGAGGGCGTCGGTGAGCGCGGCGCGCGACGCGGCGAGGTCGAGCTTCGTCAGCTTCGCGGCGTTGCTTTCGATCTGCCGCGGGGAGACGGCGAAGGCGGCGGGCGAGGCGGCGCTCTTGATGCGCCCGCGCGCCACGAGGTCGTTGAATGCTGTCTGCAAGCGGCTCCAGCGCGCATGGAAGTCCTCGGCGCCCTTCGCCTCGACGAGCAAAATGAGCGGCTCGGCGGCGATGGGCATCTTCGCCTGGATGGTGCGCAGCGCGGTGCCGGCGCGGCTTTGCTTGGGTTCGAGCGAGCGCGGGTTGGCGTCGAATTGCAGCCGGCCGAGCGGGGCGAAAGCGAGCGCGGTGAGCGTGGCGAGGAGGAGCGTGGTCGCGAGGAAAAAGGCGCGCGGGTTTCGATAGACGAAGGCGACGAAGCGCTGGCCAGCATTCCACAGCCAGTCGCTCCCGCGTTTCCGAAAACGCGGGCCGACGAAGGCGAAAAAAATCGTGGCCATGAAGAGCCCGGCGAAGACGATGCCGAAGGCGATGAGCACGCCGAGCTGCGCGAAGCCCACGGACTGGCTGCGGAGAAAGCAGAGGAAGCCGACGGCGGTGGTGAGCGAACCAAAAAAGACGCCGCGCCCCTGCGCGCGGATGGCGGCGGCGATGGCGCTCTCGTGATCCGCGCCGGCCTCGCGTTCGCGCTCATAGACGGCGTAGAGCATCATGCCGAAATCCACGCCGAGCCCGATGAGGATCGAGCAGAGGCCGATGGTGATCATGTTTAGCTCGCGGAAAACGAGCGCGCCCATCGCGACGGCGAGCACGCAGCAGAGCAGGAGGACGTGCATGATCGCGAGCAGCGGCGTGAAGCGGCGGAAGCCGACGTAGAAGACGAAAGCGACGAGCGCGACGGAGCCGAGGATCGTGGAAATCACGTCGCCGCGCATGGTCAGCGAAAGCTCGCCGACGTAGGGTGTGCGGCCCGTGGCGAGAATCTGCGGCGCGGGGCCGCTCCAACTCGCGAGGACGCGCTGCTTGAAGTCCTCGACCTGCCGCATCGTGGCCTGGCAGGCGTGCGCGCCGAGGTCGGTCTGGCTGGTTTTCGCGAGGACGATGCGGAGGGTGCCGTCGGCGGAGGAAAGCGGGCGCGTCTGCTCGACGGAGAAGGAGCCGGCGAGCGGCTTGAGCGCGGGCGCGACGAGGCCGAGCGGATCGAAGTCGAGCTCGAACTCGGCTTTGGGCGAACCGGCTGCGAGTTCGGCGCGGAGCTTTTTCAGGCGCGCGACGATCTGCTCGGGCTCGGCGGCTTTGATCACGCGGTCGAAGTCGGCGTCGTCGAGATTGAGCAGCATCGGCAGGGCGATGGAGCGCACTTCCTCGATGCCGCCGGGCGACTCGACCGGCGAGCGATCCATGACGCGCGTGACCCACGGCTCTATGCGCAGCGCCTCGCCGAAGTGTTCGGTGAAGGCGTCGAGATCGGCGGTGTGCGTTTCATCCACGAGCGCGAAAGTCAGCTCGCGGGCCTGGCTGAATTCGCGGTCGAAGGTCTTGAAGGCTTGGACGGAATCGAGGTGCTGCGGGAGGAGGTCGAGCACGTCGGAGGCGAAGCGGACGCCGAAGGCGATGACGAGCACGGAGGCGACGAGCAGCGCGGCGACGCCGATGAAAAGCGCGCGGCGGCGGTGCGTGACGAAATGGGCGAACGCGCGGTCGAAACTCATGCGCGGAGGACGGACGGCATCAGGCGCTCAGCGGTTGAAATGGAAGACGAAGTGCTGGTCGTCGTCGGGGAAGGACACCCTCCGCGTCCCGTCGGACGCGGGATTCTGAAACGTCTCGCGCAGCGCGACCCAGTTGCGCAAATGTTTCGGCGCGGCTGACGGCACGCCCTGCCACGAGCCGTGCGCGAAGATGCCCTCGGCACGCGCGGTCCCGGCGTCTTCGCGGAGCGCGAGGAGCGGGAAGCCGCCGGCCTTTTGAAAATCGAGCTGAAAGTCCTGCGCGCCGCGCTGCTGGACGACGACATCGCCGATGAGCGTGCGCGTGGCATCGCTGTATTTGAGCTGGCCGATGTGGGTCTTCCACGACTTGTCGGGCGTGGCGAAGGGATGCGGTGTCTGGCAGCCGGCGAGCAGCGCGACGGCGAAAAGGGCGGCGGTGAATTTCATGCGGCGGGTTCGAGCTGCGGGGCGGGTGCGGCGGGTTTTGCTTCGAGGCGCGGGCAGAGCGGCAGGTAGCGCTGGAGGAAAAGCACGAGGTAGAAAACCTGCATGCGCCACCAGATGGCGAAGCTGCTGCCGGTGTTGCCGGCGAGGACGGAATTCACGGCGGGCGCGAGCTGGAGATGCTTCGTGGGCGTGGTGAAGACCTCGATGAATTCGGGGCGATACCACGCGGTGACGAAGCGCAGATATTTGTCCATGAGCGCGTGCAGGCCGCGCTCGTAGCGGCGGAAAAGGCGGGGCCGGCGCGCGGGGTTGGTGAGGATTTCGTCGAGCGCATCCGCGCACTGCTCGCCGCTGTGGATGGCGAGGAAGACGCCGGTGGAAAAGATCGGGTCGATGAAGCCGGCGGCGTCGCCCGCGAGCATCCAGCGGTCGCCGGTGAGGCGCTCGTTGCGGTAGGAGTAATCGCCGGCGGAATGGACGGGCGTGACGCGCACCGCAGCGGCCATGCGCTCGCGCATCACGTCGGAATCGCGGATCGCCCAGTCGAGCGCGTCCTCGGGCGATTGCTTGCGCGCCTTGAAGTCCGCGAGGTCCATGACCACGCCGATGCTCGTGCGGCGGTCATCGAGCGGGATGAGCCAGAACCAATAGCCCGGCGCGCGGACGAGGCGGGTGAGCGTGGCGTCGATGCCCTCGTCCCGCTGGACGTTTTCGTAATGCGCGTAGCAGGAGAATTTCTTGAGGTGCGCGTAGGTCGTCTTGAGCTGGAATTGCGTGCCGACGACCGCGTTTCGCCCGCTCGCGTCGATGAGGTAACGGGCGCGGATCGTCGCGCCGTCCTTCGTTTTCAGCGTCACACCTTCCGAGTCGCAGATGAGTTCCTCGACGGCGGTTTCCTCGCGCACTTCCGCGCCGGTTTCGCGGGCGCGGTCGAGGAGCATTTTGTCAAACTCGGAGCGCTCGACCTGGTAGGCGTTGTGATGCCGCAGGCGGAAGCCGTCCTTGAAATAAAACTTCACCGCGCGCTGGCCGCAGGCGGTGGCGATTTCGCCGCCGTGTTTCTGCATCGCGCCCGCGTCGAGCGTCGCGCGGATGCCGAGCCGGTCAAAGGCGGTGAGCGAGTAGGGGAGGAGCGATTCGCCGATGTGAAAGCGCGGGAATTTCTCCCGCTCGACGACGATCACGCGCCGGCCCTTCTGCGCGAGCAGCGTGGCGGCGGTGCTGCCCGCCGGGCCGCCGCCGATGATCGCTACGTCGTAAAGGTTTTCCATGAGTGCGCGGGAAGTTAGACGGATTTGCGATCATGGGAAGACGTGAGATGCGGCGGAAATCCGCGCGCGGGCAAACTGCTTGCCATCACCGCGCCCGCCGCGAAAGATCGCGCGCTCTTGAAACTCATCGACCGCTACGTTGGCTGGCAGGTTTTGCTCACATCCACGATCGCGGTCGCGGTGCTGAGCGTGGTGCTGGTGCTCGGGAATGTCTTCAAGCAACTGCTCGAGCTGCTCGTGAAAAACGACACGCCGTTTGAGCAGATCCTCACCTTTCTCGCCTACATCCTGCCGTTCTCGCTGACCTTCACGATCCCGTGGGGCTTTCTCACGGCGGTGCTGCTGGTCTTTGGGAAAATGTCGGCGGAAAACGAACTCATCGCGCTGCGGGCGAACGGGGTGAGCATCCCGCGGATCACGCTCCCGGTGCTGGTGCTGGCGCTGCTCAGCGTGGGCGTGTGCCTGTGGATCAATATCGACGTCGCCCCGCGCGCCCAGGCGGCGATGAAGGCGGAGCTTTACCACATCGCCACGAGCAACCCGCTGGCGATGTTTGGCAGCGACAAAGTGATCGAGGATTTTCCCGGCAAAAAAATCTACGTGGAGCGCAACGAGGGCGCGGAGCTTTTCAATCTGCTCGTCTATGAAATGAACGAGGATTACCTGCCGGTGAAAGTCGTCTTCGCCCACCGCGGGCGGATCGAGACGGATCGCGAGAAAAAGGAGATTCTGCTGCAAATTTTCGAGGCCCGCTACGAGCAGCGGGACAGCGCCGCGCCGGAAAACCTGATGAAGATTCAAATTGCCATGGCGCAGGAAAACACGCTGCCGATTTCGCTCAAGGAGCTCTCCGAGAAAAAGGGGATGGGCAGCATGACTGCGGCGGAACTGCTGGAGCGGCTGAACGCGGACTCCCGGAAGAGCGCGCGCGAGGAGGAGGAGGATCGCTCCGCTGTGCGCACCGAGGTCAGCAAACGCTTCGCCTACGCGCTGGCTTCGTTCGCCTTTGCGCTCGTCGGGGTGCCGCTGGCGATCACCGCGCACCGCAAGGAAACGTCCGTCGGTTTCCTCCTCAGCCTCGGGGTGGCGGTGACGTATTTTTTCATCGGCATCTTCATCTACGGCATCCGCGAAAACGCGCGCGTGCATCCCGAGCTGCTGATGTGGATTCCCAATCTGCTGTGCCTCGGCTTGGGCGGCTGGCTTTTTGCCCGGATGAGCCGGCGGTAGGGGGTTTCCGGTAATTTTCCGGCGGGCCAAAATTCTGCTTCCGATTCACGGCCTGCGTGGTTATCAAAGGCGATAGGAAGAATATGAGGAACGAATCCACAACGGCCCGCGTGAGAGTCGGCACTCTCCGAGAACTCGACGCTCTCGTCGGAAAATATCTGACGGGAGAATCCCCGCAGACGTATTGGGAGGACAGCCACTCGTTCCTGCGCTTTGACTCGATCGAGGAAGCCCTCAATGCGCTGGGCGACCCGTATTTTCAGCGCTGCTTTCCGGAAGGGGTGCGGCTCGACAACGAACTGAGCGAGGTCTTTGAATTCCGCGCCTACTCCACGGATCTGAGCCTCGCGTGGGAAGTGGTGGAGCGGCTCAGTGGGACGGTCAATACGCTCCGCGTGAAGCGGGAAAAGAATCGCTGGGTGGCGGCTTTCGGCGACGGGCCGGCGGTCAGCGCGAGCGCGGCTCCGGTGGCGATCTGCCTTGCGGCGTTGCGGACGCGCGGGATCGAGGTGGACTTCGACCAGGAGCGGACGCCGTGGCCGCGGAGTGGCCGCGTGGCGGCGTAGGCGCAGGCGGAAAATCAGGCCCGCTCCAGGCCGGAGCCGCGCGTCTGTAGGGGAAGCTGTCAGCTTCCCCTACAGACGCGCGGCGGCCTTCAATCGCGGGCGCCGAGGATGCGGCGGGTTTCGTTCAGCATCACGCCTTGAAAGCGCATCTTCAGCGCTTCGGGATTGGGCGAATTCGCGAGGGCCTCGGCCTGGCTGATGTGGCCCGCGGTCACGAGTTCGTGCAGCGCCATGTTGAAAGTCTGCATGCCCTCGCTGCCGCCGAGTTCGATGGCGGCGGGGAGCTTTTCCAGCGCGCCGGTGTGGATGAGTTTGGTCACCGCGGCGTTGTTCGTGAGGATTTCCAGCGCGGGCCGCTGCCCGGCGTCGGTGGTGCGCACGAGCCGCTGGCAGACGACCGCGCGGAGCGTGCTGGCGAACTGCTGCCGCGCCTGCTCGCGCTCGTCGGCGGGGAAAAACTCCATGAGTCGCTGCACGGATTTCGCGGCATCGACGGTGTGCAGCGTGGTGATGACGAGGTGGCCGATATTGGCCGCGCTCATCGCCGCCGTGGCGCTCGCGGCGTCGCGCATTTCGCCGATGACGAGGACATCGGGATCCTGCCGCAGGACGTTTTTCAGGCCCGAGGCAAAAGTGGCCGTGTCGAGCCCGACCTCGCGCTGCTCGATGACGGATTGCCTGTCCTCGAAAAGAAACTCGATCGGGTCTTCGAGCGTGAGGATGTGCCGCCGCACGGTCGCGTTGATGTGGTCGATCATCGCCGCGAGCGTCGTCGATTTTCCCGAGCCGGTCGCACCCGTGATGAGCACGATGCCGCTGGGTGCTTCGGCGATGCGGCGGACGGTGTCGGGCAGGTGGAGCTGCGCAAAAGTCTGGATCGCGGACTTCACCAGCCGCAGCGCCATGACGTAGCCGCCGCGGTGCTGAAAGACGTTCACGCGAAAGCGTCCGATGTCCGCCGGAGAGTGTGCGAAATCAATTTCGTGCTCTTCGTCCAGCCGCGCGCGCAGATGCGCGGGCACGACTTGCGCCAGCACCATCTCCATCCACGCCGCGTCCGGCGGCGGCGCGTCCACGGGCACGAGTTCGCCGGCGATGCGGAAGATCACCGGTGCGCCGATTTTGAGATGCACGTCGGACGCGCGGGCCTCAACCGCGCCTTTCAGGATTCGCTCAAAAATTTCCATGTCGTGAAAGTTTCAGCGCGCCGCGGCGAGCAGTTCGTCGAGGTGATCGCAGCAAAACTGCGACCACGTTTCCATCGCCTCGCGCCGCGCGGCGAGCCCGGCGCGGTCGAGGAATTGCAGCTCGGTGATCATCGCCTCGCCCTTCTGCACGTCGGCGGTTTCGAGATTGAAAATGTGGACGACCCCGAGATGCACCCGGCCCACTTCGCTCGCGTCGTCATTGAGCAGCGCCACCGCGTGATTGGTGTAACGCGCGCCGAGCTTCAATTCCTCGCCGACCTCGCGCTGCACCGCCGCGTCGTAGGCCGCGCGGTCGAGGGCGAAGAGCCCCTCGTCGTGATCGTTCATGTGCCCGCCGATGCCGATGGAGCCCTTCGCCACCAGCCGCTGCTCGCCCGCTTTTTTCCCGCGCACGTAATGCAGCACGCGGCCCTCTTGCACGAGCAGCACGTAGGGGATGATCTGCTTGAGCGTCGGGTCCGTCTCCGCGGGCGGGCGCGGGGTGAAAAAGTTGTTCTCCCGCGCGAGCAGCGCGGGCAGGTAGCGGTCGATCTCAAAGTTCAGCCCCTGGAACGCGCCGAGTTCATCGAACAGCGCCCGGCGCACGACCAGAATCATTTCGTCTTTCATCGCGGCGATGCTGCGCAGGCCGCGCGGTTTTGGCAACAGGCGCGGAGGATTTCCGCGCACCAGCACGGCGCGCTACTTCGCCGCAGACTTCGCGGTCTTCCAGCCGTCCACAGTCAGCTCGCTGTTCACGCCGCACGCGAATTTGAGCGGCTGCTCCAGCCCGGCGGGTGCGCCGGTTTGCCGGTTCGCGTAGCGCGTCGTGTCGGACACGTTGGTGAGCTTGTTGTTCTCCACCACGGCGGCGCCGCTGGCGTCGTTGCGAAAGAGCGGGCGCGGCGTGCCGAGGCACTCGATGATGTTGTTCGAAAAGCGGAACGTCGCGAAGTCGCTCTTGTCGTTGAAACCGAACAGCCCCTCCGTGCGCGGCTCTTTCGTGGTGCGGGCGATGATGTGGTTGTTCCGCACTTCGAGCTGCGCGTAGGGCTCGTTCAGCCAGATCACGCCGCGGCCCGGGTTGCTCACGAGGTTGTTGTGGAAAAGGCACGGGCCTTTCGCGGCCACGCTGCCAAACGAGGAGATGAGATTGCTGCCGTCGCTCGCGGCGTCGAAGTCGAAAAGATTGTGATCCACCTCCACGCCATTGCGGACGAACTCAATGGAGTAGCCGTCGGTGAAATAGTTGTGGTGGAGATGAAAGGTGCGCCCGCTTTTCGGCACCGGGCCGCCCGCGTATTTCGGGATGCTCACCGGCGCGCGCAGGATGTTGTGGTCGATCTCCACATCCTCATCGCCCTCGAAGGGCAGCTCGATGGCGAAGCCTGCCTCAATGGTATTGTGGTGAATGTGGACGCGCTGCGCCTGCCGGCCCTTGATGCCGTAGTAGTGCTCATTCGGCGCGGTTTTGGTGACGAGGAAACGGTTGTTCCAGATTTCCGTATCGCCCATCCAGATGGCAAAGATACCGCCGCCCGTGAGCCCGCCCTTCACCCCAGGCTGCCCCTTGTCCCATCGCTGCCCAGCATCCACAAAGGTGCAGTCGTGAATCTTGACGTGCTTCATCGCATAAGTGCGGATGCCGCTATACATGAAGTCCGCGATGCGCAGGTCGTGGAAGTGCAGCCCTTCATTCGCGATGCCGAAAATCGCGCCGTGCATCTGCGGCCCCGTGAGCGTAAGGTGCGAGATGGCGATGTCCTTCGCGTCGTTCGCGCAGCGGATGAGGTAGCCCGTGCGGTCAAACTTCTCGTGGTTCGTCTCCGGATCCGGCAGCGTCGCGGGATTCGCCCGCCAGCTCTCCGCGTGCGTGATGACGGTCTTCCCCATCCCCGCGCCTTTCAGCTCGATGCCGCCTTTCAAATCCAGCGGCTGCGTGAGCCGATACGTGCCCTCCGCCAGCTCGATGACCGCGCCGCCTTTCGCCTCTGCGACCGCCGCGACCAGCGCCTCCGCCGTGGCCACGCGCTGCGCCCCGGCGGGCGCTGCGGTGCTGAGAAAGGCGGCGAGCGACAGGAAGAGGGCGGGGCGATTCATGGTAGGCAAGGTTTTGGAGTGCAACTTATACGCCGGCCGCGGCACCGTCGGCAGCAGATATTTTCCGCGCATCGCTTGACCGCTTCCGACCGCCCGATACTCTGCCGCCTTTCCCGACCCGAGACCCGCGTGAAGCACCACAAACCTACCCACGAATGCGGCGTCTTCGCCGTCTTTGGCCACCCGAACGCCGCCGTCCTGACCTATTACGGGCTGTTCGCTTTGCAGCATCGCGGGCAGGAGAGCGCGGGCATCGTCACGGCCAGCGGGCCGAATACGGCGTTCGTCCGGCATGTGGCCATGGGCCTTGTTTCGCAGGTCTTCATGCCGCCGGATTTGGAGCGGCTGAAAGGCACGCGCGCCATCGGCCATGTGCGCTATTCGACCACGGGATCGAGCAACCTGACGAACGCGCAACCGCTCATGGTGGATTGCGCGCGGGGGCAGCTCGCCATCGGGCACAATGGCAACCTCGTGAACGCCGGCGTGCTGCGCGACGAACTCGAGCAGCGGGGCTCCATTTTCCAGACGACCGTCGATAGCGAGATCATCCTGCACCTGCTCGCGCAGCCGGTGGAAACGAGCGGCGTGCTCGCCGCGTTGCGGAGGATTCAGGGCGCGTTTTCGCTCGTGCTGATGAGCGAGCAGCAGATCATCGGCGTGCGCGATCCGTTCGGTTTCCGCCCGCTCTCGCTCGGCATGCTCGACGGGGCCTATGTGCTGTCGTCGGAAACGTGCGCGTTTGATCTCATCCACGCGGAATTCATCCGCGAGATCGAGCCGGGTGAGGTCGTCATCATTGATGAAACAGGCGTGCGCTCGGAGTTTCCTTTCAAGGCGGAAAAGCGCGCGTTCTGCATGTTCGAGTACGTCTATTTCGCGCGGCCCGATTCGATCATCAATGACATCAACGTCGCCCGCGTCCGCACGGCGATGGGCCGGGAACTCGCGCGCCTCCACCCGGTCGAGGCCGACCTCGTGGTGCCCGTGCCGGACTCGGGAAACTACGCCGCGCTCGGCTTCGCGGAGGAGCTGGGCATCCCCTACAACCACGCCTTTGTCCGCAACCACTACATCGGCCGCACCTTTCTCCAGCCGACCCAGCTCATCCGCGATTTCAATGTGCGGGTGAAGCTGAACCTCATCAAAGAAGCGGTGTACGGAAAGCGCGTGGTCGTGGTGGATGACAGCATCGTCCGCGGCACCACCGCGCGCGCCCGCGTGGTGAACCTGCGCGAGGCCGGGGCGGCGGAAGTCCACATGCGCATCTCCTGCCCGCCGCACAAGAACGCGTGTCATTACGGCATCGACTTTCCCGACCCGGAAAAGCTCCTCGCCAACCAATGCACGCTCGACCAAATCCGCGACTACCTCGGCGCGGACAGCATCGGCTACCTCGACGTGGACGGCATGGTGCGGGCGACCGGGCAGGAGGAGAAAAATTTTTGCCTCGCGTGCTTCAACGGCGACTACCCGGTGCCCGTCGATCCAAACGTGGACAAGTTCATCATGGAGCGCCGCGCGGGGCGCAAAGACCTCCTCGTCGCAGACGAGCACCCGGAGCTGTTCGACAAGGTTTTCTAAGCCTGCGCCGCGCGCCGGCCCCGCACCATCAACCGCGCCGGCGGCGGAGCAGCAGTCCTGCGCCGGAGAGCGCGAGGAGGAGCGGGGTGGTCGGTTCGGGGGCGGTGGTGAGGGACGCGGCGAAGGCGTCGTCGCTGCCGGCGCTTGCCGCGCCCAGCGTGCCCAGGGTGTAGCCGCTTACGCTCACGCTGCCATCGGGTGCCGCGGCCAGGCCGGTGATAACGTCCTCGCCCGTGGTGCCCCAGAAGGCGGTGTTGAGCAGGTTCCCGTCGCTGTCGTATTGCGCCACAAAGGCGTCAGTGCTCCCGGCATTGGTGTGGCCGGCAAAGGTGCTGAACGAGTAGCCCCCGATCCACACCTTGCCCGCCGCATCCAGCGCCAGCCCATTGCTCACATCGGTGCCTGTGCCGCCCAGCAGCCGCGTCCAGAGCACATTGCCATTGCTGTCCAGCTTGGTCAGGAAGGCATCCTGGCCCCCGTTATTGGTCTGCCCGCCGAGGGCTCCGGTGGTGGTGCCGGTGAGATAGATATTGCCGCTGACATCCACCTGCACGCCGTAGGCCGCGTCGTCCCCGCTCGTGCCCCACTGCTTGAGCAGCGTCTGCGTGCCGCTGGCATCGTAGCGGGCCACGAAGAGATCGACGCCCCCCGCGTTGGCGAAGGTGGGCAGGCTCCCGGTGGTATAACCCGCCAAGTAGGCATTGCCCGCGCTGTCGAAGGCCGCCCCCCAGCCGATGTCCACCGCGGAAGTGCCCACGACCCGCGTCCAGACCAGCGCCCCGGTGCTGGTGCGCTTGCTCAGGAAGGCGTCATTGCCGCCGCCCGGCGTCTGCCCATCGATCGTCGCCGAGGCGTTACCCGCGATGAGCAGATTGGTGGCGTTGCCCGCCGCCCCGTTGGCTGCGTCAGAGGAGGTGGAGCCAAAGCGCGTCGTGCTCTGGTAGGTCCCCGCGGTGCTGTAACTCATGGCCACCGCGTCTTGCCCCCCGATTACCGCCGCGCCATCCCAGGCCGTCGTCGATTGAGTGAAGCCTACGCCGAAGACCGTGCTCCCGCCGACCACCGCCGCCGCATAGCCCCCGTCGTCGGCGCTGCCCCCGCGCTGCACGCTCGTCCCGAGCACCCCCGTGGCGCTCAGGGGCGTGAGGAAGAGATCGTAACCGCCCGCGTTCGTCCCGCCCAAGGCTCCGTGCGTATAGCCCGACACCCACGTTTGCCCCGCCCCATCCACCGCCACACCTTGGCTCACATCAACCGACGAAGTCCCCCCACTGGGTGAGCCAGCGCTGGGTGATCTGCCCGTGGGCGGGCGCGTGCAGGGCGGCGGTGCAGGCCAGCGCGAGGAGTGCGGCGCGGAGGTGGTGGGTGGTTTTCATGGCGGTGGTGGTGATAGAAAAAGAAACCCCGGTGGCAGCCGGGACTGCGACCCCATTTCGTAGCAGGCCGGGCCCGGCCCTCGCAAGCCCGTTGTTCCCGCAGTCACGAGAATGTTACATCGTCCTCGTTCCCAAGCTGGAGCCAGTAGTGTTCGGCATCGGATATGCGGTGGGGTTTGTCACGAGATATACGTGAGTTTGTCACCTGATTGTCACTGGTAC
>JAYWEP010000333.1:0-5153 GCA_043779205.1 Chthoniobacter sp. | reverse complement strand
GTACCAGTGACAATCAGGTGACAAACTCACGTATATCTCGTGACAAACCCCACCGCATATCCGATGCCGAACACTACTGGCTCCAGCTTGGGAACGAGGGGTCGTTGTAGTGCTTTCGCAGACCCGCGACTTGTTGTGGCGTCATCTGAAAGGTCGCGACTTCGTGCAAAGGATTGATCACGATCCCAAGCCCTTCACCAACCACTTCAATAATGTCCCGGAACCGCATCCGCAGAAGCTCCGCAAATTCAGGGAACTGCTGAATGGTCGGCTCCGCGCGATCTGGGCTCGAAAAAAGCGCCACAAGGCCATAGCCGTCGGGGTGCTTGACGGTGAGGGGCTGGTTTAGGGAGTCGGCGTTTCGCACGAGAGAGTAAAGCTCCGCCTCGTCCAGCGCGGCAAAGAGTTGAGGAAGGCTGACAGAGCCCGACTGCATCAGCACGAGCATGGCATCCACTCGATTGACTTCGCCATGCGCACCCTTTTCCAACTCAGCGACAAATTCCTTTCGGAAACTCTCATCCTCCTTCAAACGTGGGTTGGTCTTCTCCAATGGTGGCACAGGGGGACTTGCGTCGGGAGCGGGCAAGAGCCGACCCAAGAGCCGACCGAAGAGCATCCAGAGAGACAGGGTCAGCACGAAACCAACGATCGTCGGAAGGACTCCCCAGCTTGGACCGAAGTGCTCACGAACCATCCCGGCGAGCCAAATCCCCACAGCGAGGCTGGAACCCAGCATGAAGCAACCGATGGCTTTCTTGCTCATGGGGGAACGATGAAATGCTTGGTTACGTCACACCACTTTCCCCACCAAATCATAAACCTGCGTGCCGATGATCTGAACGTCGATGAACTGGCCGACGGGGGCCGGGGTGGTGAGGAGGATGCGGCCGTCGATGTCGGGGGCGTCAGGCATCGGCGGGTAGGAGGGCGATAACCTTGACGTGGCGGTCTGCGAAATCGATCCAGAAATGGATGGCATAACCGGCGGTGACGCTGATTTCCACGCGGCGTCCGATGCGGTCGTGCTCGTGATAGTCGGAATGGAGATCGGGGGAGGCACGGAGTTTGTGGAAATGATCGAGCAGCCGGGTGCGGGTTTTTCTGGGCAGGGCGTCCAGGGTTGCGATCACTTCCAAGTCCACGAGTAACCGATAGGCCATGCGGGCGGTTACTCCGAAAACCGCTTTTCCAAATCGTCCAACTCCATCCAGTTCGCCGGATCGGTGTCGTCAATCTTGCGGGCGAGGGTATTTTTGAAACTCTCGTCTCCGGCGGTCTGACGGGAAATGAGGAACGCGATCAATTCGCGTTGTTCCGCGGATTGGAGATGCGCTGCCTGATCTTTCAATTGCGCTAACGACATGGGGCGAAGCTAACCAGCGGGGAGTGGGCGTCAACGCGGCTATGCGACGACTTTCCCCACCAAATCATAGACCTGCGTGCCCGTGATCTGGACGTCGATGAACTGGCCGACGGGGGCCGGGGTGGTGAGGAGGATGCGGCCGTCGATGTCGGGGGCGTCGGCGGTGGCGCGGGCGACGAGGGGCTGGTCGGTGAGGCAGCGGAGGGTGCGGCCGACCTGCGCTTCGCTGATCTCGCGGGCGATGCGCTGCTGGAGTTTCATGGCCTTTTTGTAACGGGTGGCTTTGACCTTCTGCGGGAGCTGACCCTCCATTTTGGCGGCGCGCGAACCCTCTTCCTGCGAGTAGCAAAAAACGCCGAGCCGCTCGAAGCGGGTGCGGCGGATGAAGTCGAGGAGGTATTCGAATTCCTCCTCGGTCTCGCCGGGGAAGCCGACGATGAAGGTGGTGCGAATCGCGATGCCGGGGATGCCGGCGCGGATGCGGGCGAGGAGGGTCTCGATGTGTTCGCTGGTGGTCTCGCGGCGCATGAGCTGGAGCATGCGGGGGTGGATGTGCTGGAGGGGGATGTCGATGTAGCGGCAGACGTGGCGGGAGGCGGCGATGGCGGCAATGAGTTCGTCGCTCCAATGGGCGGGGTGGGTGTAGAGGAGGCGGAGCCAAAATTCGCCGTCGATCTTGTCCAGCTCTTGGATCAAACGGGTGAGCGTGGGGCCGCGGGTGGAATCCACCTGCTGGGTGGGGCCGGCTTTTTCCTCCCAGAGATCCATGCCGAAATAAGTCGTGTCCTGGCTGATGAGGTTGATCTCTTTGACACCCTCGGCGACGAGCGCGCGGACTTCGGCGACGACGCTCTCGATGGTCCGCGAGCGGTGCCGCCCGCGCATCTGCGGGATGACGCAGAAGCTGCACGGATGGTTGCAGCCTTCGGCGATCTTGGTGAAAGCGGTGTGCGCCGGGGTGAGGCGGAAGCGCGGGGTGTCGAAGTCGGGGATGTAAACGGGCTTGCGGGTGACGAGGTTGAGGGGCTGCCACTTTTCGTCGGTGAGGGGGGAGATTGAGGATTGGAGATTGGAGATTGGAGATTGGAAATTGGGGCGGGCGAAAACTTGCTCGATGATCGCGGCGGCGTCGGCGACTTGGTCGAGCCCGATGAAGGCATCGACCTCGGGCATCTCGGTGGCGAGCTGGGTGGAGAAGCGCTGGGCCATGCAGCCGGAGACGATGAGCTTTTGCCCGGCGCGCTTTTTCAACCCGCGCGATTGGTGCGCCTCGAGGATGGCTTCGATGCTCTCCTCTTTCGCGGTGTCGATGAAGGCGCACGTATTGACGATGAGCACATCGGCTTCATCGGCATCGCTGGTGATCTCCATGCCGCGGGCGAGGATGCCGCCGAGCATGAGCTCGGCATCGACGAGGTTCTTCGCGCAGCCGAGGGAGATCATGCCGACTTTGCGCGGGGCGGCGGCGTTGAGCGTTGAAAGTTGGACGTTGGACGTTGGACGTTTCGAGTGGGACATGGCGGTGAGTGGGCAGCAGGTCAGGGGAAAACGCTCAACGTCCAACGCTCAACGCCCAACTACTGGATCGGCACGCCCGGCGCCTGATACGCGATGGGCAGGCCGTTCTTGGTGATCTGCACGGCGCTGGGCTCGCGGGCTTCGATGAAGAAGCGGACGCCGCGAAGCTTCAGCGGGCGGATGCCGGGATAGACGTAGTCGTCGAAGATCGGCGGGGTTTTGGGATCGTCTTTGCGGACGGTGATCCAGGTTTTTTTCACGGAGGCAATGAGGATTTCATTCACGCCACCGGCGGGCGTGACCGCCGTGGCGGAATCGTTGGTGGGAATCGCGACCGGGGTGACGACGTCGTGATCGGCGGGATTGCTCGTGGAGCCGCCTTTGAGGAGGGCGCGGTCGTCGGCGAGCATCGGCGCGGGCAGGCGCGTATCGGCGACCACCGGTTCGGCGGGGGTGGGTTCGAGCGAAAGCGTGGAGGGCACGGCGAGGTCGGGCGCGACGGCGGGGAGCGCGGGCGCGGGCGTCGCGGGCTGGGTCGCGGCGGCGACGGCGGGCCGCGGCGCGGGCTCGGCGAAGATGCGCTGGGCGCTTTTGTAAACCCAGAAGCCCATCGCCGAGAGGACCATCACGACCGTGACAATGAGCAGCGGGATGATGGATGGCGGGCGGCGGTCGCGGCGCACCGGCGCGGAGTAGGCGGCGGGTTCGGGGGCATTGCTGAGGTACTGGTAGTCGGCGACGCTGATCGGCAGGGTGCTGTCGATGGTGCTGAGGAAATCGGCCACATCGACATTGAGATAGCGGGCGTAGTTTTTGAGGAAGCCTTTCGCGTAGGCGTTGCTCGCGAAGCTGGCGAAGTCGTCGTTTTCGAGCGCGAGGATTTTGTCGGGGCGCAGCTTCGTGGCGTGCGCCGCCTCATCGAGCGTCAGGCCGCGCTTGTGGCGGGCTTGGGCGAGTTTCTTACCTACGGGTTCGGACATTGGTGAAAGTGGAAGTCTTGCGGGTGCCATGTTTAGCACGGACGGGCCGCGGGCGCGAGGGTGCAAAGCGTGCGGCGGGGGGCAGATGACGAATGACGAATGACGAATGACGAGGGAATGACGAAGCTCGAAGGCCGAAGGGCGCGGCGAACGTCCGCTCATTCGTCATTCGGGTTTCAATCGTCATTCGTCATTTCCCGTCACTCCATCGCGTCGAGATCGACGAGGATGTCGCGCGGTTTGGCCCCTTCGCCGGCGGCCACGTAGCCGCGGGCTTCGAGGATGTCGAGGATGCGCGCGGCGCGGGTGTAGCCGAGGCGGAGGCGGCGCTGGAAAAGCGAAGTGCTGGCTTTTTTTTCCTGGCGCATGACTTCGATGCACTTGTCCACGAGGTCCTCGTCTTCGTCGCTGACTTCCTCCTCCTCGTCGCCGCCGTCGCCGGATTGCAGGCGCTGGTGGATGGTGGTTTCAAACGCCGGCTCGCTCTGCGCGGAAGCGTGCTCGACGACTTTGCGAATCTCCTCGTCGGTCACATACACGCCCTGCGCGCGGATCATGCGCGAGGTGCCGGGCGGACGGTACATCATGTCGCCCTGGCCGAGCAGCCGCTCCGCGCCGTTCTCATCGAGGATGACCCGCGAATCGAGGCCGGAGGCCACTTGGAAGGCGATGCGGCACGGCACGTTCGCCTTGATGACGCCGGTGATGACATCCGCGCGCGGCGTCTGCGTGGCGATGAGCATGTGGATGCCCGCGGCCCGCGCCTTTTGCGTGATGCGCGCGATGAGCAATTCCACATCGGCGGGCGCGGTCTGCATGAGGTCGGCCAACTCGTCCACGATGATGACGATGTAAGGCATCTTCTCCGGCACCACGATGCCGTCGTCGCGCGGGACGGTGATGCCGAGTTCCGCCTGCTCGGCGCGGTTGAGTTCCTCGCCGACGATTTCGCGTGCGCTGTCCGGCGTGCCGTACTGTTCGGAATCGCCGTTCAGCACGCGTTCCTCGCCGAAAGTTTTTCCGAGGATGTCCGCGCTGCTCGCGGTCACGGGTTCGATGTTCGGATCGATCACGATCGGCGGCTGCGCGGGTGTGCCGCTGGGCTTCGCGTTTGCCTCGGCTTTGGCTTCGGCGATCTCATTGAGTTCGCGCTGCGATTTCGGCACCGGGCGCGCGTTGAAACTCGCCATGTTGCGCACGCCGCATTTCGCAAAAATCGCGTAGCGCTTTTCCATTTCGTTCACCGCCCACTTCAGCGCGAGCAGGACTTTCTTCGGGTCCGTGACGAC
>JAYWEP010000332.1:0-25993 GCA_043779205.1 Chthoniobacter sp. | reverse complement strand
GTACCAGTGACAATCAGGTGACAAACTCACGTATATCTCGTGACAAACCCCACCGCATATCCGATGCCGAACACTACTGGCTGGAGCTTGGGAACGAGGCGGTGGACGCGCCCGCGCGCTCAGTTCCCGCGCAGGCTTTCGAGGTAGGCGAGGAGGTCGGCGAGGGCTTCGGGCGGGAGGGCGAGGGTGAGGCCGGGGGGCATGATGGAGGTGAGGAGATCGCCGCGTTGGTCCACGCTGCCGACGAGGGTGAGGTCGGGGCCGACTTCCGCGCCGAGGCCGCGGACTTTGTGGCATTGCGCGCAGATGCCGCCGAGCGGGCCGGTGGGGTCGTGGAAAATCTTCTCGCCGCGTTTGGCGTCGCTGCGGTGGGTCCAGGTGCCGTCGGCGTTTTGCGCGAGGACGTAGGCGCGCTGCTTCACGTCGGGCGGGGCGTCCTTGGGCGGGGCGTCCTTGGGCGGGGTGAATTTCCCGCCGTCCACGCCGGGGATGCGGACGGCCAATTCCCAAGTGCCGCCTTGGTTGCCGATCTTCACGAGGAGCGCGTTTTTGCCGGCGGCGAAGTGCAGGGGCACGTCGCTGGTGTCGGGCTCGTAGCTGCGGGTGCCGGCGAAGTCGTGGATTTTCCGGCCGTTGAGCCAGATGGCGATCTGGGTGCCGTCGGTCCGGCCGCGGATGATGCCGCCGCCGCGCAGGGGCAGTTCCGAGCGCGCTTGGTTTTGGCTCAGCGCCGCGCTGCGGGTGCGGGGATTTTTTTGAAGCGCTGCGTGAGCGCGACGAGCGGGCCTTCGACGCCGAGGCGTTCGAGCGAACTCGCGCCGACGAAGCCGACGCAGTCGGTGCGCTGGTTGACGAGCGCGGCGTCTTCCGGCGTGGCGATGGGGCCGCCGTGCGAGAGGAAGAAGATGTCTTTGCGCCCGGTGGAGCGCGCGCCTTCGATGATCGCCTGGGTGCGGCGCACCGCATCGTCCATCGAGCAGGTCGCGCCGGTCACGCCGATGCTGCCGCCGACGGTCGTGCCGACGTGCGCGATGATGGCGTCAGCGCCGACATCGGCCATGCGCTTCGCCTCCTCGGCGGTGGCGACATAGACGATGGTGAAGAGATCCATGCGGTGCGCGAGCGCGACCATCTCGAATTCCTTTTCCACGCTCATGCCGGTCTCCTCGAGCACGCGGCGGAACTGGCCATCGACGATGGTGTGCGTGGGAAAATTGTTCACGCCGCTGAAGCCCATGTCCTTCACTTTGCCCAGCCAATGCCACATGCGGCGGCGCGGGTCGGTGGCGTGGACGCCACAGATTACGGGCACTTCCTCGACGATGGGCAGCACCTCGTATTCGCCGATGTCCATGGCGACCTGATTCGCGTCGTCATAGGCCATGAGCCCGCACGTCGAACCGTGGCCGGCCATGCGGAAGCGGCCCGAATTGTAGATGATGATGAGGTCCGCGCCGCCCTTCTCGATGAACTTCGCGCTGATGCCCGTACCTGCGCCGGCGGCGATGATGGGCTCGCCGCGATCGAGCGCGCCTTGCAGGCGGGCGCGGACTTCGAGGCGCGTGTAGGGGTTTCCTTTTCCGGTCCAGGGGTTGGGCATGGTCGTTTGGTGTGGTGGAGGTTTGAGGTTGAAAAAAGCGTGTCGCCGCGAGGCGTGGAAACCGGGATGAAATCAGCGCGAAGGCTGCATGGAAAAGCCTTTGTGCGTTTTTAATAGACGATTGTGGGGCGGTGTCCGCGTGGCGCGGACGCCCCGTCCGCGGTGGTGCGGCGGACGCCTCGTCCGCGGTGGTGCGGCGGACGCCTCGTCCGCCGAATCTTGCGCGCGGCCTTCGACGGACGAGGGCGTCCGTCGGACAACCGCGGACGGGGCGTCCGCGCCACGCGGCTTAGTCCCGCGCGGCGGCGCGGGATGGGGCCATGATGACCTGGATGGCCACACTCACGCCCGCGGTGTCGGCGGCGATGATGTTGAGCGCATCGTATTCGCCCACGAAAGGCGAACGCGTGTGGATGACGGCGGCCTCGCCCGACGGCGGGATGGAAAAGCGCAGCGGAAAGATTTCGGCGCGGAGCTGGTCGAGGAGGAGGACGTTGTTCGCCGGCGTGCCGAAGAGCACGAGATCCGCCGGAATCGTTTTCCACTGCGGGTAGCGATGCGGCGAGCGCAGCGGTTGGAGGCTCTCGACCACGCCGCCGGGCGCAACGGTGCCCTCGGAGACGATGCGGCCCTGCTGCTCGTAGAAGGTCTTCAGCTTCTTCGCCTGCGCGGCCAGCTTCGCGTCCTTCTGCTGCTCGGGCGTGAGCGCGATGGTCAGCGCCACGTTTTTGCGCGCGGCGAATTTTTTCAGCGCCGACGGCTCGGACAAATGCACAGTCGCTTTCGGCCCGACGGTGGGCGTCGGGCGGATTTCCACCTGCGCGGATTCGGAGAGGCCGGTGAGCAGTTCGGTCGCGGTGACGAGCCATTCGCCCGCGTCCGATTCGCTCAGCGGGAGCCGCGTGACTGCGCCGGTGGAGGAAAAAACGGACGCCTTATCGTTCACGCCGGTGACGGTGATTTCGACGGGGATGCCGTTCATCGGCGCGCTGCCGGGCATCGTCACGAGCGCTTCGTAAAAGCCCGCGGAGCCTTTGTTCACGGCCACCTCCGGCTTCACGACCTCGCCGGGCGGGAGCGCGTACCACCGGAAGGCGTCGGTCGTGAGATCGACGCTCGCGGCTTCCTCCGGCGTGATTTTCCGCCCGAGACGCACGTCGTAGATGGGCCGGTCGGTGCTCCAGCGCAGCGCGCCGGTCTGCGGCTTCACGTAAAGGCTGGCGTTGGCTTTCGTTTTCCAACGCTCGGGTTTGGTCGCGCGCGGATCGGCGGGGCGGATGAACTGCTTCGCCTCGTCGCCCTCAGCGAAGGCTTGATTCACGACGGTCACGTATTGCGTGTCCGCGCATTGCGTGGGGATGGCCCAGAGCGTGGGGCTGTCGGATGCGGCGACGGGCGCGGGCACGCCGTCCATCGCCGCGCGCAGCTTTTCGATGTTCGCCGCGTTGCGCGCGAGGAGGAGCGGCGTGGCATCGACATTCGTCTGCGGCGTGTAGGCGGCGATTTGCATTCCGGTCCTGGTCGCGGGCACGGGGCAGGTCGATTCGTCGTCGGCGAGGATGCGCCCGCCGCGGTCGAGGAATTGTTGCAGCGGTTTGTCGAGGCCCGGCCCCCACGTCCACGTCGCGTCCGGCTGATCGAGGCCGGTGAGGAGGAGCGCTTTCATCGAGAGCGGCAGCGGGCCGCGCGTGATTTCCTGATACGTGATGACCCGCGCCGGCCAGCCCGCGGCGTGGCAGAGGAAAAGCGCCTCGGTGACTTTGCCCTCGTGCGAACCGCCGAGAAGTTCCGCGGCGGTCGCGTTTTCACCCGCGACGATGCGGCGCTGCACGGCCTGGAGGTGGCCGTAGAAAATCCCGATCACCGGCTGCGGCTCGGTGCGCGCATAGACGCCGCCGAATTTCCGCATCCACGCATTCATCTCCTGCTGCCACGGGAGCACGTCGGGCCGCGCGCCGTCGCCGGTGGCGCTCGGGAGAAAATTCGTGCCGACACCCTGCACGCCGCGGGTGAGCGCGAGCGCGCAGGCGCGCTGCCAGGCTTCGCGTCCGTAGAGGAATTTGAAATTGTCGAGCAGCGACCACGCGCGCTTTTGCGGGTAGTAGCTCCGCATGCGGTCGGTGAGCGCGACGTTGTGCAGGGGCTTCGCGGCGTGGGTTTCGTTCCAGTCGTGGGCCTGCTGCGTGGCGAGCCCCTCGAAGATCAGGCGGGCCGGAAGGCTGCCCCACGGCCAGCCGCCGCGCCCGCCGGTGCCGGGCGAACTGCTGAAGGAACCGGTCGTGAAAATGAGCGCAGGATCGACCTCGCGCACGGCCTCGGCGAAGTAGCCGTACTGGTGAAACGTGGTGTCGTAGTGCTCGACGTATTTCACAAATTCGAGCTGCGTTTTCACCGGCTCCTCGTACGGCAGTGCGGGCGGCCCGAGGCTCGGCGCGCGCGGCATGCGCGGCTGCGGTGCGCCGAAAAACGCGGTCATCCCCTCGCCCCACGGGCGGTCGGGCACGGGCGGCGCCCATTCCCAATACGAGACGTAGCCGCCATTGGCGGAGCCGATGTCGAGCCCGGCGAAATTTGGCAGCCGCGCGAAACGCTGCGCGGCGAGCGAGAGGCTGCGGTAGAGCGGCGCGTGCCAGTCGGGCAGCGTGTGCGCGAAGAAGGCGGCGTTCGGATGCTGGAGCGACGGGCGGTTCCAGTTGCTGTCGTACTGCAGGCCGAGCCGCACGCCGCGCCGCGCGAGCGCCGCCGCGCGCTGCTCGAAACTATCGGGCGCGGCGGGTGCGGGCAGCGTCTGCGCGGGATCGAAAATCGTGTCGTAGCCGAGGTCGGCGACGCGCGCGGCGTACTCCGCGGCGCTGTCGCCTTTTTTGAAAAAGCCGCCGCTCATCCCGAGTGGCAGCGCCGCCGCGTAGAGCGTGAGCGGCGAGCGCGCGACCTCGCTCGCAAAATGACGCTGCAAGCCGGTGACCGGCTCCGGCACAGTATTCGCAGGCGGCGGCTGCGTGAGCGCGGCGAGGTCGGCGGCCCATTCCTTGGGATTCGGAAAGGTCTCGGGACGCGCGAGATTTTGCACCGTGATCCGCGGCCCCTCGCCGGCGAGCGCGGTGCTGAAAGTGAAAGGCATCTCGCGCGGATTGCCGAGCTTCACCGCCTGCAATCCCGCGTCGATCTTGAGCGGCGGCCGCCCGTCCACGCTCAGCTCGTAGCGATGCCCCGGCACATTCTGCGGGAGCAGCAGCGTGAGCGAACGCCACGGGCCGGCCTGGTGATAGATGACCGCGCCATCGGCTTTCACCTCCACGTTTTTCACCACCGGCCCGCCCTCGCCTTTGATGATGATCGGGAACAGCCACAACTCGTAGCGCCCGCTCATCGTCTCGCCCGCGGTGGCGCAGCGCGCGGTCCAGTCGGCGGTGTAGAGGTGCCGCCGGCCCGCGCGCCATTCCATCGCGCGCAGCCAGTGGTTGCCCGGCTGGAGCACATCGTCGCCGGGCATTTGGAAAGGTGACGCGGCCTCCGCGCCGGTGCGCAGTTTGAGCGGGATTTGCGCCTCCGCGCGGTCGCGGAAAATGGGCTGGCCATTGAGCGTGAAGTCGGGCCAGTCCACACCATCCGGGGCATCGGCATCGCGGCGCGCGAGCTGCCGCGTGGGGGCGAGGCCGGTGCTCAAGCCGAGCGGCATGTCGTAGCGCACGAGGCTGAGCTGGCCGATGAAAACCGGCGCATCCGCGGCGCCCGTGATAGCTGGTGCGGCCAGGGAAAAAATGAGCGCGGCGAGTCTGGGGAGGGACGTGCGCATGGCTAATGGATGAAGCGGAAGCGGCGCGAAGAAAAGGGGGAAAGTCGCGCAGCGCCACGCGGCTGTAGGGGAAGCTGGCAGCTTCCCCTACAGCCGCGGGCGCAGGCGCGGCACCCAGTGCGCGCGGATGTATTCGTCCACCGCCTCCTGCCACGGGCGCGGGGTCAGCCCGGCGGTGCGCTGGAGCCGTGCGGTGCTCATGGCGGTATAGACGGGACGGCGCGCGATGAAGGCTTTGAGGTCGGCCATTTTCAATGCGCCCACCGTGCGGCCTTTGAGCGGCACGCCGGCGGCCAGCGCGCAGTCGAGCGCGTGCTGGCCGTACTCCTGCCAGGTGCAGGCGCCGGTGTTGCAAAGATGCACCACGCCATCGAGCGGCACCTCATCGAGCAGCGGGCGGAGCAGCCGCGCGGCGTCGAGCGTGTAGGTGGGCACGGCCACTTTGTCGCCAATGGCCTCGACCGTTTCGTGCTCCAGCGCGCGCTGCAAAATCTGATCGACGAAGCTCGGCCGATCCGGCCCGAAGACCCACGACGTGCGCACCGCGAGATGCTGGTCCGAAACCGCGTGCAGGCAGCGCTCGCCGCCGAGCTTCGACTCGCCATAAACGCTGACCGGGCGGGCTTCGTCCTCCTCGGTGTAAGGCTCGCGCTTTTCGCCGTCGAAGACGTAGTCCGTGCTGATGTGAATGCAGCGTGCTTTTTTCCGCGTGCAGACATCGGCGAGCGTGGCGACGGCTTGGCTGTTGAGGAGGAAAGCCTCCTCGGGCTCCTTTTCGCAGCGGTCCACATTCGTCTGCGCGGCGCAGTTCACGAGGGCGTCGAATTCGAGTTCGCCCAAGGTTTCATGCACCTGCGGGAAGTCGCCGATGTCGAGCAGCGCGTGGTTGAAGCCGATGACTTCATCGCCCGCCGCGCGCCACTCACGCAGCAGCGCCGCGCCAAGCCGCCCGCCGCTGCCGACGATGACAATCCTGCGCGCGCGGCTCATCGGAGTTTGGACGGAATTACGGAATTTGACCAAATGACGGAATTGCTCCGCGCCGGAATACAAATCAATGCCGTCTCCGCCAATTCCGTAATTTGGCAAAATTCCGTAATTCCGTCTTTCATCTCCGTCAGCGTTTTAGCAGCGGCGTCCACCACTCGGGGTGGCGCACGTACCAGTCGATGGTCTCGCGAATCCCCTGCTCGTGCCGGTGCTGCGGCTTCCACGCCAGTTCGCGGTGCGCCTTCGAGGAATCAATGGCGTAGCGCCGGTCGTGGCCGAGCCGGTCGGTCACGTATTTGATGAGGCTCTCGGGCTTGCCGAGGTGCGCGAGGAGCATTTTCACCACGTCGATATTCCGCATCTCGCCGTCGGAGCCGACGTTGTAAACCTCGCCCGGTTTGCCATTGAGCAGCGCCGAGACGATGGCCGCGCAGTGGTCCTCGACGTGGATCCAATCGCGCACGTTCAGCCCGTCGCCATAGACCGGGAGCGGCTGGTCGCCGAGCGCGTTGATAATCATCAGCGGGATGAGTTTTTCGGGAAACTGGTACGGCCCGTAGTTGTTCGAGCAGCGCGTGATCACGACCTCCAGGCGGTAGGTGTGGTGATACGCCAGCGCGAGCAGGTCGGCGGACGCCTTGCTCGCGGAGTACGGCGAGCTGGGCTCCAGCGGCGAGGTTTCGGAAAACTTCCCCTCCGGCCCGAGCGAGCCATAGACCTCGTCGGTGGAGATTTGCACGAAGCGCCGGACGCCGTGCCGCCGCGCGGCGTTGAGCAGCGTGGAGGTGCCGACGACGTTCGTGTGGATGAAATCGCCGGGCGAATCAATCGAGCGATCGACGTGCGACTCGGCGGCGAAATTGACGACGGCGAAGTACTGATGCTGCGCGAGCACGGCGTCGATTTTGTCCGCGTCGCAGATGTCAGCGTGGAGGAATTCGTAGCGCTCGCCGCAGTTTTCCGCCACGCCCGCGAGGTTCGCCAGATTGCCGGCGTAGGTCAGCGCGTCCACATTTGTGATCATGGCCGGGCCGTAATGATCGAGGACGTAACGAATGAAATTGCTGCCGATAAAGCCGCAGCCGCCGGTGACAAGGAGTCGCATAGGAGGGCGGTTTCTAGCAGCCGTGAAAACCGCGCGCCATGCTTTTTGTCACGCCGCGTCGCAACCCACGCAACGCGGCACCCCCTCAGGTGTACTTCAGCACTTCCTCGATGGTCGTCTCGCCGTCGTAAATGCAGCGGAGACCGTCCTGCCGCAGGGTGCTCATGCCGAGCTCGATGGCTTTCTGTTTGAGGACGACGGAGGGGGCGCGCTTATTGATGAGTTCGCGGATGGGGTCGGTCATGTCGAGCAGCTCGTAGATGCCTTTGCGGCCTTTGTAGCCGGTCTGGTTGCAGACTTCGCAGCCTTTGCCGTAGTAGAAGCTCTTGTCGCCGATCTCGTGCGGGGAGAGGCCGAGCTGGGCGAGGGTGGCTTCATTCGGCTCGTAGGCGGTCTTGCAGTTCAGGCAGATTTTGCGGATGAGCCGCTGGCCGAGCACGCCCTCGAGCGAGGAGGAGATCATGAAGGGCTCCACGCCCATGTCGATCAGGCGGGTGACGGCGCCGGGCGCGTCATTCGTGTGCAGGGTGGTGAAGACGAGGTGGCCGGTGAGCGATGCCTGAATGGCGATCTGCGCGGTCTCCACGTCGCGCGTTTCACCGACCATGATGCGGTCGGGATCCTGCCGGAGAAAGGCGCGGAGGGTGCGCGCAAAGGTCAGGCCGATCTTCTCGTCCATGGGCACTTGGATGATGCCTTCGATGTTGTATTCGACTGGGTCTTCCGCGGTCAGCACCTTCGAGTCGATGGTGTTGATCTTATTGAGGCAGGCGTAAAGCGTGGTGGTCTTGCCGGAGCCGGTGGGGCCGGTGACGATGAAGATTCCGTTGGGCTTTTCGATCGTGTGCAGCAGGTACTTGTAAATGTAATCCGGCATCCCGAGGGCCTCGATTTCGAGGTTCACGGTGGTGCGGTCGAGGACGCGGAGCACCACGCTCTCGCCGAACTGCGTGGGCAGCGTCGAGACGCGCAGATCGACCTGCCGGCCGGCGATGTTTTTCTGGATGCGCCCGTCCTGCGGGAGGCGGCGCTCGGCGATGTTCAGGTTCGACATGACCTTCACGCGCGAGATGACCGGGAGCGCGAGGTGGCGCGGCGGCGGCGACATTTCGTAGAGCGAGCCGTCCACGCGGTAGCGGATTTTGAACTCCGTCTCGAAGGGCTCGAAATGGATGTCGGACGCGCGATCCTGGATGGCCTGGTGGATGATGAGATCGACGTAGCGGATGATCGGCGTGGCATTGGCCTCGGCCTCGAGGTGCTTCATGTCCAGCCCGCCTTCTCCGCTGCCAAACTCGAGCTCCCCGCCGAGCTGGGCGAGGATCTCGTCCATGCTGCTCGTGTCGGAGCCGTAGTTCTTTTTGATCAGCTCATCGATCTGATAGACGGGCGCGACCATGACCTGGATTTCCTTGCCGAGGGCAAAGCGGAGGTCTTCGCCGGTCTGCGCATTGAGCGGGTCGGCCAGCGCCACCTGGATGTTCCCGCTTTCCACCCCGAGCGGAAAAGCGCGGTGGAGCAGCGCGAGTCCGCCGGGGATGAGGCGAATGACATCCGGCGGCGGCTCAAAGCCGGCGAGATCGACAAAATCCGTGCCGAGCGAGGAGGCGATGGTCTCGTAGAACTGCTGGTCGGTGCAGATGCCGAAATCGACCATGACTTCGACGAGGGATTTGCCGCTGTGGTTGACTTCCTGGGTGAGGTCTTCGATCTGGCCGGGATCGACGACGCCGTGCTCGGCAAACATTTCCAGGACTTGCTTGGTGTTCATGGTGGGTGGGAAAAAAAGGAGGAAAACTCGGCGCACGATGCGCACCCGTTTCTATGCGCGCAATACCGCCGCGGCGCCAAGAAAAAACTCCGCAGCTCCCACTGGAGAATGGAACGCGCGACGTGCGTTGGCTCGGGATGAAAGCCCTTGGTCTTTCGTATTCTGCGCCGAGCGAACAATTCAGGCACGCCGGGGCCGGCACCCGAGCATCCCGAGCGCGCCGACCATCAGCAGGCCGAGAGTGCCGGGCTCAGGCACCAAATCCGAGGCTGCAACATCTCCCGAAAAAGCCATCGCCAGGGCCGACCCGGAGCCGAACGTCACTTCGACACCATCCCCGATGTTCAGCGCCGCCAGCGTCTGACTCGCGCCGAAGTTCGTCGTCGCATTGGCATTGACCGTGGAGGTGCCACCAGTGAATGAGCCGTTCACCTGAGTCGTCCCGGCACTGGTCGTTAGCCCGATGTAGCTCTGCGCGCCGTTGAGGATCAGCGTGCCTGTCCCGAGCTTGGTCAAAGTGGAGCCGGTGACTGCGGCGAGAGTCACGGTCTGGCCGTTCGTGTCGATCTTGCCGCCGCTGCCGAAAGTGAAAACGCGGCTGCTCGTGAGCGTCCCCCCGGCCTGCAATGTCGCACCCGTGTTGATGTTCACGCCGCCGCTCGCGCCCAGCGCGGTGTCGGCATTCACGCGGAGCACGCCGCCACTGACGGTGGTACCACCGGTGTAGCTGCTGGCGGTGGTGAGGATGGCGGTACCGAGGCCGGTCTTCGCGAGGCTGTTGATGTTGCCGCCGGTATTGGTCAGCGCCGTGCCGAGGGTAAAGGATTCGCCGGTGCCGGGGGAAAGCGTGACGACCTGCGCCCCGACCGACGCGGTGCTCTGGACCACCCGCGCCGTGACGATGGCGGCCCCGGTATTTTCGTAGGCCCAGTCTTTGATCACGGCACCCGCGGTGTTCGCGGTGAAGACCACGCGCATCCAGCCGTAGTAGGGACCGGCGGCTGCATTGGTGGTGAACCTAAATCCCAAGTAACCTTCCTGGCCGGCGGTAAACTGCGCACCGAGATGAGTTTGCGAGTCGCCATAGCCGGTGGAAAAAAACCGCGTGACATCGACCGTCATGCCCACCGCCAAACCAAGGATCGGAGAAGACGTTCCCGTCCCGGTTCGGGCAGGTTGGAAAGCGGGGCTGTTCGCCACCTCGGAGCCGCCGAAGAACGGGTTGATGTCCCAGCCGGCTGGCGGCGAATTGTCATTGGTACCCGTGATGCCCGTGTCCACATCGAGGTAGATGCCGGTCGAGTCCGTGGGGATGCCGAGATTCTGGAGGCCGCTATAGATGACCGAAGCATGAGAAGGAGCTAGGGAGATCGACAGAAAAGCGAGAGCTAGTGGCAGGGAGCGGTTCATCTTCGTGGTTTCATGGGGTGCTCACCAGCACCCGGAAGAAGCGCGTCTTGCGGCCATTGACGAAGAAGGGATAGGGCACCGTCACCGCTTCGATTTCCGCATCGCTCGCCACCACGGTTGGGGTCGCTACGCCGTTCTGCCAGGTCACCATATCCGCGCTAAACTGCACCATGTAGGTCAACCCAGCCGCCACGTAGTCCTTCCGACGTCCGAAGAGTGCCCGGTAGTCCACCCCGTTGGCGTTATTCTGAGTCCATGTGGTTGGCTTGCCGCGCTGAGTGATGCTTAATCCACTAAACGCAATGACCCCGGCGGTTGTTACCGTCGGGTCCGTGCCGAAAGCCATCTCCTCGAAGTTGGTCAGGCCATCGTTATCGAAGTTTTCACCCGATCCAGAACCGACCCCGGTTAGACCGTGCGCTGCGGCCCATGTCGCATAGTAGGTGCTGGCCGTCACTGAGGAGAGCTTCGCGACAAAAACATCCGTTCCTCCCGCACTGGCGAGAGCTACGCTGTCAAAGCTTGCCGTGCTTTGGAGATCACCGGCCACGTAAATGTTGCCCGGCGCATCCAGCGCGACCCCCGGGAGACCATGCACGTTGCTGCCGCCATATCGCTTGGCCCACAGCACGTTACCTGCCCCGTCATACTTCGTGGTAAACACGTCGAAGCCGTTGTTGATCGAATCGTTACTCGAGAGGACGATATTGCCAAACGTCGCCGTGCCGCCATAGGTGCCGGTCACGCAAATATTCCCGGCGGTATCGGCGGCGACACCTTCACCGAAAGCGAAATTCCCGGCGGAAATCCCTCCCTCAGCCTGAGCCGCCCATAGCACGTTGCCGGCGGGGTCGTATTTCACCACAAAACAATCCTGGCCGCTCGCGCTTAGTGTCTTCCCATCAAATACTGCTGTGCCAATGAAGTCTCCAACAACTACGAGATTGCCCGTCCCGTCCACAGCGATCCCGTTGCCGTCTCCGTCATCCGCTCCACCGGCAGACTTAGCCCAGAGCGGGACTCCCGCCGCATCCAGTTTTGCCACAAATGTCGCATAACTCGTCGTGGCTGTCAGGGTCGTACCGCCAAAGACCGCACTGCCTTGGAATGTTCCGGTGATGTAGCTATTGCCGACAGCATCGATGGCGATAGCATGGAAGTAGTCTCCACTCGTTCCACCCGCTTGGCTAACCCACGCCAAATTGCCGGCAGAATCATACTTTGCCACAAAAATATCTCGATCCCCAGCACTCGTCAGTTGGGAGGTTCCAAAAGTCGCATGGCCTAGAAAATACCCGCCGACAAAACTCTCTCCCGACGAACTCACGGCGAGGTCAAAGACATAAACCTTGTCCGCAACGGCATCGGCCCCTCCCGCACGCCTGACCCAGAGAACATTCCCCGCCGCATCGCACTTCGCCAGAAAAGCATCCCGCCAACCCGTGCCGGTCAACTGGAATGCCCCAAACGTCGCCGTGCCGTGAAAGTAGCCGGTGACGTAGATGTTCCCCGCGGAATCCAAGCCGACTCCTTCGCCCACATCGACGTCACTCCCGCCGAAGCGCTTGACCCATTCCACGCCACCTCCCGCGTTGTACTTTGCCAAAAAGATGTCGTAAGAACCGGCACTGGTCACACTCACCGTGCCAAATGTTGCCGTTCCTTGGAAATACCCGGTCACATAGCTGTTGCCTGCCGCGTCTGTGGTGAGCCCGCCAACATGCTCCTCCAGTGTTCCCCCAGCCCCTTTGGCCCAGTCAAACATGCGTGCAGTGGACGAACCAGCCGTAAAGTTCGCCACCAAGGTGCGGTTGCCATTCACCGTGAAGGGATAGCTCGCGGACGCACTCACCACCGTGCCATTCTCCGTCCAGTTCGCGAACGTGTAGCTGCTATTCGCCGTCGCGGTCAGCGTCACCGGAGTTCCATTGGCAATCGATCCCCCGCCGCTGGTCGTCCCCCCGGCATTCGGGAGAGCGCTGGTTATTATGGCATATTGATTCGGGGAAAGCACGGTCAGGATTCCCGCGGCGCTGGTCGCCGACGTATTCGCGTTGCTCACCGTGGCGGTGTAGCTTCCCGCTTGAGCGGCTCCCACATTGGTCAAGGTCAGCGTCGCCGCATTGGCCCCGGACACATTCGCCCCGTTCACGAGGTTGGTTCCATTGAGCTTCCACTGATAAGTAAATGGACCAGTCCCGTTCGCCGCCACCGTGACTGTCGCGGTTCCATTCAAAACCGTGGCCTGAGTCGCCGCGGGCTGCGTCGCGATTGTCGGTGCAATCGAGGTCACAGCCTGGCTCAGTCGATTTCCGGCCGCGTCGTAGGTGTAGCTGATGACCAAACCATTGCCGTAATCCGCCGTGGTGAGCCGGTTCAGGGAGTCGTAGGTAAAGGATGTCGTCGCGCCATCAGCGCGCATGGAGAGTCCTGACAGCAGGATTGCCGCTGCGATGAACAATGTAACTATCGATCTTTTCTGGAAAGAGCGGCCAGGCTGTGTGCTCATAAGTGTATTTTTCGCAGAAATGGCTACTTTTTGTAGGTTTGCATTTTGTAGGCGGCAACTTCCACGCGCTCTGGAATGACAGGAGTGTTCACTGAATGGCCAGAAACTTCTGCCGCACCCGCCGGAGTTGGTGAAAATAGTGCGTTTCCTATTGCGCGCTCCACGTCTGGAATTAAACCAAGCAGTTCGTTGGAGTAGTAGTAGCCAAGGTTCTTCCCCGTTAAAAATTTCGTGAAAGGATTTTGTGCTGTACCGCCGACTTTATGCAATATGTCTGACGAAGCATGAGCAGTAATTCCAGAAGTAATGGCACCAGTCGCCGCTTTAGTCAGTATCGTTCCTACGTCAAAAGATGCGCTTTTCCCAGCAGCGATGCTGTCTAGATATTCTTTGTACGTTTCGCTTACAGCAGACCCTGCCGCGCCTGCGACCCAAGGATTGCCAGTAGAATCCATCACTATACCACTGGCTAGGCCTCCCAAGCCAGCCTCAGCGTATTCCGCGGAAGAGCTAACTGTAATATGCATTGTCGCGACCGACCTAACAATATCACCCGCCAGAGTCCCCCCCATTCCCCAGGCTGCACCTGCCACCCCAGCAAGCGCGAAAAATGGGGATCGACCATCAATGTCCGCAAGAACAATCGGATTATTCAGCGCATAGACATACCGATGCAAACTCTGGCTGTCGCCGTCGGTGCCCGTCAGCGGATCCTTAGTAATAAAACGCCCGACATCCGGGCTGAAGTATCTTGCTCGAACGTAGGCAAGGCCGTTGCCTTCATCCATGACCCCGTACTTGCCGACGTATTTGAACGGATTCGCGGTCGTGCCCTGGCTGTTGGCAATCTTGCCGAACGGATCGTAGGCATATTGGTCGGTTGGGTTACCGGCGGCATCGGTAAGCGCAATGGCGCTTCCCCTGACATCATAGTGGTAGTAAAGCGCCGTTCCATTCGATGCGATACGCGAAACCAGGCCACGCCCGTAAATGTAATAAGCGTTGACGGTGCCGCTTGCATCCGTGTCGGCCAGCACATGCGAGAGCGAGCCGTTCGTGTCCAGAACGAAGCGCTTCGTCCCAACCGCAGTGACCGCCGATTTCCGGTTGCCCGTTCCATCATACTGAAACTGTGCAGCCGCGCCGCCCACAGAATCCTGGGTCAGCCGGTTCTCAAAGTCGTAGCCAAAAGTATCGGAACCGCGTGCCGTCAGGTTGCCGTTGGCGTCGTAGGTGCATGCCGTCGCGCCAGCGGTCGTCAGCCGGTTGTCGCTGTCGTAGGCATAATTGACACTCTGCGCGGCAACGATCGGCAGCAACGGCTCATTCTGCGCGGATGCTTTGTGGTTCCCCACTTTGTCTAAAGTGAGAGTGTAATTCGAGATGGCGGTCGCGTCGGCCTTCGCATTCGCCAGACCCGAGAGCCGACCCGCGATGTCATACGCATAAGCGGCTGTCGTTCCATTCGGGTTGGCCGTCCCGATCAGGCTTCCGGAATCGTCGTAGCTATAGGAAGTGGCGTGGGCCAGCCAGTCCGTAACGGTTTTGAGGTGGTTATCGGCGTCGTAGGCGTAGCTCACGGTCTTGTTCCCGGGATAAGTCATGGACACCCTGTTGCCGTTCGGGTCGTAGCCATAGCCGACCGCTTTGCCATAGGCGTCCGTCGCGCTCGTCATGCGGTTCAGCTCATCGTATTGAAAAGCGGACGCGCCCAGGCCATCCGTCATGCCGATGCGGTTTCCATTGGCATCGTAAGTGAACGCCACGGGCGCACCCGCCGGATAGGCAATGCCCGTGCGGCGATTGTTCACATCGTAGGTGTAGGCAATGGTGTTTCCCTTCGGGTCTTTTCTGCTCACCAGGTTCCCCACGGTGTCGTATCCATTCAGGTAGATTCCATTCGAGGGATCCTGCGTTTGCGCCAGTCGGTTCAACGTGTCGTAGGTATAAGTGGTGGTATGGCCGTTCGGATCGGTCATCGAGGTGCGATTGCCAGCCGCGTCGTAAGCGTAGTCCACGGTGCCGCCATTCGCATCGGTCGCTTTGACGAGATGGCCCAGCGCATCGTAAAGAAAAGTCGTTACCTTCCCATTGGCGTCAGTGACCTTCGCACGCCGCCCCAGCGCGTCATATTCGGTCTTTGTGGTATTACCTAGCGGGTCTGTGGTTTGGACCGGACGATCCAGCGCATCATAGGAAAAAAACGTGGTGTTTAACAGCGGATTCCTCGCGGACTTGCGGTTGCCGTTGGGGTCGTAGGTGTATTGCGTCGCTTTCCCCAGCGCATCCGTGACCGTAATCAGATTCCCCACAAGGTCGTAGCCATATTGTGTGATTCCGGTGTTGGCATCAGTGACGCTGATTTTCTGATCCAGCGCGTCATAACTGTTGGTGGCCACGCCCTGGAGCGGGTCCGTGATCGTGCGCAGGAGATCTTTCACGTCGTAGGTGTAAAAGGTCGTCTTGCCGCGCTTATCCATCGCCGACAGCTTGTTGTTGTTTTCGTCGTAGATGAAGGTCACGGTCTTCGTAGCCGGGTCCGTGACGGAGAGCACGTTGTCATTTCCGTCGTAAGCGAACGTGCTGACGTGAAGCAGGGCGTCTTTGGTCGTCAGCCGCCGCCCCGCGGCATCGTAGGTGTGTATTGTCGCGTTGGCCAGCGCGTCGGTCACAGTGGTGAGATTCCCCTGAGGGTCGTAGGCGAGGATTGTCTTATTGAGCAGGGCATCGGTGATCGTGAGAGGCAATCCGGTGGGGGTATAGGTCGCCGTAGCAACGCCTCCGAGCGCATCTGTCGTCATATTCAGGTTCCCATTCGCATCGTATTGGAATGATGTCGTATTGCCCGCCTCGTCGGTTCGTGTGAGGGGGTTGTTCTTCGCATCATAGGTGATGGCGGTGGTATGGCCGAGCGGATCGGTCTTGCCGATGACATTCCCCACGGCGTCGTACGCATAAGTCGCGATGTAGCCGTTCTTGTTCGTGACGGAGGTGCGGTTGCCGGTATCAACATCGTAGGAATAAAGCGTTGATTTGCCGTTCGCGTCATCCTGCTGTACCAGTCGGCGGTAGTTGTCGTGATGGTCCACGGTGACCCGGCCAAGCGGTTGGGTTACGATAGTCTTGTTCGGGTCGCTATAGTCGTAGAAGGTTTGTCCCATTTTGGCGTCTTTCTGCGACGTGACCACGCGTTTGGCGGCATCGTAGGAGTTGGTGACAACCGTGTTTCCGCGCGGATCAATAACGGTGAGCACCTGATGACTCGCGTCATACGTGAAATTGGTGGTCTTCCCGTTGGTGTCAATTACCGAGATCGGGTTGCTGCTCGCATCATAGGCAAACTGGATGGTGCGGTTGATCGGATCGGTGATCTTCGTCATCCGGTTGCTCGCATCGTAGGTGAACGAGATTACGCGCCCGCCGGTGTCGGTAATCGTCGTGAGATTTCCTCCGGTGTAGGCGAGCGCGGTGGTGTTGCCGTTCTTATCCACAATGGATGCCAGACGGTTCGACGCGTCGAAGTTGTAGCGGGTCTGGTCTTTTCGCAGAAGCGCATAGCCGCCGCCCGCGCTGGCGGTCAGCTTGTCGAATATTGCCAGGTGCGGCTGCGGCGTGAACCCGCCGTTTAGATCGGGGTTGTAAGTATCGGCCTTGCTGTCGTCCCAGCGAATCGTCACATTGTTCGCGCCATCCACGGTGAGCTGGACATTGTAGGTGTGGTTCCAGCCGAATCCAAGCGGGCCGACGGTCGCATCCGGTGCGCTGGCATCCTGCGAATTGTAGTTCCGCTCGAAGACGAAGCTCATGCCGGGGCCGGGCAACTTCAAATCCACTTTGGTGTAAATATAGTTTCCGGTCGCCGTGTTCACGGGGTCGGCACTGTAGCCCGAATTGGTCTTCCCTCCCAAAACGATCTGGTTCCTTGTCAGCGGTATTGGCTGAGTCTGGGCACCCGCAATGGTAAGTGGAAGGCTGTAGGAGAGATACCCGGAGACCGAAACGCTGATCGTGTAGGAGTTGGACGCAAACGAGGGAAAGGTGTAATAGCCGTTGCTATCCGTGATGGCAGGGGCAATTCCACTACCCAACGAGACTGTTTTTCCAGCCAGCCCCGCCCCAGTGCTTGCGTCCGTCATCCTTCCGGACAAGGTACAGGTTGGATTATTCGTGAAATTGCGGGCCATATAGATGGGCTGCGAGAGCGTGCTGGTCAAATTCACGTTTATCGGAGAGAAGCTGTAGCCAGCCAGATTTGCCGACAAAGTATATGTTCCCTGAGCAATCCCCGTGAATGAGTAGTAGCCACCATTGGTCGTCTGGGAGTAAGTGCCCGCGGCGCTGGCAAGTGTGACCACAACATTGGCCAGAGATTGGCCGCTCTGCAGGTCATAAGCAAATCCGTTGAGGCTCGATGTTCCCGCAGGCGCATTGACTGCAAATACATTGCTGGCACCGTAATCGTCGCTGTAACTGCTTTGGTTGCCACTGTTACCGCTGTCCACCTTTACATACGCATTGTAGTTACCCGGAGTCGTTCCCGGCGGAACGGTGATGGTGTAACTCTGGCTGATCGTCTGGCCTGCTGAGATAGTCGGGGTGGCGTAGGTCTGGTCGCCAACGGTGGTGGTCAGCGCAGTATCTTTGACCTGAAGATGGGTGGTGGTCGCCGGCGCGTTGCCAGGACCGTTGTTCTTTATGCTGATGCCTACTGTCAGGGTGTTTCCAGCCGTAATCGGACTTGGGCTCACGCTCAGACTGCCGACAACAACCAAGTTGGATTTGGCAGCCCCGGACGTCGTGAACGTCACGTTATTTACGACGGTGTTCCACAACCCGGCGGAGTTTTTCGCATAGGCGTGGTAGGTGTAAACCGTGTTCGGCAGCAATCCCGTCAGGCTGGACGAAAAGGTGTTTCCAAAAACGGGCACACTGTAGATCACCGTTCCCGGGAAGCTGCTCGACGTCCATTCGAACCGGGCGTCAATGATGCTTAACCCACCCGTGCCCGAGATTGTCGCATTCAAGGTTGCTGAACTGCTGCCAACGGGATTTGCGGCATTCGTTTGCACAGTAGGCAAACTCCCAGACGGTGTGGCAGACGCTTCGTTCGTAAAATACGCGGAAGGCCCGCTCGCGTTGTAGGCATACACGCGGTAATAGTAGGTCGTCCCCGACGACACTGAGGAATCCGTATAGCCGGCGACGTTCGCCCCAGCGGTCGCATACGCCACCCATGTCCCAGCCGAACCCACTTTCCTCTCAATATTGAATCCAGTCTCGTTGTTGGAGTTGTCCACCCATCCCAACCCGATGGAACTGGCCCCACCACTCGCAAACAGGCTCGTTGGCGAGGCGGGAACGCTCCCAATCGGTGTGGCAGAAGCTTCATTCGTGTAAAAGGGGGAAGAACCGGTCCCATTGTAAGCATAAACACGGTAGTAGTAGGTAGTCCCTACCGACACTGAGGAATCCGTGTAGGAGGTGACGTTGACTCCTAATGTCGTATACAGGCCCCATGTTCCGCCCGATCCAATTTTGCGCTCAATCTTAAATCCAGTCTCGTTGTTGGAGTTGTCGGCCCACGCCAGTCCGATGGAACTCACTCCCCCAGCAGCGGACAGATTGGTAGGCGACGCCGGGACGCTTCCCGTAGGAGCCGCAGAAGCTTCATTCGTGTAAAAGGCGGAGGGGCCGGTCCCATTGTAAGCATAAACGCGGTAGTAATAGGTAGTCCCCACCAACACCGAGGAGTCCGTATAGCCGGCGACGTTCGCCCCAACGGTCCCATACGACACCCATGTCCCAGCCGAACCCACTTTCCTCTCAATATTGAATCCAGTCTCGTTGTTGGAGTTGTCCACCCATCCCAACCCGATGGAACTGGCCCCGCCACTCGCAAACAGGCTCGTTGGCGAGGCGGGAACGCTCCCCACAACTGGAGTCGTAACTTGGACGCTGACATCGTCCACGCGGAAATTAGTCAGCTTGCTCGGATCATTGACACTGCTGAAATAGATGCGGATAGTTTGGCTCGCATAGGGCAGCAGGTTAAAAGTTTTTTGGTAGTAATAGGGATTGCCCGGCGATGTCTGGTTAATGTTCGACAAGTTCGCGACCGTTGCCAAAACAGCGTTGCTGGTATTACGAATTGTGGCGCTGAAGGTGTCATAGGCAGTCGAATTCCCTTCGAGTGAATTTATGTTGTAGTAGAACGAGAGCGTGGCAGCCGTGGCGTTGCTGGGTATCGTAATGGTTTGATATGCTGCGTCGATCTCGTTGACAACTCCTCCAAGCCATAAGTAATAAGATCCTGATCGTGCAAAACCATAACTGCTATTAGCGGTTACCCCTCCTGAAAGCGTCCAGCCCGCAGAACCTGATTCAAAACCGCCGTTGGTAATGAGTTCCGTCTGAGCCAACGCTGGTTTTTCAGCTAAAACGACTAAGAAAAGATGTAGTATTAAGAGAAGGTGCAGGTTGCGTTTCATATCAAGGGTAGATGGTTTATTCTCTCGAATTGGCGTGGGTGACGTTTAGCAATACAGGTATGATCCTATCTCCAGATGCTCGCTCCCCTTGGATTCGATTCATTCCAATTAAAGTCCTTCACCCGGCCGCTGCCGTCGAAGAAGATGGTGCCGGAGTTGCGGCGCTTGAAGGCTTCGTGAAATGCGCCGTAGTAGGGGATGAAGGCGCGGCCGTCGAAGTTATTGAACACGTAGAACCACGTTTCGCCACCGCGGCTGCTGCTGCTGACGTTGGTGGGCTCGCCATACATGTTGATGACTTGGTCCTTGGTCATGCCGATGCGGGGCGGGCGGGAGCCTTCCTCCTGATCGCGCGCGGCAGATTCCCGATGCCGCTGCGCGCGAGAAGGTTCACTGCCGGCTCTGGTCTGAGTGCGGCTGTCGGGTTCGGCAGCACATGCAGTGAGGAGAGCGGCGGTGAGGGTGAGAAGGAGGGTGGGTTTCATGGAAGGTAATTGGGTGGAAGAACGGATAGGTGGAGGGTTTTCTTGCATTTTGTAAAAACTTTCTGCGTTCACGGCTGACTCCGTGAGCAGTCGAAAACGAGGCGAGGCGGGGGGACGGCTGTCTGTGCCGCAGCTTTGGCGCATGACCTCGCACGAACCGGGTGCAGGCGGGGGGGACGCAAAATATGCCAGCCGAAGCCATCAGCCAGCGCCGGAAGAATAATAGTTCGTCGCGGCGCTTCCTTGTGAGGAAGCGCGACCACCACCGATGGGGAAAGAATGCACATGGTTTTTTAATGCCTCTACAGCCGTGGCAGTTATGGGCCGTCGCCGCTTCTCCTGTCAAGCCAGCTTTTTTCGGGATATGGGTTCAGTTTGAAAACTGGCTGCCACTCGGCGCACGGCGCAGCGGAGGCGGGGAACCGGGCATTGCGAGCCCGCCGCGAACGAAGGCTAGCCAAATCCGTCGCTGTCAGGAACATCACAGGGGATGGCATCCGGGTTCCTCGATTGCGTTCCGTCCCGCCTTCGCCGACTCGGACTCAGAATTCGTCCCGCCGACCCTCTTTGCCTCCGGACACCACGGCAGCGGCGGGGACCGCAGTTTCCCCGCCGTCAGCGTTTGCGCGGCTTTTGCCCGCCGATGAGCTGGATGGCGGCCTGCTGGTCCTGGGCTTTGGTGAGCACCTGCTCGTAGCTGATGAGGCCGGCGAGGTAGTGCTCCACGAGGGAGGCTTCGAGGGAGATCATGCCGTACTTCGAGCCGGTGAGGATGTCGTTGGCGATGCGGAAGGTTTTGTTGTCGCGGATGAGGGCGGCGACGGACGGCGTATTGACCATCAGCTCGAAGGCGGCGACGCGCCCGCGCCCGTCGATGGTGGGGAGGAGGATTTGCGAGATGACGGCCTTGAGGTTGGCGGAAAGCTGCACGCGAACCTGCTCCTGCTGGGTGCTGGGAAAGGCATCGACGATGCGATCGACGGTGCGCGCCGCGCCGGTGGTGTGGAGGGTCGAAAAAACGAGGTGCCCGGTCTCGGCGGCGGTGATGGCGGTTTCCATGGTCTCGAGGTCGCGCATTTCGCCGACGAGGATGACATCCGGGTCCTGGCGCAGCGCACGGCGCAGACCCTCGGCAAAGGAGGACACATCGACGCCAACCTCGCGCTGGTTGACGATGCCGAGCTTGTGCTCATGCACGTACTCGATGGGGTCTTCGATGGTGATGATGTGGCTGTCGCGCGTGGTGTTGATGGCGTCGAGGATGGAGGCGAGCGTGGTCGTCTTGCCCGAGCCGGTGGGACCGGTGACGAGGATGAGCCCGCGCGGTGTTTCGAGCAGCCCTCGCACGGCGGGCGGGAGGCCGATTTCCTCGATCGACATCATCCGCTTCGGGATGATGCGCAGGGCCACGGCGACGCTGCCCTGCTGCCGATAGACGCTGACGCGGAAGCGATTCGCGTCGCGATACGAGAAGCCGAAATCCACGCTCCCCTGCTCATTCACGCGGGCAAAATTCGCGTCGCTGGTGATGGCCCGCGCGAGCTTCTCGGTGTCCTCCGGCGTGAGCGGGCGGGTGTTCAGTTTCACCAGCCGTCCGTGCCGGCGCAGGGCCGGCGGGGTGCCTGCGGAGAGGTGCAAATCCGACGCGCCTTCCTCCAGCACGAGCCGCAGCAAGTCCTCCATCGGCGGCACGGGATTCGCCGCGGGCGGCGGCTCGGCGGACGCGCTTTTGCGGGAGTCGAACAAGCCCATGGCCGGCTAGTTCGCGTCGGACATGGTGACGCCGATGACCTCCTCCGCGGTGGTCATGCCGGCGAGCACTTTGCGGATGCCATCCTCGCGCAGGGTGCGCATGCCCATTTCGCGGGCGCGCTTGCGCAGCTCGATGGTGGAGGCCTTCTCGTTGATCATGTGGCGCACTTCGTCGTCGATCATGAAAATCTCGAAGATGCCCATGCGGCCTTTGTAGCCGAGGTGTTTGCAGGCGTCGCAGCCCGCGCCCTTCATCACCGTGGCCTCGCCGAGCTGCGAGGCGTCGAGCCCGAGCGCGGACATTTCGGACTCGGTCATCTCGCAGGGCTGCTTGCAGTTCTGGCAGATCTTGCGCACGAGCCGCTGGGCGATGATCGCGCGCGTGGCCGAGGAGACGAGGAAGGGCTGGACGCCGATGTCCACCAAGCGCGCGACGGCAGCGGGCGCGTCATTGGTGTGCAGCGTGGAGAAAACGAGGTGGCCGGTGAGCGAGGCGTTGATGGCGATGTTCGCCGTCTCCACGTCGCGAATCTCACCGATCATGATGATGTTTGGCGCCTGCCGCAGCATGGAGCGCAGGGCCGCGGGAAAGGTCATGCCGATGTCCGCATTCACCTGCACCTGGTTGATGCCGTTCATCTGGTACTCGACCGGGTCTTCCACGGTGATGAGCTTTTTGTCCGGCTTGTTGATGTAATGCAGGCAGCCGTACAGCGTCGTCGTTTTTCCCGAGCCGGTCGGACCGGTGACGAGCAGGATGCCGTCGGGCAGTTTGATCAGGCCTTCGATGATCTCCTGATCGTCCGAGAGGAAGCCGAGCTGCGGCAGACCGAGCGAGAGCGAGGACTTGTCGAGGATACGCATGACCACGCTTTCGCCGTGGCTCGTCGGGATCGTGGAAACGCGCAGATCGATCTGCTTGCGCCCCATTTTCACCTGGATGCGCCCGTCCTGCGGCAGGCGCTTTTCCGCGATGGACATGGAGCCCGTCATGATCTTCAGCCGCGAGATGATGGCGGTCTGGAGCTTCTTCGGCGGGTTCTGCATTTCGTGCAGCACGCCGTCGATGCGGAAGCGCACGCGGAAGCGCTTTTCCAGCGGCTCCAGATGAATGTCCGACGCCCGCATATTGTAAGCCTCGACGAGCATCATCGACACCATCTTGATGATCGGCGCATCCACCGTGTCGCCCTCCGCACCACCCGACCCGCCCTCGCCCGTGATCTCGATCTCCCCGCCCAGCTTGCCGGCCAGCTCATCCGCCGCCTCGTCCGCCGTGCCGTAATATTTCCGATACGCCAGCCCGATGGCATCCGGCGTGGCGCAGACAAATTCCAAATCGCGCTGCAGCAGGTGATGCAGCGAATCGAACGTGTCGAAATTGAGCGGGTCCGCCGTGGCAATGACCAGCCCGGTTTCCGAAATCGCCAGCGGGATCACCTTGAAGCGCTTCGCCAGCTCGCGCGGCACCATCTGGATGAGATCCTCCGGCACGGCAAACGCGCCGATGTCCACAAAATCCATGGCCGCGTGCGAGGCCAGCGCCTTCGTCACATCCTCCTGCGTCACGATGCCCTGCTCGATGAGCACTTCCGGCACCGTCTGGCCTTCCTTCCTTTCCGTGCGCGCCCGTTCGAGCTGGCCTTTGGTCGCGAGACCGTTTTCGAGGAGGATTTCGAGGATGTATTCGTCGTTCTGAGCCACGGGTGGGAGAGGTAAAAATGGAGGGCGGGAGGGCGGCGAGCAATTAAGGGAGCGGCCCCGGCGATGTCAAAGCCCATCGCGGAAATTTCCCGCGTGGCAGGCTGTGAAGCAGCGGTAGGGACGGCACTCCGTGCCGTCCGGGGCGAGCGCCGCGAGGCGGTGGGCGGGATGTGTGAGGCACCCGAAGCGCCTCCCTCCTCGCTGGCGCTCGCCCGGAGGACGGCACGGGGTGCCGTCCCTACCCGGCTGCGCCGAGCATCCCCAGCTCCTCCAGCCCGATCTCCACCGCCAGCCGGCTGTCCGCCGGCGTGATCCGGTGCGGGGCGCGACCGGCGTTGATGCCCGCGGCGAAATCATCCAGCTCATCCTGATAGCCGGACGTGGCGGCGAGCGGCACGGGCTCGGCTTTGCCGTCGCGGAGCAGCGTCAGCGCGTTCGCATCCACCGCGAGGTCGTGAACCAGCGTGCCCTTTTCCATGACCAGCCGGAAGGCGTGGCGAAACGCGCCGCCATTGCGATCCCACGCGCCGTGCAGATGCACGCCCGGCCCGCCGTCGTAGCGCCACGCGGCGTCGATGACCATCGGCAGCCCGCCCGGCGCGAGCCCGCTGACCGCGATCGATTGCGGACGCCCGAACCACCACAGCGCCACATCCACATCGTGAATGTGCATGTCGAGCACGCCGCCGCTTTCCGCGCCTTTCATGTACCAGTCATCGGCGCTCCACATCGGCGCGGCGCTGCTCCGGTGAAAGCTCGCGTAGAGCGCGCGGCCCAGCTCCCCGCCCGTGAGCAGCTCGTGCGCCTTCACATACTGCGGCCAGTAGCGCAGGCAGTGGCCCACCATAAGATGCCGCCCGCACTCCCGCGCCGTGCGCTCCATCTCCGCGCACACGTCGAGCGAGAGCGACATCGGCTTTTCGCAAAAGACATGCTTCCCCGCGCGCAACGCCGCCAGCGCCAGCGGCCCGTGCATCGGCGTAGGCATGCAAATGTCCACGGCGTCCACACTCGGATCGGCGATCAAATCCTCCGCCCGCAAATGCGTGGCGACATCCGACAAATCGACATGCTGCGCCGCCTGCTCACCGATGTTGAAATCCTTCCCCGCCCAATCGCCCGCGAGCATTTTCGGATTGCGGTCGCTCACCGCCGCCAGCTCCGCCACCGCGCTCTTGCGCCAGCATTCGTAATGCACGCGCCCCATCGCGCCGAGCCCGATGAGTCCGATCCGCGCCTTTTTCATGGTCGTCGAAAAGGGCCGCCGTTACTTCGCCGCGGGAACCTCCGTCGCCGCCTTCGCTTTCGCATCGGCTTCGGCTTTCGCCTTGGCCTCAGCATCAGCTTTCTCCTTCGCCTCGGCCTTGGCTTTTGCTTTGGCCTCCGCCGCCGCCTTCGCCTCCGCGGCTAGCACCTGCCATGCAGCGTCCGCCTTTTTGATCTGTTCAGAGTCGAGTCCGAAGGCCATCAAAACCCACGTAGCCATCAGCTTCTCCCCTTCGGCGTTCATGTGGACTCCGTCCACCGTCAGCACCTTCTGCTCCGGCTTGTTTTCCGAGATGATCCGCTGCTGAAAAATCGCGTTCAAATCCGCCAGCCGCAGCTTCTTGTCCTTTGCCAGCTCGCGCAGGTAGTCGTTGAAAGGCGCGAGCTTCTTATTCTCCGGACTGCCGAGATTTTCCTGAATCACCGTCGCCGTCAGCAGCACCACCTGAATCTTCGCCGCCTGCGCCTTCTCCACAATCTCCGCGATGTTTTTTTTGTACGTCCCCCGCTCCGCCACCTTCTCATCGTAAGCGCCTTCCACAGCCGCCGCCGCGTCATCCAGCGGCACGCCCCGCTGGCCGTGCCACACATCATTCACCCCGCAGCTCAGCGTCATCCATTGCGGTCGTTTGGCGATCACATCGCGCTCCAGCCGCGCCAGCATGTCATTGGATTTGTGGCCGCTGATCCCCGCCGGCACCGGCTCCGCCTGCACCCCATTCGCCACCAGCCCCGCAATGACCAGCCGCACATAGCCCACCGGATTGTCCCACCCACCCTGCGTGATCGAGTCCCCCAGAAACGCGATCTTCTCCCCGCTCTTCACCGCGATCTCCGCGCTGACGGTTTGGACAAAAGCGGCCGTGAAAATAGCCGCGACGGCGAAACGCGAGGCGGCGGGACGGAGAGACGAGGGGATATTCATGTCCGCCTTTCTCCCCCAAGCCCGCCCGCCAGCGCAAGCCCCAATCGTCCGCCGAGCGCCACCATCGGCTAGTGTCCTGTCCGCCAAGTCCGGGCGGCTTCCTTATTCCGTAATTTGGTCAAATTCCGTCATTCCGTTTCCTCCGTTCCAGAAAAGGCAGGACGGAATTACGGAATTTTGCCAAATTACGGA
>JAYWEP010000331.1:0-22453 GCA_043779205.1 Chthoniobacter sp. | reverse complement strand
GTACCAGTGACAATCAGGTGACAAACTCACGTATATCTCGTGACAAACCCCACCGCATATCCGATGCCGAACACTACTGGCTGGAGCTTGGGAACGAGGGGAAGCAGAGCTTCCCCGCAACCTTGCGTAACGAAGCCCCCAGCTTCGTTACGAGGGGCTTAACAAAGTTTCGGAACGGGGGCAAAGGCCGCGCCTCAGACCCCGGCGGCGCTCCGGCGGCGGCGCAGGGCGAGGAGCGCGCTGCCGCAGAGCAGCAGCGCGGCGCTCGCGGGTTCGGGCGCGGCCCCGGTTAGCTGCATGATCCGGCTGTTGTTGGAGTCTGCGACATAGACATTCCCCGCGCTGTCGACGGTGAGACCGGCCGGGAAACTAAACTGCGCGCTGCCGGACCCGGCGCTGCCGAAGCTGGTGAAGGTGCCCGCGAAGTTCGCCGGATTGAAACGGTCGATCCGGTTGTTGTTGTAGTCGGCGACATAGACATTCCCCGCGCTGTCCACGGCGACGCCGTCCGGGGTCCTAAACTGCCCGCTGCCGGTCCCGTTACTGCCGAAGGAGATGAAGGTGCCCGCGAAGTTCGATGGATTGAAACGATCGATCCGGTTGTTGTTAAAGTCGGCGACATAGACATTCCCCGTGTTGTCCAAGGTGAGACCGGTCGGGTGATTAAACTGCCCGGTGCCGGATCCGAAGCTGCCAAAGGAGGTGAAGGTGCCCGCGAAGTTCGATGGATCGAAGCTGACGATTCGGTTGTTGTAGAAGTCGGCGACATAAACATTCCCCGCGCTGTCCACGGTGACACCGGCCGAGAGATTAAACTGCCCGCTGCCGGAGCCTGTGCTTCCGAAATTCTGCACAAAAGCGAGAGCGGCAGCACGGGCCGGGGCGGCGGTGAACGCGCAGAGCACGGCGGCGCTGGCGGTGAGGAGGAGACGTGAGGTGGTGTTTGTGTTGGCTTTCATGAATGTTTCTCTATTTCGGATTCGGTGGTTTTGGTTTGGAAGTGGCACTTTTTTACGGAGCCACCTTCGTCGCCGCATTGCTTACCGGCCCTGGGCCGGCGGCGCCTTCGGCGGTGACGCGGAACCAGTAGCGTTTGCCGCTGGTCAGGCCGTCGAGGGTCGCGCTGCTTTTGCGGGAGTTCGCGGCGAAGCGCCAGCCGGTCAGCCCGGCGGGGTCTTCGCTCAGCTCGATGAGGAAGTTTTGCAGCCCGCGGCGGATGGCACTCCACGCGAGATCGACCACGCCCTCGGCATCGCCCGCCGTGGCGGTGAGGCCCTCGACTTTGGGCATGGGGCCGACGGGGGGCCGCTGCTGGCGCGAAACCGCAACCCGAGGCTTGACTTCCAGCGCCTCCGTCCGCCGACCTAATCGACGCTCCGACGCTCCGACCTTAGCACGCACGATGCGGGGACCGATTCCTGACGCTTTTCCACGGGCGTTTTCACAAGATGGGTGGGTTTATTTCAGAGCGCCCGAAATGGGTCAACAAGGTTTTGCACGGGACGCGGGATAGGCGGTGTTCCGGGGAGCGCGCGCGTCCCGCGTGCTGGCGAAGGCGTCCCGCCTTCGCGGACTTCCCTGCGTGTCGCATGGGGAAGGCGCGCGTCGTCACTCCACACGCCGCAGGAAGTGCGTCGTGTCGGGACGACACGACCAGCACGCGGGACGCGCGCGCTCCCCGGACTGCCGGACACCGTGACCTTGCCGGTGGCATTCCTCCTTTTTAGTGGCGGCGGGCGGGGAGCGCCGGTATAGGTGCCGCCCACCAAAGGCCCGGCGTTCCACGAGCGCCGCGCCACTTACCTCATCTCTATGCCCGCACCTGAAATCACCGCCTACGTCAAAACCCAATGTGGCTGGAGCAACGGCATCCGCGCCGTGCTCAAGAAATACGAACTCGCCTACACCGAAAAGGACATCATCCAGAACCCCGCCTTCCGCTGGGAGATGGAGCAGAAAAGCGGACAGCCGCTCAGTCCCTGCGTGGAAGTGAACGGCACCATGGTCGCCGACATCAGCGGCGAAGAACTCGAGCAATATCTGCTCCAGCAGGGCCTCGTCGGCGGCACCGACCAGACCACCACCGTCCCGCTCAACGCCGCCTGCTCCCAGGCCGAGCACGACGCCATGGCCCGCGGCATCCCGCTCAAGGTCCAGAGCTAAAACCAATCTCGCGATCCCCTCGCGACCCAGAGAAAGCCGCACCTCGGAAACGAGGGGCGGTTTTTTTTGTGCGTAGAGCGCGCCCCGCGGCGCGCGCCTGTAGGGGAAGCTGTCAGCTTCCCCTACAGACGCCGCAGCCACGCACTCGTGGCGTATTTTTTCGCAGAAAGATCGCGCGCTTCCGCGAGTTCGTCCTCCGCGAGCGGTCGCCCGCAAACCCTGCTGGCAAAAGCTTTCCCGAGCCGCGCGCCGAAATCCGCCGGCAACGCCGCGCCCTGAATGCTGCCCTGATGGAGCAGCCCCGCGCGCGTCCGCCGCTGCGCCGCTCCGGCAATCTTCCCGTCATCCGCGAGCAGATCGTAGCGCGCCGGATTTTCAAAGCATGCGTCGGAGACTTTCGCACCCGCCGCCGCCGCCACGCGCACCGCGCGCCCCTGCCCCACAAGCAGCGCCGCGATCCGCTCGTGGATCGCGCGATACGCCTCCTCCGCACCCAGCCGGAAGAACGCGCACCCGCGCGGCACGAGCAGCGTGTAGGTCACATCCGCGCCATGCGGCACCGTGCCGCCGCCCGTCCAGCGGCGCACCATTTCGCGCCCCGGCCACGCCGCCTCCACGTCCGCCACTTTCCCGAAATACCCGAACGACACCGCCGCCCGCGCCCACCGATAAACGCGCAGCACCGGCCCCTCGGCGCGTCCGAGCAGCACCTCGTCCAGCGCCATGTTCAGCGCCGCGTCGTGCGGCTCGGGGTCGGACACCTCGGTCAGTTCGTCGAAGAGCATCGCGCGATTATCCGGCGGCGCATCGGCATCGACAAGCCGCCCGTCGCGCCATAAATCCACGCCCACATGATCTGGATCGCCCCCTCGGAAAAAGACGCCGCCAATGACGCGCTGGAAAAACGCCTCTGGGCCGCCGCCAATCAGCTCTGGGCCGGCGCGGGCCTGAAACAATCCGAATACTCCGAGCCCGTCCTCGGCCTCATCTTTCTGCGCTTCGCCGAGGACCGTTTTGCCACGCGCCGGGCCGAATTGGAAAAGGCCGCCGGCTCCTCCCGGCGCGGCTCGCGGCTCGACGACCCCGCGGCCTACCACGCCGAGGCCATCCTCTACCTGCCCGCCACCACGCGTTACGCGCACCTGCTGAATCTCCCCGAAGGCACCGACATCGGCCTCGCCGTCAACGACGCCATGCGGGCCATCGAGCGCGACAATCCCCACATGGCCGGCGTCCTGCCGAAGAGCTACCAGATCTTCGATTCCCGCCTGCTCGCCGAGCTGCTCAAGACGCTCTCCTCCATCCCCAGCGGACTCGACGGCGACGCCTTCGGCAAAATCTACGAATACTTCCTCGGCACCTTCGCCATGAGCGAGGGGCAGAAAGGCGGCGAGTTCTACACGCCCACCAGCATCGTCAAACTCCTGGTCGAAGTGCTCGAACCTTTTCACGGGCGCATCCTCGACCTCGCCTGCGGCTCCGGCGGCATGTTCGTCCAGAGCGCCCGCTTCGTCAGCGCGCACCGGAAAAATCCCGCCAGCGAGCTTTCCATCCACGGCCAGGAGCGCGTCGATGCCACCGTGCGGCTGGCGCGCATGAACCTCGCCGTGCATGGCCTGGAGGGCGAAATCAAACAGGGCAACGCCTACTACGAAGACCTCCACCACGCCGTCGGGCGCTTCGATTTTCTCCTCGATAACCCGCCCTTCAACGTCAGCGCCGTGGACAAGGAACGCCTCGCCGCCGACCTCGGCCCCGGCCGCCGCTTCCCCTTCGGCCTGCCGCGCACCGACAATGCCAACTACCTCTGGATTCAGCTCTTCTACTCCTCGCTGAACGCCACGGGCCGCGCCGGCTTCGTCATGGCCAACTCCGCCTCCGACGCCCGCGGCTCCGAGCAGGAGATTCGCCGCCAGCTCATCGAGGCCCGCAGCGTCGATGTCATGGTCGCCGTCGGACCGAACATGTTTTACACGGTCACGCTGCCCTGCACTCTTTGGTTTTTGGATAAAGGGAAAGCGTCCGCTCAGCCCCAAATCCTAAATGCTAAATCCGAAATCCTAAATCGCCCCGACACCGTGCTCTTCCTCGACGCCCGGCACATCTACCGGCAGATCGACCGCGCGCACCGCGACTGGACGCCCGCGCAGATCGGCTTCCTCGCCAACGTCGTCCGCCTCTACCGCGGCGAAGCGCCCGACTTCACCCTCGGCGGCGACGAGGCGCGGGCGAAGCTGGAGGAGGTATTTGGCTCTTCACTTCATCCTTCATCCCTCATCCTTCCTACTTACAAAGACGTGCCCGGCCTCTGCAAAGCCGCGACGCTCGCGGAAATCGAGGCGCAAGGCTGGTCGCTCAACCCCGGTCGCTACGTCGGCGTCGCCCCCGGCGAGGACGTGAGCGACGAAGACTTCAAGGCCCAGCTCGAAGCCCTCAACGAGGAACTCGAAACGCTCAACGCCGCCGCGCGGGAACTGGAAACCACCATCGCCAGCAACGTCACGGAAATCCTCGAAGTATGAAAACCGAACTCGTCCAAACCCTCACCACCACTTTTGAAGCCCACGCCCAGCAGACCGAGGGCGGCATCGAGTATTGGCTGGCCCGCGATATTCAGCACCTGCTCGGCTACAATGAATGGCGAAACTTTACCGCGGTCATCACCAAGGCAAAAACCGCCTGTGAGGTTTCGGGTCACGCCATCTCGGATCATTTTGTTGACGTCAACAAAACGATCCAAATGCCCAAAAGCGCAGAAAAGGAAATCCCCGATCTGATCCTCACCCGTTACGCCTGCTACCTCGACGCCATCATCTCCGTCGGCTGCCGCGCCAAAGGCGCAGCCATTCGCCAGCCTAGGGCAACGCCCTGGGAACTTGCCCGCCACTACAATCATCAGCCCTGAAAGGGCATCACCCGCCATGCCTCAATCCCTTTCCAAAGTTCTGGTTCATCTGATCTTCAGCACCAAGCATCGTGAACCGTTAATCCGCCCGGAGGTTCGCCCGCGTTTGCATGCCTATCTCGTCGGGATTCTGGATCACCTGAAATCGCCGTCTCTCCAGACAGGCGGCGTGGCGGATCATGTGCATGTTCTATTTCTTTTGGGCCGCACCATTTCACAGGCGGACTTGATCGAAGAGTTGAAGAAGAGCTCCTCCAAATGGATGAAGGCCGAGGGCGGCGTGCCGGGGTTCACATGGCAGGCGGGTTACGGTGCGTTTTCCATCGGCGAATCGCAGGCGGATACCGTGATTCGTTACATCCAGAATCAGGAAGGACATCATCGGAAAGTGACGTTTCAGGAGGAGTTCAGGAAGTTTTTGGAGCGATACAAAGTCGCGTATGACGAACGATATGTGTGGGATTGAATTCAGCATCACCCGCAAGACCGCGCCCATCGTGTCGCCGGTGCGCCGGGTTCCGCCTGTGCCGCGGGCATGGCGGGTTTTGCCCTTTCAGGGCGGGGAATGTTTTGTGGGGACGTTGACCCAGGGCGTTGCCCTGGGCTGGAGAGTGGATGCGCCTTTGGCGCGCCGGACGCTCCGCGCCAAAGGCGCAAAACCCATCAGCCCAGGGCAATGCCCTGGGAACCGACCCACAAACACGCCCAGCCCTGAAAGGGCGAAACCCGGTCGCACCCACGTTCAGGCGCGACGAACCACCGCCCCAAGGGGGCGAAACCCATCAGCCTGGGGCAACGCCCCAGAAACACGCCCCACAAACACGCCGAGCCCTGAAAGGGCGAAACTCGGTCGCGCGCACACCCACGCGCGCGACCCCGAACAAACCATTGCCGGCAACGGGGCGGAGATTTTGGAGATATGATGGACGACTGGCGCGAGTGCAGACTTGGCGAACTGATCGAGGTCAAACACGGCTACGCATTCCTCGGGCAGCACTTTGGCAACACTGGCACCCACATCCTCTTAACGCCGGGAAACTTCTTCGATGCGGGTGGCTTCAAACACAAAGGCGACAAGGAGAAGTGGTATTCAGGACCAATCCCAGCGGATTACGTGTTGCGTAAAGGTGACTTGCTTGTAGCCATGACTGAGCAAGCCGAAGGGTTGCTCGGCAGCAGCGCACTCATTCCGAGAGGCGGGTTTTACCTGCACAATCAGCGACTAGGACACGTTCTTATCCGCGACCACACTGCGGCGGATGCGCGTTTCCTTTACCACCTGTTCAATCACAAGCCGGTTCGCCAACAGATTCGGGGTTCGGCGAGTGGAACGAAGATTCGCCACACCGCGCCGTCGCGAATCGCCGAAGTGAAAGTCAGCGTTCCACCGCTTCTCATCCAACGCCGGATCGCGGGCATCCTGTCGGCCTACGACGAGCTGATGGAGAACTGTCAGCGGCGCATCCGCATCTTGGAGGAAATGGCCCGCGCCCTCTACCGCGAGTGGTTCGTCCGCTTCCGCTTCCCCGGCCACGAACAAGTCCCGCGTGTTGACTCGCCGCTCGGTCCGATCCCGAAAGGATGGGTAGTGAAGAAGCTCGGCGAACTCGCCGACGGCATGCGTCGCAACGTCCCGAAAGGCGAACTCAATGAGCCTCAACCATACGTTGGTCTTGAACACATCCCGCGATGCTCACTCGCGCTAGATGCTTGGGAAACAACCACCGATCTCGGCTCCAACAAACTGGAGTTCAAGAAAGGCGAAGTTCTGTTCGGCAAGATACGACCTTACTTCCACAAGGTCAGCGTCGCGCCTTTCGACGGTCTGTGTTCCGCCGATACCATCGTGATCCGCGCCCGCCGTCCCGAGCATTACGCCTTCGTGGTCGCGTGCGTTTCCAGCGACGACTTCGTTGCGCACGCCACCGCCACATCCAACGGCTCCAAAATGCCGCGCGCGAATTGGCATGTGCTGGAGGAATACAGCGTCGTGATTCCGACCAGCGAGATCGCCGCCCGGTTCTCTCGGCTGATGTGCGATGTCATTGCGCAGCAACAGACGCTCATTTTCAAAATCCAAAACCTCCGCCGCACCCGCGACCTGCTGCTGCCCCGGTTGCTGTCGGGCCAAGTCTCCCTCGACGTTTCCGCCGTCGAGGACGTGGCCGAGCCGACGGCCCCCGCGCCGCCACTTTCCCAAACGGACCTGGCGAGCGAGGAGCCCGCCTTGCGCGCCGCGGAAGAAGCGCCGCCCTATCGTGTCGAACGCTCCGGCCACGGCCTTCCTCCTCCCGCGGAACCCGCGGACGAAGCGCCCCTGCCCATCGACCAGATCGACCGCACCGCAGTGCTCCAAGTCATCCGGCAGGTCTTCAGCGAAGGCCCGCCCCGCGAGCGCGACGCCGCCATCCGCGACGTGGCCCGCGCGCTCGGCTACCGCCGCACCGGCGCGCGCATCCACGCGATCCTGCACACCGACCTGCTCACCGCCGTCCGCCGCGGCATCCTCGAAAACACCGGCGGCACCCTGCGCCTCCTCGCCCGCTCGATCACCGACTACGAGCGCGACTTCCTCAAACAGCAATTCCTCGCCGCCATCGGCCGCCCCTGGATCGACCGCGACACCGCCACGCGCGACTTCTGCCGCTGGCTCGGCTTCGCCCGCACCGGCCCCCTCATCGAAGACACCGCCCGCTCCCTCATCCACGGCCTGCTGCGCGAAGGCCGGCTGGAGGCGAGTGGGGCGGAGCTGATCCGGCGGGTATGAAAACCCGAGCGGTTGGCTTTTTGAGTTCGCGCTGGCGTCGCTGGTGGAGATAGTAGGATCAAAGCAAGACGAGAACGATGAGCAGCACTGGCACCCTAGCTTTCAGCATCGAAGACGTGATCGACGGGCAAAAGATCAGCCCGAAGACCATCAGCCTTGCCATGTTCAATGACTTCAACGAGCAGGTGGCGCGCTTCGTCCGGGGGAGCAACCGGGAGATTGACCTGAATCAAACACGCGTCGAAATCCATTACGGGTCTTACTCCCTACATGTGGTGCTGAGTGCCTTGGCGATGGCTACAGTGGAGCCCGATTTTTCCCGCCTTCACCAGCCAGACGCCCTGGGTGAGATGGACGCGAAGCGGGCCGAGGTCGTCGCCCAATGGCAGGAACTGGCGCGGCGGAATCCGCAGCGCATCTATCAAGTCAGTGAGCCGTCGGGCCGCAGCCAGCCGGTGCGGATTGACCACACGACGGATTTTCACCGCCGGGAGGACGATCATTGGGTGGCGGTGGAGAAGTATGTCTTCGGGCGGGTGCTGGAGGCCGGAGGGAAGAAGCCCAACTTGCATCTCGTGCTGGAGGGAAGCGGCAAGACTTTGATCGTGACCGCGAGCGAGGATCAACTGCGTGACCGCACGCCGCTGTTTCACGACGCCATGCTGCATGTGACCGCGCGGCAGAATTTGCGCACGGGAGATTTGGATCAGGTCCGCCTGCTTGATTTTGACGAATACAAACCGTCGGTGGACGAAGAGGCACTGGAACGGATGATCGAGCGCGGAACGAAAGCGTGGAGTGCGGTGCCGGATGCCGGCAAATGGGTGGAGGAGCAGCGGGGGAATGCCGTCGCATGAGCCCCAGCGTTCTCCTCGATACGAGCTTCTTGATTTCGTTCGCGGACGGCGGGCGCAAGCACCATGCGGTGGCGATGGAGTATTACCGCTACCTGCTGGAGAACAGCATCCCGATTTATCTTTCGAGCTTGGTGGCCGCAGAGTTTGCCGTGCGGCAGCCGATCACGGATTTGCCACTGCGCAGCTTTCGAGTCCTGCCGTTTAACCTGACGCACGCGATCCAGGCCGCGGCGCTGGACTTCAAAGAACTGCGGAAAGCGGAAGACCCGCGCGCGGTCGTGAAGGAAGACATCAAAATCCTCGCGCAAGCAGCGGTGGAAAACATCAGCCATGTGCTGACGGAAGATGCCCGAACCCTCTACCGCTACTGCGAACAGCTCCGCGCCGCGGGGAAGATTTCGACCAAGGCAATCAAGCTGGTGGATGGCTTCGACGCCTCGTGGTTCATCGACGGCGGGCAGAAGGTGATGAGCACGGTGCTGAATCCCGATTCGCCCAAGACGTAAGCCGCAGAATTCGTGCATATGGGCTGCCAGAATGAATGTCTTCACCGTTGAGGCCCGGCGATGCCGCTCCCTGATCCATATCCGATCCTGACCTTGCACGCGGCGGACGTGCTCGCGCCGGAGGAGATGGGCAGCAAACGCAAAGGCTGGGTGCGCGTGGGCGACGACGCCGAGCCGTGGCTCTTCAAATACACGCGGGTCAATGACGGTGTGCCGACGGGCGAAGCGTGGGCGGAGAAAGTGGCTGCGGAGATTGCCGTGGCTATCGGGCTCCCGGCGGCGTGCGTGGAATTGGCGACGCTGGACGGCGAAGTCGGCTGCGTGAGCCGGCAGTTTGCCGAACTGTCGGTGCCAGGCGTGGAACTGGTCCACGGCAGCGACCTCCTGCCCGGAGTTGTGCTCGGCTATGATCGCACCAAGCGATTCCGCCAGGCGGATCACACGTTGGAGAACATTCTCGATGCGGTCGCCGGCGTCATTCCCGACGCCGCGCAGCGCGAGGCCGCATTTCACCGGCTCGCGGGCTGTGTGGTGCTCGACGCGCTGATCTTGAACACGGACCGCCATCACGAGAACTGGGCGCTCCTCCGCTCCCGGCGGGGCGACGGGAGCCTGTATCAGGAAGTGGCCCCGAGCTACGACCACGCCTCATCCCTCGCCCGCAATGAACCCGCGGCGACGCTGGCGCAATGGATGAGCGACAAACAGCTCGACCGGGCAGCGTGGTATGCCCAGCGCGGCCACGGCGGCATTTTCCTTCACGGGGAAAAGCGGGGAGCCAATCCGCTACGGCTCGCGATGGTCGCCGTCCGGCGCTGGCCGCGCTATTTCCAGCCGTGGCTGGAGCGGGTGCGGGGGCTGGAATTTTCGGCCGTCGAAGGTATCTTGCGGCGCGTGCCGGAGCAGGCCATTTCCCCAGAGCATCGGGAGTTTGCACTCGCCTTGCTCCGCTGCACGCAGCACATCCTTTCGTCGTCCCCATGAAAACCCTCTTCCTCGCATGGCAGCACACCCGCCCCAATCCGGGGCAGCGCCCGGTGACGCGGGCCTGGTATCCCATCGGCCAACTGGAGGCTGAACCGGACAAATCATTTTACCGCTTCAATTACACCGAAGGCGCGCGACGGGCGGCAAGCGAGGCTGGCTTTGCGCCGTTGGAAGCCTTTCCCGAGCTGGGTCGCACTTACGAATCGGCGGACTTGTTTCCCGTGTTTCGCAATCGGCTGATTCAACCGGGTCGCGACGACTATCGGGAGTATGTCGAACGCCTCGGTCTCGCCTCGGACGAAACCGACCCGATGGAAATTCTCGCGGTCAGCGGCGGCACCCGGCAGACGGACAATCTGGAGGTTTTCCCGAAGATTCGGCAGCACCGCGACGGGAGTTTTTCCTGCCGATTTTTCCTGCACGGTTGGCGGCATGTGAGCACGGCGGCGCAGACGCGGCTGGAGAGCCTGAAAGCCGGTGATCCTCTCCGCGTGTGCCTGGAGCTGAACAACCCCGCCACGGGTGCGGCGATCCAGCTCCAGACGGCAGACGATTACCACATGCTCGGCTGGGCGCCCCGCTACCTGCTCGGCGATATGCTCGCAACGCTGGCGCACGCGCCGCACGATCTCGGAGCATCGGTGGTGCGGCTCAACCCGCCGCCCGCACCGGGCAACCAGCGCGTGCTGGTGGAATTGGGTGGCCGTTTCGACGAAGGATTCCAGCCCATGACGGGCGGCGATTTCCGCCCGCTGAAAGACTAAGCGATGCCCGACGGCTGGAATGAGGCGGATCTGGTGGAGACCCCAGCGGTTCGCCTTTTCGCCGATCTCGGCTGGGTGACGGTTTCGGCGAGCGAGGAAGTCTTCGGTGCGGGTGGAACGCTCGGTCGGGATACGAAGGGCGAGACGGTGCTGGTGCCGCGGCTGCGCATGGCGCTGGAGAAACTGAACCCCGCACTGCCGCCGGAAGCGATCACGGTGGCGGTCGATGAGTTGGCGCGCGACCGCTCGGCGATGAGCCTCGTCGCGGCGAATCGGGAGGTTTATGCGCTGCTCAAGGACGGAGTGAAGGTGTCGGTGCCCGACCGCGAGCAAGGCGGGCAGAAGATCGCGCGGGTACGGGTGGTGGATTGGGAGAATCCGGCGGCGAACGATTTCCTGCTGGTGAGTCAGATGAGCATCACCGGCACGCTCTACACGCGGCGGCCCGATCTCGTGGGTTTCATCAACGGGTTGCCGATGGTCGTCGTGGAATTCAAGAAGCCCGGCGTGCCGGCGCGCGCGGCTTTCGACGACAATCTGACCTGCTACAAGGCGGACATCCCGCAGCTCTTTTGGTCGAACGCGCTGCTCATGGTGTCGAACGGGACGGAGAGCCGGGTGGGTTCGCTGACGGCGGATTGGGAGCGGTTCTTTGAGTGGAAGCGGATCGAGCGCGAGGATGAGCCGCGGCGCATTTCGCTGGAGGTCGTGATCCGCGGAACGTGCGAGCCGGGACGCCTGCTCGACTTGATCGAAAACTTCACCCTGTTCTCCGAGCACAAGGCGGGGCTGGTGAAAATCCTCGGGCAGAATCACCAATTCCTCGGCGTGAACAACGCCATCGCGGCGATGCTCACGGCACGGCAGCAGGGCCACGGGCGCGGCGGCGTCTTCTGGCAGACGCAGGGCTCGGGCAAGAGCTTCTCGATGGTCTTCTTCGCGCAGAAAGTCCTGCGAAAAGTGGCGGGTAACTGGACCTTCGTAGTGGTGACCGACCGCACGGAGCTGGACGGGCAGATCGCGAAGACCTTCAAGGCCACCGGCGCGGTGAGCGAGGGCGAGGGCGACGAGTGCCATGCGGCGAGCGGCGCACACCTGCGGGAGCTGCTGCGCGGGAATCATCGCTACGTCTTCACGCTCATCCACAAATTCCAAATGCCCGAGCTACTCTGCGACCGGCGCGACGTGATCGTGATGAACGATGAGGCGCATCGCAGCCAATACGACACGCTCGCGGTGAACATGCGCAGCGCGCTGCCGAACGCGCTCTTTCTCGCCTTCACCGGCACGCCGCTGATCGCGGGCGAGGAGCGCACGCGCGAGGTCTTTGGCGACTACGTTTCGATCTACGACTTTCAGCAATCGGTCGAAGACGGCGCGACGGTGCCGCTTTTCTACGAGAACCGCACACCCGAGCTGCGGCTGGAAAATCCCAACCTCAACGACGACATCTACGCGCTGATCGAGGAGGCGGAATTGAGCGAGGACGCCGAGGAGCGGCTGGAGAAGGAGCTGGGCAAGCAATACCATCTCATCACGCGCGACGACCGGCTGGAGACGGTGGCGAAGGACATCGTGCGGCACTTCCTCAGCCGCGGGTTTCAGGGCAAGGCGATGGTGGTCTGCATCGACAAGGCGACGGCCCTGCGCATGCACGACAAGGTGCGCGCCCATTGGCAAGCCGAGCGGGAGGACGTGGAGCGGCAGCTCGCGGCGGCCTACAAGGTGAAGGAGCGGACGCCGGAGTTGCTCGATCAGATTCAGGAACTCATTCGCAAGCAGGCGGCGATGCAGAGGACCGACATGGCGCTGATCGTTTCGCCCGGCCAGAACGAGATCGAGCAGATGAGGAAGCTGGGCCTCGACATCGCGCCGCATCGGAAGCGGATGAACGACGAAGAGCTGGACGAGAAGTTCAAAGACGCGGGCGACCCGCTGCGGCTCGTCTTCGTCTGCGCCATGTGGCTGACGGGCTTCGACGCGCCAAGCTGCTCGACGGTGTATCTCGACAAGCCGATGCGGAATCACACGCTGATGCAGACCATCGCGCGGGCGAATCGCGTCTTCCCCGGCAAGCACAGCGGCTTGATCGTGGACTACGCGAATGTCTTCGCATCGCTCGAAAAGGCGCTCGCCATTTACGGCGCGGGGAAAGGCGGCGCGATGCCCGTGCGCGACAAAGCGAAGCTCGTGGCCGACCTGCGCAAAGCGGTCGAGGATGCGGTGGCTTTCTGCGCGGGCCGTGGCGTCAGCATCGCGGACATCGAGAAGGCCGCACCCGGCAGTATGGAGCGGCTCAGTCTTCTCGCCGCCGCGGTGGAGGCGCTGATTTCACCCGACCCGCTGCGGAAGGAATTTCTCGCCTGCGAAAAGCTCGTCACCACGCTCTACAACGCGGTCAAGCCCGACCCGGCGGTGGTGGAATTCGCCTCGCGCGCCGCGTGTCTCGCGACCATCGCCGGCACCATCCGCGAACGCCTCGGCGAGGACGCGCCGGACATCTCGGCAGTCATGGCCGGCATCAACCGGCTGCTCGACGACTCCATCGCCGCCGACGGCTTTCACATCCGCCCACTCGTGGCCGAAGGCGATGGGCGCGGCATCATCGACATCTCGGCCATCGACTTCGAGGCGCTGGCGAAGCGGTTCAAGAAATCCAAGTGCAAGAACATCGAACTGGAGCAGCTCAAAGCGTCCATCCGCGCCCAGCTCGAAAAGCTCATCCGGCTGAACAAAACGCGCGCGGATTACCTCACCAAGTTTGAGGAACTCATCGACTCCTACAACGCCGGCAGCCGAAACATCGACGACCTCTTCCACGAACTGCTCGCCCTCACGCGCGCCCTTTCCGATGAGCAGCAACGCCACGTCCGCGAAAATCTCAGCGAGGAGGAATTGACCGTCTTCGATCTGCTCACGCGGCCCGGCCCCGAACTCAGCGCGGAGGAACGCGACGAAGTGAAGAAGGTGGCGAAGCTGCTGCTGGAGCGGCTCAAGGCGGTGCTGGTGCTCGACTGGCGGCGGCAAAACAACGCCCGCGCCAAGGTGCGCCTGGCCATCGAAGACGCCCTCGACGACGGCCTGCCGCGGGCCTACACGCCCGGCGTTTTCCAGCAAAAATGTCTCACGCTTTTCGAGCACGTCTTCGAGAGCTACGGCGGCGCGGGCGGCCAGCGCGCGGGCGAGGCGGCGTAGTTTCGTCTTCCGCCGTTGCCTTTCGCGGACGGCGCGTTAGCCTCGGCCCCCTTATGGCAAAAGCTGCACTCGGCAAAGGACTCGGCGCGCTCATCAATACGCGCGTCGCGTCGCCCACGCCCGCCGTCGAAAGCGGCGAACGGGTGCAGCTCGTCGCGCTCGCGCAGATCATCCCCACGCCGCTCCAGCCGCGCACCGTTTTCCGCGACGACCATCTCGATGAACTCGTCGCCTCGATCAAAGAGCACGGCATCATCCAGCCGCTCATCGCCCGCAAACGCGGCGAGCAGTTCGAGCTCATCGCCGGCGAGCGGCGGTGGCGTGCGGCGCAAAGGGCGGGTCTCGCGGAAGCGCCGGTCATCGTCCGCGAAGCGTCCGATCAGGAGGTGCTCGAACTCGCGCTCATCGAAAATCTCCAGCGCGAGGACCTCAACCCGATCGAGGAGGCGCGGGCCTTTGCGCGGCTCGCGCACGAGTTTCATCTGCGGCAGGAGGACATCGCGCAAAAGGTCGGCAAGAGCCGCGCGGGCATCGCCAACAGCATGCGGCTGCTCGACCTGCACGAGGAGGTGCAGAGCTGGCTCACGCAGGAGCGCATCTCCGTGGGCCATGCCAAAGTGCTGCTCTCGGTCAAGGAGCGCGACGAGCAGGCGCTGCTCGCGGAGGAAATCATCCGCCGCAGTCTGACCGTGCGCGGCGCGGAAAAACTCGTCGCCCAGCACTTCGCGCAAAACGGCACCGCGAAGCCCACGCGCAGCGGCTCCTCCGGCGGCGGGCCGGCGCTCCCGCCCGCGTATCAGCATGTGCAAAACCGGCTGCAATCGCATCTCGCCACGCACGTCGTGCTCCACCACGGCGAAAAGCGCGGACGCATCGAGATCGAGTACTACGGCAACGACGACCTGCAGCGCATGCTCGTGCTGCTCGGGCTCGGCGAGGAAAGCTGAACGGTGGATTTCAGATTTCAGATTTCAGATTTCAGATGGGTCGCCGTCGCGTGCGCGGCGGTGGGATTCGCGTGCGCGGGTTGCGACAAGGAAAAGGAGCAGGCGGCCACGCCCGCGCCGGAGGTGGTGAACAAGGCCGCGCAAACACCAGCGCCAGCGACGCCGCCAGCCAATCCCAACACGCTGCCGCCGACCAAGTCTGCGCCGAAAACCATCGCGCCGGGGCCGGTGGAAATCTGGAAGGAGTTTTCCGGCGAGCGCGCGTTTGAGGAGGCGCGGAAGCAGATCGAAATCGGGCCGCGGCCTTCGGGCACGCCGGAGATTGAGAAAGCGCGGGCCTTGATCGAGGACGGGCTGCGGCGCAACGGCTGGGAGGTCGAGCGGCAGATTTTCACCGACGAGACGCCGCGCGGGCCGGTGAAGTTCACCAACCTCATCGCGCGCTTTTCGCCGACCGGCAAAAGCCCCGCGCCGCGCGACACCCAGCGCGCCATCGTCTGCTCGCACTACGACACGAAGCGCTTCAGCACCATCCGCTTCGTCGGCGCGAGCGACGGCGCATCGAGCACCGGCGCACTCATCGAGCTCGCGCGCGTCCTCGCGCTCGACCCCGCGCTGGCGGCGAAGATCGAGCTGGTCTTCTTCGACGGCGAGGAAGCCTTCGTCCAATACACCGACACCGACGGGCTCTACGGCAGCCGCCTTTACGCCAGCAAGCTCCGCGAAAGCGGACGCGCCGCGCAGTTCAAATTCGCCATTCTCTGGGACATGATCGGTGATCGCGACCTCACGATCACGCTCTCGTCCGACTCCCCCGCCGACCTCACGCGCGACATCCTCACCTCCGCCGAGGCGCTCGGACTCCGCCAGCATTTCGGCATGTACGAGCGCCAGATCTACGACGACCATGTGCCGCTCACGCGCACCGCGCGCATCCCCGCCATCGACCTCATCGACTTCGACTACCCCGCCTGGCACACCGCCGACGACAACCTCGAACACATCGCCCCCGAGAGCCTGCAAAAAGTCGGTGCCGTCACCCTCCACCACCTGCGCAAGGCGCTGGGCAAGTGAGTATGGAGTGCGGCGATTTATCGCCCCTGTGGTTTCGCGGCGCGGAGCCGGGGCGCGGTGGCGCACACACGCCCGCCCGCCACACGGCTCCGCCGCCAAACCGATAGCGGCGATGAATCGCCGCACTCCACCGCCGCGCCCGGGCTCAGCTTTCCTGCGGCTGCGCGGCGAGGGACGCGGGCAGAGGCACCGATGAGGCGGGGAGAAAAAGATTCCGCCACTCGGCGCGAGCCCAGCGCGCGAGGCCGTGGAGGAGCAGCCGGACGGAGGTGCCGTCGGGGAGGAAGCCGCCGACGAGGAGCCGCCACTGCGCGTTGCGCGCGCCGTAGGTGCCGGCGGCGATTTTGCGGCGCGCGAGCGTGGCGAGGCGGCGATTGTAGAAAGCCATGAACGCGGCGACGACGCGCCCCGGCTTGCCGTCGAAGGGGAAGAAATCGAACTGCGTCGCGGGATCGGAATAGACCTGCCGCACGGGGCCGAGGTGATAGAGCGCGATGTCGAGGAGGAAGGCCGCGGCCATGAGTTCGGCGTCGCCCATGTAGAAATATTTGTCGCGATAAATGGCGTCGAACCACGCGCGGTAGCAGAAGGAAAAGCGCGCGTTGTATTTCGCCACGCACGCCGCGGTGTCCTCGCCATCAAGCGCGCGGGCGATCATCGACTGCGCGCCGTGCGCGGTGAAGGCGCAGAAATCCAGGCCGGGGCTGTAGAGCGGATCGATGAACCCCGCGGCGTCGCCCGCCATCGCCCAGCCATCGCCCATCACCCGCTCGCTGACGTAGGGCAGCGAGGAGTAGGCGCGCTGGTCGCCCGCGACGGGTTGCGCGTCGCCGAGGATTTCGCGCCCGACGGGATGCGCCTGAAAGTGCGCGCACAGCCGCTCACCGATGGTCGCGCCCGCGGGCGGCGTGAAAAGCCGCGCGTCATAGACGAGCCCGATGCTGTAATCGCCGCCGCGCAGCGGAATGATCCACGTCCACCAGCCCAGGCCCATGAGATGATTCGTCGCCCACGCGCGGCTCGTCACCGCCGCTTTCGCCCAGCACGGATATTTCGCCCGCAGCTCCGGCCCGTCCCAGTCCTTCACGCCGGTAAAGCGCGCCCACAGCGCATTCGTCGGCAGCTCCGCCATCGGCCGCAGCAGCTCCAGCTTCCGCGCGATGACCGCCGCCCGCCCGCTCGCATCCACCACCCATTTCGCCCGCACCTCGCGCGTCTCCTCGCCCACTTTCACGCTCAGGGTGTTGCGCCCCGCGCCGCCGAGTTCCAGCGCCGCGATTTTCGCCGGACGCCACAGCTCGCAGCCCTCCGCGACCGCGAGCGAAAGCAGATGCTCGTCGAGCGTCGCGCGATCCACCTGAAAACCGGAGAGCCGCGAATTGTAGCGCGCGCCCATCTCCACGCAGTCCTCAAACTTCTCCCCCGGCGTCCGCGCAAACCACATCCGCAGCCCCTGCTTCGCGAGCTGGTGGTGCCCGAGCCAGGTCGAGATCCCCAGCACCTTCGTCAAAAAACACGAGCTCACCTCCGTCGTGGATTCGCCCACCTTGCGGTCAAACTCCGCCGCTTTCTCGATGATGAGGATGCGCGTCGCGGGCCGCCGCCGCTTCAGCAGCAGCGCCGTGGAAGCGCCGGAAAAAGCGCCGCCGATAATCACCGCGTCGTAGGAAAAATCCATGCGTTCGCGTTACTATCCGAACCCCGCGCCGGGCGCAAAAAAATCCCTGAAAAAAGCGTTTGCCGCTCCCCGGCCCCGCGCCTACTCTCCCGCCCTCCTTTTAGGAGTCTTAGCTCAATTGGTTAGAGCGCCGCCCTGTCACGGCGGAGGTTGCGGGTTCGAGTCCCGTAGACTCCGCCACTTTCTCACGAAGCGAAAGTCGGCGGCAAACCCGGCGCAATCGGGTGCGCGCAATGATTGATCCGGCCACGCGCCGCAAGTAGCCTGCGCGCATGCCCTCCTTCGACATCGTCTCGGAAATCGACAAACAGGAAATCGACAACGCCATCAATCAGGCGCGCAAGGAACTGGCCACGCGGTTCGATTTCAAAGGCAGCCCGGCGTCGATCGAATGGAACGAGAAGGAGTCGAAGATCGAACTCAAGGCCGAGGACGGCACGCGGCTGAAGAGCCTGCACGAAATGGTCGTCGGCAAACTGGCCCGGCGGAACATCGACCTCCGCAACGTGGAGCGGAAAGACCCGGCGATCTCCCCGCTGGGTCACGCCACGCAGGACTTTGTCATCAAGCAGGGCCTCGACGGCGAGAAAGCGAAGGAGATTGTGAAGGCGATCAAGGCGGCGGATTTCAAAGTGCAGAGCGCCCTGCAGGAGCGCCAGATTCGGGTGACGGGAAAAAAGCGCGACGATCTGCAAGACGTGATCGCCTTTTGCCGGAGCCGCGATTTTGAGGTGACGCTGGGCTTTAAGAACTTCCGCGACTGAGCAGCCGGATGGCTCCGACGGCGCGATTCCCCGGCACCATGCCTTCCTTTTCCGCCCGCGCCCGTCTGCTCCTCGCCGCAGTTTTAGCCCTGGCCGTGGCCGGTTGCGCCAGCCACCCGCTCGAAACTTTCAAAGACGGACAGCCGGTTTTTCAGCCCGAGAAATTCTTTGCCGGGCGCACCCATTCGTGGGGCGTTTTCGAGACGCGCGGGGGCGATCCGACGCGGATTCTTTACACGAAGACGGAGGGCCGTTGGGATGGCAGCATCCTGCACTTCGAGCAGGATCTTATTTTCCCGAAGGGTAAAACAACCCATCGCTCGTGGCTCATCCGCCGCCTCGATGCGCAGCATTATTCCGCCACCGGCACGGGTATCGTCGGCACGGCGCACGGCGTGGTCAGCGGCAATGCCTTTCATCTGGATTTCACCCTCGATGCGCTGCCGGGCAATCCGCTCGGGCATCTGCACATGTCGCAGTGGATGTATCTCCAGCCAGACGGCGTGAGCATGGTGAACCGCGACACCCTCACCAAAGCCGGCGTGATCGTCACCGAGATCACCGAGCTTTTTCACAAGGACCGCTGAGCCGGATTCCGCCGCGCCGTGCAATCCGCGGCGCGGTGGCCGCGGAGGATGCAAATGCGCAGTTGCCGAGCGGTGGTGGAGTTTGCGAGGTTCGCGCGCGTCTGACGTTCTATCCCCCACTCCCGACCCCGCATGCCGAGACCGAAAAAACGCCGCCGCCGCAAGATACTCATCGCGCTGGTGCTCGTCCTCGCAGCCGGAGGCGGGATGGCTTTCCACTACCTCGGGAAAAAGGACGAGGTGACGATGGTGCAGATCGAGAAAGTAACACGGCGCGATCTCACGGAGACGGTGGTGGCGAATGGCCGCATCCAGCCGGTGACGCAGGTGATGATCAGCCCGGAGGTGGCGGGGGAAATCATCGAGCTGCCGGTGAAGGAAGGGCAGCTCGTGAAGAAGGGAGACCTATTGCTCCAGATCAAGCAGGATAACTATCAGGCGGGGAGTAACTCGGCGGCGGCGAGCTATAAGTTCGCGCTGGGCAGCAGGAGTCAGGCGGAGGCGGAGTTGCAAAAGGCGGAGTCGGACTTCCGGCGCAATGAGGAGCTGGCCAAGGCGAAGCTGATCTCGGCGAGTGTGCTGATGGAGTTCAAGACGCTCTACGAAGTGGCGCGGCTGCGGCGGGAAAACTCGATCAATCAGGCGGATCAAGCGCGCTTCGCGGTGGACAAGGCGAATGACGATCTTTCCAAGACGACGATCCGCTCACCCATCGACGGGACGGTGACGAAGCTCAAGTCGCAGCTCGGCGAGCGGGTGCTGGGCACGTCTTTCAACATGGGCACGGAGATGATGACGATCGCGCGGCTCGATGAGATGGAGGCGCGGGTGGACATCGGCGAGATCGACGTGGTGCTGATCGCCGCTGGGCAGACGGCGCGGCTGGAGGTGGATGCGTTCAAGGATCGGAAGTTCAAGGGGACGGTGACGGCGATTGCGAATGCGTCGAAAGGCTCGTCGGCGAACCAGGCGGCGGGCAGCAGCCAGCCGCAGGAGGCGCCGAAGTTTGAGGTGAAAATTCACATCGGGGATCGGGAGGCGTTTCGTCCGGGGATGTCGGTCACGGCGGAGATCGAGACGCGTTCGCGCAAAGGCGTGCTCGCGGTGCCGATTCAGAGCGTGACCACGCGGCTGCCGGTGGGCGGCTTGTTGGTGGCGAAACCGGCGGACGGGAAACCCGCCGAGCCGGTGAAGCCGGCGGAGGTGGTCTTCGCGCTGGAGGGCGACCATGTGAAAAAAGTGCCGGTGAAGACGGGGATCAGCGACAGCGATTTTTTCGAGATCGAGTCGGGGCTGACCGAGGGTCAGCAGATCGTTGCGGGCGGCTACAAGGCGATCAGCAAGGATCTCGAAGACGGCAAGAAAGTGCAGGTCGGTGCCGACGCGCCCAAGAGCGGCAAAGAAGCGAAATGAGTTGGGAAAACGTTCAACGTCCAACGTCCAACGCTCAACTTCCAAGGAAGAGCGCCTGCGGGATCTTCTGCGTTGGATGTTGGACGTTGGACGTTGAGCGTTGGACGTTTTCCCACGCATGAGCCTCATCCGTCTCGACTCGATCTGCCGCCATTACGACATGGGCAGCGAGACCGTCCACGCACTGCGCGGCGTTTCCCTCAGTATCGAGCGCGGCGAATACGTCGCCATCATGGGACCGTCCGGCTCCGGCAAATCCACGCTGATGAACCTCCTCGGCTGCCTCGATACACCTTCCTCCGGCACCTACGAGCTGAACGGCCACAGCGTCGGCGAGATGGACGACAACGAACTCGCCGAGATCCGCAACCGCGAGATCGGCTTCGTCTTCCAGACCTTCAATCTCCTCGCCCGCTCCACCGCCCTGCGCAACGTGGAGCTGCCGCTCATCTACGCCGGCATGGGTCTCGCCGAGCGCCGCGAAGTCGCCCTCGCCGCCCTGCGCGATGTCGGCCTCGCCGACCGCGTCACCCATCGCCCCAATGAAATGTCCGGCGGCCAGCGCCAGCGCGTCGCCGTCGCCCGCGCCCTCGTCAACAAGCCCTCCATCCTCCTCGCCGACGAACCCACCGGCAACCTCGACACCCGCACCGGCGAGGAAATCCTCGAGCTCTTCCAAAGCCTCGCCGACAAAGGCAACACCCTCATCGTCGTCACCCACGAGGAGCACGTCGCCCGCCACGCCCGGCGCATCATCCGCATCCGCGACGGCCTCGTGGCGAGCGACGAAAAGGTCGCGCCGCGCGCCGTCGAAAAAACTCCAGGGCCGCAGAATTGACGCGGGCGGCAGCGTGATACACCCTTGTCTCACCATGAAAACTGCCACCGTCCGCGACTTGCGAAACCACTTTGCCGACGTGGCGAAATGGATCGAGGAAGGAGAAGAAATCTCCATCACCCGGAATGGCAAAACCTTCGCCACGCTCTCCCCAGCGAAACCCGCCGCACCAGCCAGGCCGTTTGCCGAGCTTTGGGCGGCACGAATGAAGAAATTCAAACCGGTGGGCAAAGGTCTGACCAAAGAGGAATCGGAAAAGCTTTGGTCGGACATGCGGGATTGAACGCGCATGGACACCGAGACCTATCCCGATTCCAGTTTTCTCGTTTCGCTCGTCTGCAAAGACACCAAAAGCGAAGCAGCCAAGGCACACATGGCTCAGGCGCGAGAGCCATTGCTTTTCACGCCATTGCACCGCATCGAATCCCGCAACGCTCTCCGCAACGCGGCCGCCCGCGGTGCCATCACCGCTGAGGATCGCCGCATCGCCTTCCAACAAATCGAGGACGATTTGCACGACGGCCTCTTCGTGCATTGTCCCGTGAACTGGACGGACGTTTTCCGCCGCGCGGACGGGTTGAGCGAAAAGCACGCGGCCACCGACGGGCAGCGCACCATCGACCTGCTGCACGTCGCCATCGCGCTCGAATATGGGGCAAAGGTTTTCCTCTCCTTCGACAACCGGCAACGCCGGCTCGCCAAAGCCGCTGGCTTGAAAGTGAAGCCCTGAGCTTCGCCGCACCCGCGCCGCATGAAGCTCCTTTCCGAAATCACGGAAGGCACGCGCATTTCCGCCGAGGCGATCCGCGCGAACCTGCTGCGCTCCGTGCTCACCACGCTCGGCATCGTCATCGGCATCGTCACCGTCACGCTCATGGCCACGGCGATGGAGGCGCTCAACGGCGCGTTTCGCGACGCCATTTCGTTCATCGGCACCGACGTGCTTTATGTGGATCAGCGCGAGTGGTTCATCGACTCGAACACGAAATGGGAGTCGGTCGCCAAGCG
>JAYWEP010000330.1:0-20258 GCA_043779205.1 Chthoniobacter sp. | reverse complement strand
CTGTAGGGGAAGCTGTCAGCTTCCCCTACAGTGGCGCGGAGCCGGAAACTATTTCCGGCAATTGCTCTAAAACGCCGGACGCTCCGGCCCGCCCCGCAGGTTACTTGGGCGCGGGGGTGCCGGCCTCCGCCGGAATCGCGGTGAAGTCGCCGGGGATGGTCTTGGGGGCGTGATCCTTTTCGCTCCAGTAGATCGTGGTGAGACCGCCGCCCCTTTTTTCACGGACGGTGTAGCGCTTGTTGGCGTCGTCTTCCGCGACCATTTCGAACTGGCCGGTCGTGACCATCACGCTGGCCGTTGCGCGGGTGGGATTCTTCTGCGCGTCCTCGGCGAATTGTTTGAGCTTGCCGCCGAACATCATGGTGAAAATGACGACGCCGATGATGCCGAGGACGACGATGCCGCCGCAGCCGATACCAATCCAAGCGAGAGCGCCGAGACCTTTTTTCTGGGGAGTAAGAGGAGGAGTTTCCATAGGGGCGCGACGCTAGCGGGGACGGCGCGGCGCTGGCAAGCGGGGATCTCGCGAGGCGGTTTGACTTCCGGCGCGCGGCGGACAATCTCGCCGGATTCCGCCCCGCGCGATCCGCCGATGACCTCGTCTTTTTCCCTCACCCACCGCCTGGCGCGCGCGCTCTGGCAGCTCTCGTGGCTGCTGCTCGCGCGCTGGACGCCGCGCCCGCTGCACGCCTGGCGCGCGCTGGTGCTGCGGGCGTGGGGCGCGCGGCTCGGGGCCCGCTGCCATGTGTATGCGGACGCCGTCATCTGGGCACCGTGGCAGCTCACCATGGGCGACGACGCCTGCATCGGCGACGCGGCGGAGATTTACAATGTCGCGCCGATCGCGCTCGGGGCGCGGTCGGTGGTTTCGCAAAAGGCCTTTCTCTGCGCCGGCTCGCACGATCACCGGCGGGAGGATTTTCCGCTGACGAGCGCGCCGATCACGCTCGGCGTGCGCGCGTGGGTGGCGGCGCGGGCGATCGTGCTGCCGGGGATCACGATCGGCGCGGGCGCGGTGGTCGGGGCGGGCAGCGTGGTCACGCGCGATGTGCCGGCGGGCTGCACCGTGGCCGGCAATCCGGCGCGGGTGGTGCGCGGCGGAGCGCCGGGCAAAGGGCCGGGCAAAGGGCCGGGTGATCAACGCTAAGACGGCGTCTGAAAAATCCCTTCCTCTTCCTCTTCCGCTTAATCTTCCTCCCATCCAAGGCGAACGAAGAGGAAGATTAAGCGGAAGAGGAAGAAACAGACCCGGCCGGACTTTTTAGACGCCCGCTAAGGCATCCGCTCCGCGCCGGGCATCTCCGCTTGGTTTTTTTGGGAGACGTGCGCTATTCTGCCGCCCCGATCCGACTTCATGAGCAATCAATTTTCCTGGGTTACCCGGTTTCTCGAACGGCCACACCTCATCGTGGCTCCGGTCGCGATGCTCTTCCTCTTCGTGTTTGTGGCGCTCGGCATCGGCCACGGTGAGTTTTTCAACGTCGGGGTCATTGTCGGCGGGCTTTTGGCGGGGGCGTTCGCCCTCGTCCTCGGCCGCAACTACTGGCTGCTCATTCCGCTGGCTTTTTCCGCCGAGCTGCCCGCCATCCCCTTGGAAGGCCGGTTGGTCGAGCTTGCGGAGGCCGCCATCGTGGTCTGCTCGGTCATTTTCATCGCCCGCCTCGCCCTCCGGCAGCAGCGGTTCACGATGTTTCGCATGAGCCATGCGCCGGTGATCATGTTCACCGCCTGGGCCATGTTCATCTTCTGGGAAAATCCGGTCTGGCTGAGCGTCGCGGCGGGCGAGCTGGGCGGCGCCCGCTTTTACGCCAAAATCGTCATGGGCCTGGCCGCCTTCCTGATTGTGGCCAACCAGCAGATTGGCGACCGCGAGAGCCGGTGGGTCATCATCCTCATTTTAATCGGGACGGGGCTTTCCACCGTCAGGAATATCGCGTCTTATTTCTTCCCCGCATTGGGAGGGGCTGCCGCGATGGCCAGCTCGACAGCCGCTGCGGCCGCGGGGGCGGCGGCGGAAATGGATTCCTACTATTCCTGGCATCAGTACATCGCGGGCGTTCCTATTATCGTGATCATCCTGCTCTTCAGCCGCTACAAGGCGCGGGAGATCTTCACCTTGGAGCGAGTCCGGACCCTGGGCTTGTTCCTCGTCTGCGCGGTGCTCGTTTTGCTCAGCGGAAAGCGCGCCGGTGTCGCCAGCGTGCCCGCTTGCGCCGTCGTCGCGGCGATCATCCGCAAGGAATATGCCTACGTGGCGCTGTGGCTGGGTGGCGCGGTCACCGCCGGGATTCTGCTGGTCGCCGGGCAGGGCAGCTTGTTCACGCTGCCGATGACCGCCCAGCGGGCTCTTTCATGGCTGCCGGGCCAGTGGGATCCCGAGCTGCAATCCATGGAAGGCGGCCAGGATGAATTCCGCTCCACGCTGCGCCGCCTGGCGTGGGAAAAAATCCAGCGCGACCCCTGGGTCGGCCTCGGCTACCGCGTGGACATGGCCCTCATCCAGCAAAGCATGGACATCGGCGGCGGCGGCATCGAGGGCCAGGTGCTCCCCTTTGCGCTCGGCTCCTCATGGCACAACACCTGGTTTGGCTACGCCGCGGATCTCGGCATCCCGGCCTCCATCCTGGCCGGATTGATTTTTCTGACTTTCATCAAAAAGGGCTGGCGGCTTTCCACGCATTTGCCGCGCGGTTCATGGCCTGCCACCCTGGCCATGTACATTACCCTTCTGGCGATCCTCCGGCTGCTCAACTCCCACACCAGCGGCCACAGTGCCACCGATCAGTTTGAACGCTGGTGGATGTACGGAATCCTGGTCAGCCTCGCCGTGAAGGCCGCCAAGGACAAAGAGGTTGCCGCCGCGGCGGGAAAAACCTCTTCGCCGTCGGCCGGAGAACCGCTGGGCCTGGCCCTGCCAGGCCTCGCTCCGCTCCGCGCGGGCGAGCACCGCCGAGCTCGCCGGCCCACGTCCGTCGATTCGTGACCGTCGGGAGACGGTAGGGTTGGCGCATCGAATCCGTTGCGGGCGGGCGGAAGCTCCAACAAGGAGCGGCGACATTCCTGTCGCCGTCTTCCCTCGCGCGAAGCGCCAATCTCCCGTTCGTGCGGACATCGCCCCCACCGCGCGGCCTGGGAAGATGGGCTGCGCCGCCGCCGCTGCTGACGGCGAAACACGCCCTGCGTGGTTTCACTCTCGCGCTCGCCGCCGAATACGCGGCACGGGGCGTGCGCGTTTTCAGCGTCTCGCCGGGGTTTATGGACACCGCACTCACGGGCCAATGGGACGTGCGAATAAGGGAGGCGATGCGATCCGCTGCAACACGGATCACGCTACCGGCAGAGGCCGCCAAACGCGTTGTTGAGTTGGTGGAAAGCAAGACGATCGCCGGTCAGGGCGAAGATTGTCCGATTTAGCGGAAACGGGTCAGTTGGTTGCTAATTTCCGCGCAACTTCCTGCGGATCGCCACTTCGCTTTCTGTCACAGTCTTTTCAGGCGAGCCCATCATGGGGACGACTCCCGCGATGCGACGGCGCATCATGCTCATGCCGTGCGCCTCAAGGCTGGCGGACTGATCGGTGCCCCACATGGCGTGATCGAGGGTGACGTGTCTCTCAATGATGTTCGCCCCGAGCGCCACCGCCATGACGGTGGGTTCAATGTCATACTCGTGGCCGCTGTAGCCGACAGGACACTGGTAGCGGTCCTTGAGCGTGGAAATGACGCGGAGATTCAAATCCTTGTGCGCGGCCGGGTAGGAGGCATTGCAGTGCATCAGCGCAAAGGAACTGGCGTGCTTCTCCAGCAGCTTGACGGCCGCATCGACTTCTTCAAGGGTGCTCATTCCCGTGGAAACCAGCAGCGGCAGACCGCTCTTTGCGGTTTCCGTGACCAGCTCGGCATTGGTCAGCATGGCCGAGGGAATTTTGAGGAAAGGAACTTCATACCCGACCATGAATTCGAGACTGTCGAGATCCCACACCGAAGCGGTCCAGTCGAGCGGTTTTTCGCCGCAGTATTTGGAGATGTAGTCATACTGCTCGCGGCCAAACTCGACCCGGTATTTGTACTCCAAATAGGTCATTTTCCCCCACGGGGTTTCGCGCGGTTTGCCCTTCTCCGCATCGGGCACGGCCTTGTCGGGATTGCGCTTCTGAAATTTCGCGCAGTTCCATTCGCAGCCGAAAGTGAGGTCAATCAGCCGCTTTGCGATCTGGAGGTCGCCATTGTGGTTGATCCCGATCTCCGCGATCAAGTATGGCGTTTTGAGTTGGTGAAAATTCATGGAAGGCCATAATGTCTCCCCAACTCTGGTTCAGCAAGTCCGCAAAAGCGGCGGCGTCACCCCCCGAGCCTCCCCTTTTCGTCACATGAATACTGCAGCAATAGTCACAGCCCGTCTGGCGGCCTCCCGCCTCCCCCGCAAAATGCTCGCCCCAATCTCCGGGGAGATACCGGCCGTTGCCATCACCATCCGGCGGGCGAAGCTCACCGGATTTCCGGTGATTCTGTGCATCCCCGACGACCCATCCGAAAACGAACTGGCGGAACTCGGAGAGAGGGAAGGTGTGAAAGTCTTTCGGGGCGCACTAGCGAACAAAATCGCCCGCTGGCACGCATGCTTTGCACATTTCAATCTCGAATCCGGGATGCTGGTGGACGGCGACGACCTCAGCTATTCGTTCGACGCAGCCAAGCGCGCGGTGGAATTGCAGCGGGACACCGGGTGCGACGTGGTCATGAAAGGTGCGAAAATGACCGACGGCCTCTTCACCTATCTTATCACCCGGCGTGGCATTGATGCGTTGTATGACTTGGCGGGCGATCCCAACCAAAACACCGATGTCATCATCGAGTTCATCCGCGCGGCCCACCTCGCCGTGCAAACGCTTGACCCCGCCGATGATGCTGAAACGCGGGAAATCCGACTGACTCTCGACTATCAGGAGGACGTGGAGTTTTACCAGCAGCTCTATACGGGCATTTCCTTTCTGAGTCCCACGACCGACCTCATGGCGTACGCGCTCTCGAAGGGTTTGGATTCCATCAATATCCACAAACACCGCGAATTTCTCTTGAACCAATCGAACTTTAACAAAAACGTCAGGAGATCACTTAGCCAAATGCAAAATACACCCACGCAGCAGTCCCCGGACAGAGGCTGGAGATTTACCGGGAACGAACGAAAATACATTGATGAGGTTCTGAGCAATGGATTCCGCGCTGGAAGCGACGGAGCTTTCAGCGAGCGATTCGAGGCTCTGTTTGCGGAGCGGCATGGCCAGAAATTTGGCGTCGCGTTCAATTCGGGAACCGGCACCCTCCACGCGATTCTGGCGGCCTTGGGCGTCTCCAGGGGAGACGAGGTGGCGGTGCCGTCCCTGGTGCCTGCGATGTGCGGTTTTGCACCGGCATACCTTGGCGCAACGCCGCTGTTCGTGGATGTGCGACCGGATACCTTTCTCATGGACGCGGATGATCTCCGCAAAAAAATCACCTCGCGAACCAAGGCGATCATGGTGGTGCATATCTACGGCCTGATGTGTGACATGGACGCGATTGAGGCGGTCGCCAAGGAGCGCGGCATTCCTATCTTGGAAGACTGCGCCCAGTGCTTCCTGGCCACGGATGACCGTGGAAGGCTCGCCGGCACGATCGGTGTAGCGGGATCGTGGAGTCTTGAGGCTTCAAAGCACCTTTGTTCCGGTGAAGGGGGTATTGTCTGCACTAACGACGAGGACATGGCTCTTGCCATTCGGCGCTACGGTGGGCTGGGCTTTAAGAATCTGACCGCACAGGCGGGAAAAGTGCGAATTGGCAGGGATCGCTTTCAAGACCCCGACTGGGAGCGTCATGCCATTGTTGGTTACAATTACCGGATGAGTGAACTCACCGCGGCGATGGCGCTCGCTCAAACGGAGCGGATGGATGAATTCGTCAATCTGCGCATGCAAATGGGCGGGAAGTATTTCAAATGCCTCAGTGGCAGCGCGCTGTTACAGTCCCAGGCGGTGCCGGCCGGTTACACCCACAGTTACTACACTTTCGGTGCCAATTTCAAATGTGGAGAAACAGGGATTGCCTGGCAGGAGTTCCGCAAGAAATACATCGAAAATGGCGGCGATGGCATCTACGCCGCATGGAGGACTCTCAATAACGAACCGGCCTTCCGTGACCACGGCATCGGCACGGGCGCGGTTCCGGTGGCAGAATCCCTCCAAAAAACCATGATGCAATTCACAACCAACCAGGCGACTGAGGAAGAACAGGATCAGCAAATTGAGGCGCTCACCAAGACGCTTGTATATTTTGGCGATCATGCCCGGAAGTAACATGCAATTCCCCAGCTTGTAATGAAGACGAGCAACGATGACTGACTTGCCTCTACGAAGCACTGTAAGACGGGCACTTACACCGATCGGCACCTGGAAATCTCCGGCCCGGCTTTTCCCCGTGGCATTGTATCCTCGCGAAAAATCTCGCGCTGAATGAGATCCGACATTTTTGATCTTTCAAACCGCGTTGCCTTCATCACCGGCGGTGCCGGTCTGCTGGGAATCCAGCACGCGCTGGCTATCAGGGAGGCGGGCGGCATCCCCATCATCGCGGATCTTAATGCCTCCGCTGTGGATCGGGCCGTGCGCGAAGTCGGCGCGGGTGCCAGTGGCGTCGTGGCCGACGTAACCTCGGCGGAGAGCATCGAGCGCGCCTTCCAGAGCGTCATGGAGCGCCACGGACGCGTGGATATTCTGGTCAACAACGCCGCCCGCAATCCAAAGGTCGAAAAGTCAGGCGACAATCCTCCTCTGGCGCGTTTTGAAAATCTCCGGCTCGAAGATTGGAATCTCGACATCGCTGTCGGATTGACCGGCGCGATGCTGTGCTCCCGCGTCTTTGGCGCGCACATGGCTCGACATGGAGGGGGCGTGATCGTCAACATCGGCTCCGAGTATTCCCTCGTCGCTCCCGACCAAACCCTCTATCGGATCGAGGGTCTGCCCGAGGACCAGCAACCTTCCAAACCCGTTACCTACACCGTGGTCAAGCACGCCATCGTCGGTCTGACGCGGCACCTGGCAGTCTATTGGGCAGACAAGGGTGTGCGCGTCAACTGCCTCTGCCCCGGCGGCGTCGAGCAAAACCAAGATCCCGAATTCAAGCAGCGATTGACCCGCTTGATCCCCATGGGCCGAATGGCGCAGCCCGACGATATGCGCGGCGCACTTATCTTCCTGTGCGCGGATGCCTCCAGCTTTATGACCGGAGAGATTATTGCGGTGAACGGTGGGCGGACGGTGTGGTAAGGACTGGCACTTGTAGATTTTCACCGCGCTGCATCCGAAGTCCTTTTTCCCCTTGCCGCGAGCGTCCTCCAGCACCGTCCCTGTGACCGATGGAGGACCATATCGAAGCCACGCCTGCACCCATTATTTATGAATGCTCAAGAACACCTCGAACGCCTGTTTCAGGCCTCCATTGAGGCGAAACAAGCCACGCTAAAACAGGCTGCAGGAACCATCATCGCGGCCGCCCAAATCATGGCCGACTGTCTGGCCTCCGGTGGCAAACTGCTCCTCTGCGGCAATGGCGGCTCGGCGGCGGACGCGCAACACCTCGCCGCGGAAATGCTCGTCCGCCTGCGGACCCACATCAATCGCCGCGCGCTCCCGGCCATCGCGCTGGCCATGGACCCATCGAGCCTCACCGCCAGCGGAAACGATAACGGCTACGAATCGCATTTCGAGCGGATGACCCAGGCGCTGGGCAAACCGGGAGACGTCCTGATCGGCATCACCACCTCGGGCAAGTCCCCGAACGTGATCCGCGCGCTGGCGACGGCCCGCGAGATGCACATCCACACGGTGGGTCTCCTCGGCGGCGAAGGCCTGCCCGCCCGCGAATACTGCGACATCGCCATTGTCGTTCCATCGAAGGAAACCGGGCGCGTTCAGGAATGTCACATCACCATCGGCCATGCGCTCCTGGAGCTGGTCGAGGAGTTGATGATCGAACGGGGGCAGCTTGCCGTGCAATGAGCCCCGCGGAAAGCAGCCGCGGAATCTTCTCCTTCCCGCCTCTCCTGTTTTCCGCTTTTTATACCAGCCATGTCCACCCTCGACCGCTTTCGTTTTTTAGGGCGCACCTCCACGATTCCGGGCGGTGCCGGAATGAGCCGGTGGGCATAACGGACCTATGAAACTGACGAAAAAGACCTGGCTTACTGGCTGTGAAGATGACGGGCATCCCACCCTGAAACTCAACCCCGCTCAACGCGAGGAGCGCGCCCGCTATCTGGAACGCCTCCAGAACGGCACCTATGTGGAGGAACGACGCGAGTCCTGCCCCCTGTGCGGCTGGGGCGAAGGATTTCTTATTGCCGAAAAGGACCGATACGGCCTGCCGCTGCGGACGGTGGTCTGCGGCTCGTGCGGCTTTCTTTTCACTCAGAATCCGCTGAATCAGCAATCGGCCACCCAGTTTTATTCCGAACAATACCGCCGCCTGTATGAGGGCACGGACATGGATGACGCAGCATGGGAGAAAGTCGTGGATGATTTCTTTCGCACAGGCCGTTCGATGGCGGAAGGACTGACGGGCATTATTCCTCTCCTGCGGAGCCGGGAGATGAGCAGCGTGCGCATCATCGAGATTGGCTCGGGAGCCGGGTGGAACCTGGCTGGATTCAAGGAGCGCGGCGCGTCCGTTTGCGGTTATGACCCGGACGCAAACTGTGTGAAGGCGGCAGCCAGGCGGGACATTGAGGTCAGGCTGGGTTTGGTCGAGGAGGCGCTCCGGCAGGGGGAGCGGGCGGATGTCGTCATCCTGAACCACTCGCTGGAGCATGTCTTGGATCCCGTGGATGTCCTGGAAAAGTGCAAACAGCTTCTCAAGCCGCAAGGGTGCCTTTTTGTGGGGGTTCCAGGACTCACGAGCATCCTCTGCGGACACTGGGGCGGCGGCTTAAAGCACCAGCTCCAGAACGCGCATCTTTCCATCTGGGACGAGACCACCTTTCGAGCCACCGCGGCACGCGCCGGACTGTCCGTTCGTTTTTACAACGATCTGATTTGGTGTGTGCTCGACGCCGCGCCGGGTTCATCCTTCCAGATGCCAGCTAATCGGGGTGGAAAAGTGCTGCGCTTCCTGGCGGCGCTTCGAGTTGCCGAGTTCATGTGGCGGGGCCTGGCCAGCGCGTCCGGAGGAGTTTCCTCAAAAATCTACCGGCAAGCCTCGCGAATCGCATCAGCGTTGGGGAGAAGGATGGGTATTTTGAAATGAACGCCCAACTGACAGGAAGCCGAGCGAGGATCATGCGTTTGAGGACCAAGGAGAGAGCGTCTCCCCCCATCAGGCGAGACAGGCTTGCGCGAAGGCTCAGCCGGAGTTCGGGAGCGCTTGAGAAAAGCAGGCGCTATTCAGAAATTCATGATTTATTGAGGCTTGCATCGCATGACTAACAAGAACAACAAACCGTCGTCACTTAGGGCCGCGTTGGGACGAATCAAACACGAATGCTGTTTTCACTTTCCACTACGGATCCTTCGCAAAATGGGGCTTCTGGCTGCGCGCAAAAATGATTACTATTCCCCGCTGCCTGACCGGGAGGATTTGGTAAAACACCAGCAAAGGTGGTCAACAGCAAGCCAACTGGTTGGAGTGCGGTTCGATCTGCAAGAATTGAAGCAACAGTTTGGATATTTGGTTAAAAAGCACCTTACTGAGTGTCCACCCTATCAGGAACATCATGCGCTAAAGGATGCGGGGTTCGGCCCCGGGATACCATGGGTTGATGCAATGACCCTTTATGCTATGGTGCGTCATTACAAGCCGAGCCAGGTGGTGGAGGTGGGATCTGGCCTTTCGACCTATTATGCCTCGCTAGCAGCGAAAAAGAACGCAACTGAACGGTGCGAAACCAACATCCATTGCATTGAGCCGTATCCGTTCGACAAGCTGCGAACAATCAATGGAATACGATTGACGGAATCGCTCCTTCAAGCCGTGGATATCTCGCTTTTTAGCGCATTGAATTCCGGCGACATTCTGTTCATAGACTCGAGCCATGTTTTGAAAATCGACGGAGATGTGGCCAGGATTTTTTTGGAGATTCTGCCCCGACTTGCAAAAGGTGTCGTGGTTCATATTCATGACGTTCCTTTCCCCTTCAATACGCCGTATCCGCCCGAGCATTGGGTGGTGCAACCGGACTGGCCGATGTATTGGAATGAAGCGATGGTGGTTCAAGCGTTCCTATGTTTCAATGAACAATTCCGGATCGTTCAATCGACCCCGCTGCTGCGTTTTTTTGAGCCTGAATTCTTGGCCTCAACCATCCCGGATTACGCCGCAATTAACGCTGATCCCAACGCGTTCAGTTCGTTGTGGATTGAGCGGATGTGAATAGCTGATGAAGGATGACAGAGGGATTACTGAACATCAATTGGCGGCCTTTCGGAGCAAGGAGTGCCAGCCGTTTGCTGTACGTGAGATGAGCAAACTGCGTGGTGAGAGTGTCGTCTTGCTGGGCTCTTACGCGGCACTGTCCTCGGCACTTATCACGGTTGACCACTGTCTTCGTGCGGGCGGCATGCCTAAGATGTTTGTGTTCAATCCCGGGTTGTATCGTTTTCTTCAGCCTCTCGTTAATGAAGGGGTGTCAATTGAACTAGTGACCCATACGATCAGTGTGCGTCTGTGGCGGTTCTGGAGGTGGATTCCCGAGGCGGTCCGATGCCGGTGGTGGCTGCGTCGGCAGTTCGGCGCGATCCGCGACTCAGTCATCCACTATTACAACGACGGTTTCCATCTGCCGCTTCTGGCGGCCATTGGCTACCTCGCCGGCGGGCCGGGGAACCGATTGATCTTCGAGGACTGGGATCACACCCGGGCAACGGGCCTCGACAAGACCGTTTGCCGGGCACCGTCGGTCTGGCTTTTTGGAAGACTCGCACAAGTCATATCCGGGGTGCCGCTCGTCATGCTCGACCCGAGTGCTCCTTTTCCAAACCTCGCCGCAAGGTTCTATTCCGCTCATGGCATCGAACGTTGTGAGCGCAGCGACTCTTCACGCGTTCAGGCCCGCGGTTTGCCGCTCGGGCGCTTGCTCGTGCGCCAGTCCAGCGCGCGGCTGGTCTGGCTCTGGGACGACATTGCGCGGTTTTACGGACAGGAGAAAGTCTCCGCAGCAGGCTTCTATGGCCTTTACGAACGCGTCTTTGCGGCGGCGACCGGGGTGGTGCCTCTGGATCGGCAGGCGGTGAAGCCTCATCCCTCTCTGGTCGGAGTCGAAATACCAATCCTCAAGACAGGCGAGTTGATTCCGGCATGGGTTCCGATGGAGTTTGTTGAATTCAACCAGCCTGCAATTGCAATCACCATCGCCTCTCATGCGATGAAAAGTTTCCTTGATCAGGGAGCCCCCGTAATTTCGTTGGTGAAGATGCTCCAAACGTCGCCCGAAGTTATCGCCGAGCAGGACAGGGCGATCAAGCACTGGATTGAGGCTGGGGATCGCCTGTATCTGCCGGAGAGTTTGGAAGAATTTACCGCGATATTGCGTGAATTGACCTCGCATGGTGGAGGCCTATAAGTTTTTCATCGGTGAACGCAGAGGCATAAGCCGCGAATCCGAGACTCGCGATCATTGCCTTCTCCCTTGACCCGCAATATGCCGTCTCATCACATTCGTCAGCCCCATCCAATCATCCCATATCCTGACGCGCATCGCCCACCATCATGTCTTTTCCATTGAATGCAGCCATCGTCGTCGGTTTGGGGCGGATGGGTTGCCGGCACGTCCAAGCGCTGCGGCACCTTGGCTGCACGCGGATTTTCGGCTTTGATCCCTATCTGAAAACCAATGGCGATGCGGCCCCTCCCGGTGTTGAACTCGTGGATTCCCTTGCCGCCGCCCCCGGATTTGCCCCGGAACTGGCGGTCATTGCTTCGACCGGCCCCAGCCATCTCGAAAACCTGCGCGCCCTGCTGGAGGCCTGTCCGGTGCGCTTCGTTTTGTGCGAAAAGCCTCTGGCTGGATCGGTCGAGGACGGTGTGGCCATGCGCGATCTTTGCGCCGAAAAGGGTGTCCGGCTGGCGGTTAATTTCATCCGGCGTTACACCACCGCCTATCAGGACTTGATCGGAATCGCCACCGCCAGAGACCTAATGGGTCCGTTCGTTTCGATGACCGTGACCTGCGGTGCCGGGGGCATGGCTTGCGTGGGCATTCATTACATCGATCTCGGTCGCTACCTGTTTGCCGCCGAAGCGGTGTCGGTGTCGGCGTTTTCGCGCGACTTGAATCTGGCGGTCACGCGGGGCAGCCAGTTCGAGGATCCGGGGCTTTACGCCGTGGTGAACTTCGCCGGTGGCCAGCGGATGTTTCTCGATTTCAGCGACGACTTTGGGCTCGCCCAGCATGTGGAGATTTGCGCGGAGCAGGGCCGCGTTTTCATCGACGAGGAAACATGTGAGATCCGGGTGCGTTTCCGGGCACCGGAAAAGCGTCCGCGCACGCTCCGCCATTACGGTGAATCGCTGGAGGATTACCCATTCTCCGGGCGGCACCCGATGCAGTTGATCGAGCCCGCAATGGTCGCGCTACGCAATTTGTCAGCTCCCGGCGAACCCATCCTCGCGACGGCGGACGATGGCATCGCCGCACTGGAGATCTACACCGCGATGCGCATTTCGGCGGATAACCACGGCACGCCTGTTCCGCTCCCCCTCACGGCTACGCAGCGGACCAACCGCTATTCCATCACATGAAGATCCGGGTCGCCATCATCGGGCTGGGCAATATCGCCCGGCACCACGCCGCCGTCCTCCAGAACCTGCGCGGTGCGCGACTGGTCGCGGGAGTGAAACGTGACCGTGCAACCGGGACGGAGTTTTGCCGCGAATTCCGCGTCGCCAACTATTTCTCCTCGACGGACGACCTGCTCGCGTGGGGACAGTTCGATGCGGCGGTGGTTTCCGTCGGGCACACCCATACCGTGGATGTTGCCAAGGCTGTTCTCCGAACCGGACGGCCTTGTCTGATCGAAAAGCCGGTGGGCTTTAGCTCCAAGGAAACGGCCGCGGTAGCCAGGGTCGCAACCCAAGCCGGGACGTGGGGCATGGTGGGAGTGAACCGCCGATACTACAGCAACATTCGCAAGGCGCTGGAGCTCGCCGAAAAGGCGGGCGGCCTGAAAGCCCTCCTTGTCCAGCAGCCCGAGTGGATCCATCAAAGTGCTGGCTGGGGACTTTCTCCCGAAATGCTCGACCGCTATTTCCTCGTGAACGGCATTCATTTGATCGACCTGATGTGCCATGCCGCCGGGCTGCCGGAGCAGGTCTGCGCGCTCGCGCGCAGCGCGCCCGACCGGCGGAATTCCTACGACGCCTTCTTCGAGTTTCCCGGCCAGGTTCCCGGCCATTATGTGTCGCAGTGGTATGCTCCGGGCCGCTGGACCATCGACTTCTTTGCGCGGGACTTGCGGATTCGCTTTCTCTCCCTTGAAAGCGCCTTCGTTCAGCGCACCGGCGGAGATGAAAAGCCCTTGCCATTGCGCCCCATCGACCGGCGTTACAAAGCGGGCTTTTATCGCCAGATGAAGGTCTTTGCCGATGCGGTCGCCACGCAGGTGCCGCCGGAGTCACCCGCCTGTCTGCTTGATGAGGCAGTATCTGTGATGAAGGTGATGGAAGCAGTGAACCGGCCCAATGGCGACCTGCGATGCCAGCGTTTTCAAAGCTAAACATGGTGGATAACAAACCAGAACAGGAACCGGGAGAATCGGCAACGGGCGCAGGAGGGATACGCTCTTCTGTGGACCGAATCCCGGAGATTGAGGGCTTGAGGGCCATTCTGGCTTGGTGGGTCGTAGCCGATCATTGCCTGGGAGTTGCCGGTTACGAAAAAGGCAAGATATCTTTCCTCGCGTCATTGGTTCGCGAGGGCGGGTTCGCGGTTCAGGTTTTCATCATCATCAGCGGCTTCGTCATTTTTCACCTGTTGGATCAACGGCAAGAGGGGTACCGGAAATTCATCATCCGGCGGTTTTTTAGGCTATATCCATTGTTCCTGGTCACAGGTTTCGTTGGCGTCTTGCTGCTGCCTTGGGTGCGCCAGCACTACATCGCCTGGGCCGGATTCTTTTCACCCGAAAGTTCGTTGACAGAAGTGCAGCGGATTGACTCCATTTCGCTACATCTGCCCTGGCACATTCTCGCGCGAATTCCGATGCTGCATGGTGTCATACCCAGCCGACTGCTGCCGTTTGCGCCCACCGCGATCAATGACCCATCATGGAGCATATCCCTGGAGTGGCAGTTCTATCTTCTGGCTCCTCTCTGCCTCGCACTGGTGAAGCTTAGGAAGGCCCGATGGCATCTGCTGCTCTTACTGTTCACAGTCGCCGGCGCTCTGATCTCGAAACGTTCTCCAGAGTTCATCGAGTTGGGAGCCTTCCTCCCATATCACGTCCAGTTTTTTTTCCTGGGATGCCTGTCCCAGCGCATTTATCAATCCGTCGCATCCGACGACAGCCTGGCCAATGTATGCAAACGCTATCTCCTGCCGATCGCCCCCGTGATGATCGCGCTGCCGCCTTTATTCGCGGGGGAACATGGGCGTCCGTTTTTTCCGGTCCTGATTTGGTTTGGCGTGTTCTGCACCATCCTGGCACGCAAGGTCTCGGCGAATATTCCGCCGATGCAGTTCGCTTCGCGAGTTTTGCGTGCCGGCTGGCTGCAATGGCTTGGGAAGGTTTCCTACAGCACCTATCTGCTCCACATGCTGGTGCTTTTTTCGAGCAGTTTCTTCCTTGCAGCATTTGCACCGGGTCTGACTCAGACGATGTTTTGTTTCGTGCTGAGCCTGATGACTGTTGGGTTCACACTCTTATTCTCCGCGATCACCTTTCATCTCATTGAAACGCCTGGCATCCGGCTCGGAAGCCGGATAGCCGCGTGGCTTTCCCGCTAGATGAGGCTTCTCAAAGATACCGCCATCTACTTTGCGCTGTCGCTGGGTCAGAAAGGGATTGGCTTCCTTTTGCTGCCCGTTTACACGGCGTTTCTGTCGCCCGAGGACTATGGGATCGTGGGTGCGGTGGGTGCGGTGACCGGACTGCTGCAATTGCTTTATCCGCTGGGCTGCGATGCGGCGCTGGCGCGGAGTTATTTTCCCAATGGCCACTCCTCCGGGAGCGACTATCGCCGGGTCTGGGGGACACTCCTGCTTTTCGTCCTGCTGGTGGGTGGCATCGGCACCATTGGGCTGTCCGGGTTGTCGCTAGGTATGCCGGGGGTTCTGGCATGGGTGATGGGGGAAATACGCTTCTGGCCCTTCGTGTTTCTGGGCTTGATCGCCGCCGTCGCCGGACCGGTGAGGACGCTTTACAGCACGAGCCTGCAGATCCGGGAACGGGCCACGGAGTATCTGTCGATCGAAGGCGGCTTCATGGTCCTGCGGATCATCCTGATGCTGTTGCTGATCGTCGTATTCCGCATGAAAGCGACCGCCATTCTGCTGTCGGGAGCCATCGCGGAGGGTGTCTTTGCACTGGTTTCACTTTGGCGGTTCAAAAGGGATGTCTGGTGGGGAATCGACCGGCCCATTCTGCGCAAGACGCTCGGTTATTCGCTCCCTGTCGTTCCGCACATGCTGGCTGGGTGGAGCACTATTTACATGGCTAGTCTCGTGCTGAATAAGATGGAAGGTCCGGCGCAGACGGGTCTTTATGGCCTGGCCTCCACGCTCGCCTCGGTGGAGTCCTTTTTGGTTGGAGGTTTCGGCCAGGCGTTTCTGCCCCGCGTCTATGCGGGGCTCGCCAGTAATGAGCCATCAAAACTCGAAAGCCTTCATCGGCGCACCGTCGCGTCGGTGGCCGGTTTCGCCATCGGTGCGGTGATCCTCAGTCTTTTTTCGCCGGAGATTCTGCGGATGATGACCCGCCCAGCCTACTGGAGCGCTGGCGAGGTTATTCCGCTCCTTGTTCTGGCCGGTTTTTTCCAGGGTGTTTACAGCCTGTATTCGATGCTTCTCTACTATTACCCAAACGGCACGCGCTTCCTCCCGCTGGCCTCGGGTGCCGGCGGCATCGTGTCGGTGGCGCTGATGTTCGTGCTGATTCCGCGGTATTCGATCATGGGTGCGGCGGTCTCCGGGTGTCTGGGTGTGCTGACGCGCCTGGTCGTGGCGGCGGTCATCTGCAATGTCCGGTATGCTGTCCCTTGGTCTCAAGCCCGGTTGCTCTGGCTGTCGGGTGTGGGTACGGTCTTGGTGATGATTCCGTCGATTGTGCCGGTGCTGGCGGGTGGTGGGTGGAACCTAGTCCTGCCAAAAATGCTCGTCACGGGCGGGGCCGCGGCGGTGCTGTGGTGGCTGCTGCCGGGGGCGGTGCGGAGCGAAATCATGGCGCTGGGCAGAGCCCGGCTGAAAGGAAGCGGGTAGCCTTTGCAAAGACCAATGACGATGCACGCGCACACCGCCACCTTCACCATCGGCACGCGGGGAAAAGGCACCTATGAGATCACGGAGGAAGTCGCGGGCGTGGTGCGCGCGAGCGGGGTGCAGACGGGGACGGCGACGGTCTTCATCCGGCACACGAGCGCGAGTCTCATCATTTACGAAAATGCGGACCGCTCGGCGCGCACGGACCTGCACGAATTCTTTGAGCGGCTGGTGCCGGAGGATGCGGATTATTTTGTCCACACCGCGGAGGGGCCGGATGACATGCCCTCGCACTTGCGGATGGTGCTCACGCGGACGAGCGAGGTGGTGCCGGTCGCGGAGGGCCGCATGCTGCTCGGGACGTGGCAGGGGATTTTTCTTTTCGAGCACCGCCGCGCGCCGCATCGGCGGGAGGTGGTGGTGGCGGTGGTCGGGGTGTGATGGGTCAGGCGTAGAGCGCGGCGATGAGGCGGAGGCCTTTCGGGCCGGGCAAAACGCCGGGCTCCATCTGGTTCATCACGTAGGCGAAGGCGAGGCCGGTGTCCGGGTCGGCGAAGGCGTGGCTGCCGCCGGCGCCGGGATGGCCGAAGGCGCGGGGCGACGGGCCGAAGTGCGTGCGGAGTTTGCGGCCGGTCGTGTCGAGCGGGTCGCGCATGAAGCCGGCGGAAAAGGCGGTGTCGATTTGCAGCACGCGGTCGGGGCCCTGGGTGAGCGCGGTGGTCATCCAGTCGAGCGTGGACGGCTCGAAAAAGCGCCGCCCGTCGAGCCCGCCGCCGCCCGCGAGCAGCGCGTAGAATTTCGCCAGCCCCCGCGCGGTGCCGATGCCGCCGAACGCGCCGAAGGACGACGCGCGCGCCTCGGGCGCGTTCATCGAGGCGACGCTGTGCAGGCCGCGCGGCGAGGCAAAGGCGCGCGCGGTCAGCGAACCCGGCGTAAGGAAGGCGGTGTAAAACGGATCGCCTTTGGGCGGCGCGGTCTTGGCGGGAAAAATGAAGGAGGCCTCGGCCACGCGCTCCGGCGGCATGCCGATCCACACGTCGAGGCCGAGCGGTGAGGCAAACTGCGCGCGCCAGTACTCGCGCAGGGTCACGCCACGGGTGATGCGGCGCAGCATTTCATCCACGAGGTAGCCGAAGGTGCGCGGATGATAGCCGTGCCCCGCGCCGGGCGGCCATTGCGGCGCCTCCGCGGCGAGCGCCGCCGCGACGGCCGCGTGATCCTGCGCGTCCGCCGCGCGGGAGAGCGCGGCGAGCCCGGCCTGATGCGAGAGCAGTTCCGCGATGGTCACGCGTTCCTTCCCCGCCTGCGCAAACTCCGGCCACAGCTCGGCGACCCGCGTGAGCGGCGAGAGCCCGTGCTCCTGGCAGGCGTGCAGCAGGCACGCGGCGGCGAGCCCTTTTGTCGCCGACCAAAACAGCACCGGCGTCTCCGCGCTCCACGGCTCGGTTTGCGCGCGGTCTTTCCAGCCACCGGCGAGCGAAAGCACCTCGCGCCCGTCCTGCCAGACGCACACGGAAGCCCCGAGTTCGCCGAAAGCGGTGAAATTTTCGTGAAAGAGTGCGGAGAGTTTCTCGGTCGGCATGCGGCGCGGCGGTCACTGTAGGGGAAGCCGCCAGTTTTCCCTACAGCTACCGCCGCACCAGCCCGGCGCGCGAGATTTGCGAGTCCCGCCGGAGCGCCGGGATGGAAAATGCCGGGCGGCTGTTTTGTGCGGTTGCAAAGGGGTGGCGGGCTGCTAAAGCAAGCGGCCCTATGTCCAACCAACCGCAGAATCCCCAGCAATCCCTTCAGCTCAAATACGAGAACTTCACCGCCCGCTACGCGAACCACGCGCTCGTCAGCGTGGGCGCGGAGGAGGTCTATATCGACTTCACTTCCGGCATCGTCGCGGATCGCCCCGGCGTGTCGATCATGCCGATCCACACGCGCATCGCGATGACGCCCTCCGGCGTCGTGCGCCTCGCGCAGCTCCTCGCGCAGACCACGGCGAATTTCCAAGTCGTGCAGATCCCGCCGCCGTCCACGCCGCCGACGCCCGTCGAGCCCGCCACGGTGACGGAAGGCAGCGCGAGCTAAACCGGAGCGCGGTGCAAGCCGCGCGCTGAACGACTAAGACAAACCCCGCCGGTCGGTGCGCGTGAGCGTGGCTGACCGGCGGTTTGTTTTTTTTGGGAGGCACCGCCGCGTGGTTCGCCGTGAAGCCGCAGGACGCGCGCAATATCGTCGCCCTCTCCGCCTAGCCGCCCGATGCCCACCGCACCCCGTTGCCGCCCTCCGCTCCCCCGCCTCGCGTCTTGCGCCCCGTGCGCGTCTCTGCGCCATGAAAGCCGCCGCCAAGACTCCTGCGCGCACCCGCGTTGAACTCGGCCAGTACATCGTCGCCGACAACGGCATCTGCCACGGCAAGCCGACCTTCAAAGGCTCGCGCGTCATGGTCTGGCAGGTCTTGCGCGCCATCGAGCGCGGCGAGAATTGGGATGAAATTTGCGACGCGTGGCGCGGCTCCGTCACGCGCGAAGCCATCGCGGAAGCGGTCCATCTCGCGGGCTCTTTGTTTACCAAGAGCGTGAATGTCCGGCACATCGCCCGCGCCGCCCGCGCGGAAGCCGTGGCGTGATCGTCCTCGACGAAAACATCAGCGGTCTGGAAGAAGACAAACTCCACCGCTGGCGGTTCCGCTGCCGAAGCGTCGGGGAACATCGGCCATGCCGACAGGAGAACTTGCGGGCGTCGCACCGATGATCGTTGGCAGCAATGGAGCGAAGTATCGTTTTTGCTGTGAGGCACGATTAACAGCGCGCAGCCCAGCGCGCGGCGGCGCGGACGAGCGGCAGCTCGGCGGTGATGTCGGCGCGGAGGCGGGCGTGGAGCTTTAGATACTCGCTCAAGACCCTCATTGCGTCTTCGCCCATCTCCTTCCCGGCGAATAGCTCGGGGAGGCTGCCGGAGAAATCGAGGCCGAGCTGCACCATCTTTGCCGGAACCTCCACGCCCATGTCGTAATTCGTTAGGAGGAGGCGGCGGTTGCGGTGCGCGGTCTGGCCGCAGGCGTCGAGAAACCACGTCGGCGAGCCGGTGGAATCGACGTGGAGGAGGGTGAGCAGCTTCTTTTCGAGGTGCCAGAGGTCGCGCAAGGCTTCCTCGGAGATGAAGAGCGCGCGGAGGTAAACCACCGTCCGAAAGAAAGCCAGAAAGGCGTCGGAGTAGGCCGCGCCTTCCAGCAGGGGCAGCTCAAAGCGGGCTTGCAGGCCGGAGAGATAAACCGGCGCGCGGTTCAAGGTTTTCGCCATGTCGCCGAGCGTGTGCATGGCGGCTTAAAGAATCACACTTCCCGCACGACGAGCACTTCCTCGCCGAGCATGTCGGTGATTTTCACGGCGACGGTGGTTGGGCCGGCGGGGGCGTCGAGTTCGTAGGTGGCTTGCACGTAGTCTTGTTTCCGCTCGGGCACGTCGGCGAGGGCGATGTTGAAAACCTTGCCGTCGTAAGCTGGGTCGATCATCACGCTGTCCACCATTGCGCGCCAGTCGGGGACTTTCGGGGCGAGCAGCGGGCCGGCTTGCTCTTGCAGGCGTTCGAGGATCGTCGGCGAAAGGAAGTCCTTCACTTCCACCGTGAGCCTGCCCTTGGCCCGGCGCACTTCCACGCGGGCGCTCGCCGGCTTGTGGGCGATGAACTTCCCGTATTTCGGATCGCTGCGCAGTTCGATGATTTCGATTTTGTTCGGCGTGTCGCCCTGCTTGCGCATCCGGTTCCAATCGGCCAGCCAGCCGTCCACGCCGAGTTCCTTGCCGAGGGAGACCACCACCACGTCCCGC
>JAYWEP010000329.1:0-4163 GCA_043779205.1 Chthoniobacter sp. | reverse complement strand
CGGAGGGCGCGGCGGAGGATGGCGTTGACGAGGCCGCGGGCGCGGACGGCGAGGTTGACGGTCTCATTGACCGCGGCGTGATCCGCGGTGCGCATGTGGAAAATCTGGTAGAGCCCGAGGCGGAGGATGGCGCGGGTCTGGGGGTCGATATGGCCTTCGCGGAGCTGGGCGATGAGAAAATCGAGGCGGCTGAGATTGCGGAGGATGCCGAAGAAGGTCTCCATGAAAAACGCGCGGTCGAGCGGGCGGAGGGGCTCGCGTTCGAGGGCGGTGTGGAGGATTTCGTCGGAGAAATGCTTGCCCTTCTCCCATTCGAGAAGCGCGCGGATGCAGGATTGGCGCGGGTTGGGCATGGGTGGGGAAAAATCCGAAATCCGAATATCGAAATCCGAAACAAATTTTCAAACGACGGAAATCAGGAAAACAGCTTGGGCATCTTCTGTCGTCTGCCAGCCGTTTTCCAATTTCAAATCATTCGGATTTGTTTCGGATTTCGGATTTCGGATTTCAAATTTAAGCGCAAGAAAGCCCCGGCATTTCGCCAAGACCAACAGTTTTAAGGGCGGCCGATGGCGCGGTAGTCGAAGCCGTGTTCGCGCATGGTCTCGGGGTTGAAGAGATTGCGGCCGTCGAAGATGAGCGGGGTGTGCATGCGGGCTTTCACTTCGGCGAAATCCTGGTTGAGAAATTCCTTCCACTCGGTCGCGAGGATGAGGGCTTCGGCGCCGTCCACGGCGTCGAGCGGGGTGGGGGCGAGTTTGATTTTCGCGGGGTCGATGAGCTTCCATTCGACGGCCTTTTCCGCGCCCTTCGGATCGTAGGCGGTGACGTGCGCGCCCTCGGCGGCGATGCGGTTGACGAGTTCGATGGCGACGGAATTGCGCACGTCGTCGGTGTCGGGTTTGAAGGTCAGTCCCCAGACGGCGATCTTCTTGTCCTTCAAGACCCAGAGCGCGTCGCGGAGCTTTTTGATGAAGCGGTCGAGCTGGGTGTCATTGATGCGCTCGACTTCCTTCAGGAGCGCGAAGGGCACGCCGAGCTGGTCGCTGATGGCGATGAAGGCTTTCACGTCTTTGGGAAAGCACGAGCCGCCGTAGCCGAGGCCGGCGTTGAGGAAATTGCGGCCGATGCGGCGGTCCATGCCGATGCCGTCGGCGACCATTTCCACGTCCGCGCCGCTGGCTTCGCAGATCGCGGAGACGGCGTTGATGTAGCTGATCTTGAGGGAAAGAAAGGAGTTCGCGGCGTGCTTGATGAGTTCGGCGCTGTTGATGTCGGTGACGAGGATGGGCGCTTTGAAGGGCTCATAGACCTGCTTCATCAGGTCCGTGGCTTTTTGCGAAGCGGAGCCGATGACGACGCGATCCGGGTTCATCAAATCGGGGACGGCGCAGCCTTCGCGGAGGAATTCGGGATTGCTGACCACGTCGAACTCGGCGGGCTTGTTGTAGCGGCGGATGGTGTCGGCGACTTTCTCGCCGGTCTTCACGGGGACCGTGGATTTATCGACGATGACGCGGTACTGGCCGGGCTTGAGCACGCCGGCGATTTCGCGGGCGACGCGCTCGATGTAGGTGAGATCGACGCTGCCGTCCTTCTGCGGCGGGGTGGGCACGGCGATGAAGACGATCTGCGAATGATCGACGCCGTCCTCGATGGAGTTGGTGAAGCGCAGGCGCTTGGCGGCGACGTTGCGGTGGACGAGGTCTTCGAGGCCGGGCTCGTAGATGGGGATTTTGCCGGCCAGGAGGGCGTCGATTTTGCGCTGGTCGTTATCGACGCAGACGACGTGGTGGCCGACTTCGGCGAAGCAGGCGCCGGAGACGAGGCCGACGTATCCTGAGCCAATGATGCAGAGATCCATGTGCGGGTAGTAGTGGTGTTGGTATGGTTTTGGTAAATGGAGCGCGCCCGGCGATTTTCACGGGGCGCGGAAAAGCCGGGGAGTAAAGAGCAAGGCGCAGACCCGGCGCAAGGACGAACGCTGCCGGCCGATTTTTGGCTCAGCGGTTTTTTCCGCTGCCGCTGCCGGTGGTGGCGGCGGTGGGATCGAGGGTGAAGGGGACGCGGATGTTGGGCAGATCCTTGAGGGTGAAGGTGAGGAGCACGCTGAAGTCGTTCACGCCGCGGTTGTCGCGCACGCTGAGACCGAGGGAGGCGACCCAGCTCGAGAGGTCGCGATGCACCTGATAGACTTGGCTTTCGAGGATGCTGTCGGCGACTTCGTACTGGTCGTGGAAGCTGAGCGCCCAGTTGTCGTTGACGCGGTAGTAGCCGCCGAAGCTGACGAGGTTGCTGTTGGGAAACTGCTTGTTGCCGTCGATGTAGCGCTGGCCGAGCGAGACGCTGGCGTTTTTGTTGACGAGGAGGTTCACGCTCGAATTGACCTCGGTGAAGCCGGTGTCGAAAAGCGGCAGTTGCGAATCGAGCTGGACGTTCATCCACGGCAGCGGAGCCCAGGTCAGGCGGTTGAAGAGATTGGAAAAGGTGCCGGTGTCGGAGAGCACGTCGAGACCGCCAAAGTTGGGCCGGTCGATATTCACATCGAAAAAGGTGTCGATCTCGAACCAGTTGAGGGTGTCGTTGTCGCGGCGCGTTTGCAGGCGGTTGCGGACGCCGAGGCGGATGATCGACCAGTTGCCGAGGGAGTCGATGGTGTTGAACTGCGGAAAGTCGATGGGCGGGAGCTGGGTCGAGCGGTTAAGGCGGTCGAACTGCAGGATGTGGCTCGGATCTTTGTCGGCATAGACGAAGGACGCGTCCGCGTAGGGCTGCACGACATGGCGCAGGCCGTCGAGACCCCAGATGCGCGACTGCACGCCTTCGTAGGCTTTGGAAAACTTGAACGAGGTTTCAAATCCGGCGGTGACGGCGGCGCGGAAGAGGGTGCCGCCGCGATGGAGCACCTCGTCGATGTTGGTGACTGTCGCGGTGGTGGCCGGAGCGCCGTTCACGCCAGGCGTGGTGACTGTCCGGGTGTTGGTGACTTCCTCGGTGAAGCCGCTGTGGTTGTAGTAGGTGGCGCGCGCGCCGATCTTGGGGACGAAGGAGAGAAAGCCGAAGTAAGTGCCGGGAAAGCTGAGCTGGTGATAGCTGTCCGCACGGAAGGTGTTGTAGTCGGGGAAGAGCGAGTCCTTGGCAAAGTTGCGCCGCAGGAAGCCGGCGCTGCTGTCGCTGTCGTAAAAAAGGGGCGTTTTGAAAACGGGCTGCCGCTTCACGTCCAAGGCGAGCTCCGGCAGCCGATCAGTGCCGTCGAAATCCGGGTTGATCTGCTCCCGAGCCATCAGCGTGAGGGTGTAGTCCTCGTCCCACTTGGTGATCGCGATAAGGGTGTCCGGGTTGGGATCTTCGCGGAAGGCGGTTTCGTCGAAGTCCTGCAAATACCGCCGGTCGCTCAGCTTGTTGATATTGACCGTGGTGTAAATGTCCTCCGTGAAATACGTGCGATCCTGGAGCGTGACGCGGTAGCGGTTTGGGTTGATCGGCTCGCGCGCGAGGGCGGTCTTGTTCGTTCCCGGCTTGGAGTCGTGGATGAAGTAGCTGAGGAAGCGCCCCCAGTTTTCGCCGCCGCTCCCCTCCCGCTCCTTGCGCTGATCGTTGGTTTCCGTGGCCTTGTGAATGAAGGGCGACGCCGCCTTTTTTTCCCGCCCCCAGCGGGCCTCAAAGCCGACGCCGACGCCGCGATCCGCGTAGAGGTCGAGGCGCAGTTTGCCGGAGACGTTTTCGGTCAGGGGAAAGGTCGTCTGCGTGAGCAGGTACGCGCCCCAGGTGCTGCTGTAGCCGGGGATGAAGGTGAAGCTCGAGTCCTGATTGAGCGACTGGTAGAGGTACGGATACCAGAAGATCGGCGTGCGTCCCACATAGAGCTTCACATTGCTGAAGACGACCCGGTCTTTCGGATAAATGCGGACGGTGCGGGCGCGGAGATAGTAGTCCGGTTTCGACGAATCGCTGGTGGTGAAAAGGCCGTCCTTCACGAGATAGGCGTTCGAGCCGAGCGTGGAGAGCGTCTGGCCGCCGAAGCGGAAGGGCAGCGTTTCGCCTTGGAAATCGGCGGTGTTAAAGACCTTGGTTTCGAGATTGTAGAGCGCGCGCTCGGCGGTGAAGAGCCGGCCTTCGCGGTAGATGCGGACATTGCCCGAGAGGAAAAGGTCGCGCGTGTC
>JAYWEP010000328.1:0-4506 GCA_043779205.1 Chthoniobacter sp. | reverse complement strand
CTCGACGGCCGCGGCGCGCTCTACGTCAGCACCGGCAGCGGCGGGTTCGACCCGAATGGCGCGCTGCCGCTGACCATGAAGGTCGAGGCGAAGACGGGCAAAATCATTTGGAAGGTCGGGAAATACCAGGATTGCATCGTCTCCGGCGGCGAGGTCTATGCGACCCGCGAGACGCGGAACAGCGAGGACATGGTCAACGCCGTTTTCGACCGGAGCAAAGCCATCGAGTGCCGCTGGAAGCTCTACAAACTCAGCGCCCGCAAAGGCGAAGTGCAGTGGGAATGGTTCCAGACGCGCCGCCCGCGGCGCGTGGAGGCCGATGGGAAAAAGGTGGCGCTGCTTTTTGCGGACGAGCTGCAAATCATCAAGTCCATCGCGCTGTGAGGGAGGGCGAGCGCGCTGACGGGCAGGGGGTTGGCTCCCCCAAAAATGCCGTCATTCTGAACGCAGCTTTTGGAGGCTTTGCGACAAAGGCGGAGTGAAGAATCGCTGACTCTAAATGGGCGGAGGCGGTGGGTGGGAAGACGCGTTCGCCCGTCCCAGCCGCCTCCGCCCGTTTCTGTCAGCGATTCTTCACTGCGTTCCCGCCCGCCTTCGCCCGCCGGGAACTCCGTTCAGAATGACGGCGTTTTTTCAAAACCGCCCAACCGCCACCTGCCCGCGTTCATTGACAAAGCGCGGGCGGGTTTCGATATTCGGCGTCCAATGAGTCTCGATCTAAATGACCTCCTCCGCGATTGGCCGCATGAACCCGGCATGATCAAGGTGCGGAAGATTCTGGGCAGCGATGGGAAGGAAAAAATCCAGCTCCGCATCGACCTCGGGCTCATCCAGATGGAGACCGTTGGCCGGCCCGATGGGCTGGAGCCGCATGACCGGGAATCGCTGCTCGAATACCATCAGGAGCGGGCGAAGCGCGCGGAGAAGAAGAGCGAGACCTATGTGCTTTCGGCGGATGAAGTGGGCGAGCTGCAGCAGGAGGGCATCCAGTATTACCACCGCTACATCAGCTTCTTTCAGCTCAGCGATTATCAGGGCGTGATCCGCGATACGCAGCGGAATCTCGACATGTTCAACTTCGTGGGCGTGCATGCGCAGCCGGAGGAACTGGCGGCGTCGGTGCTGCAATTCACGCCCTATGTGCTGATGATGAACACGCGCGCCTGTGCCTCGATCGAGCTGGAGCGCGAGGAGTACGCGGCGGCGGCGCGGAAGATCGAGGGCGGCATGGAAACGATCCGCGCTTTCTACGAAAAGATCGAAAACTCCGAGGCCCAGGCGAACAGTCCCGAGCTGAGTTTTCTCGGCGAGTGGCTGGACGAGGTCCGCGCGAAACAGCCGCTGACGAAGCTCGAAAAAATGCAGCGCGAAATGGACAAGGCCATCGCCAACGAAGCCTACGAGTTGGCGGCGGAGCTGCGGGACAAAATCAAAGCGCAGCAGCAGAAGCGCGGATGAGGGGAAAGGCGAAGGGCGAAGGGCGAAAGGCGATGTCGCGAATGTCTTTCGCACGGTTCGTTCAGCTTGCGGCCATCGCCTTTCGCCTTTCGCCTTTCGCCTTTCTGCCCGGCTGCGACACGAACCCGCATCCCGCACCGACGCGGACAACGCGTGACGACGGCACGCCGTGGCGGGTGCGTTACGCGTATCTCGCGGACGATCCGCGCGGGCTCGATCCGCAGCACGCCTACGACCAAATGGCGCATAAGATCCACGAGGCGATTCTCGACACGCTGCTCGAATATCATCCGCTGAAAACCGATCCCTTTGAGATGGTGCCCGCGCTGCTCGAAGCGCTGCCGGAGCGCACCGTGGAGCCGGATGGCAAGGTGACTTACACCTGCCGGCTGAAGCGCGGCATCCGCTATCACAACGACCCGTGCTTCCCCGGCGGCAAGGGCCGCGAAGTCGTGGCGGAGGACGTGCATTTCGCGTGGCTGCGCATGTGCGACCCGAAGATCGAGTGCCCGATCTACGCGACGCTGGAGCCGGTGGTCATGGGGATGCACGAGCTGTATGAGGCGGCGAAAAAGACCGGCAAGTTTGACTATTCCGCGCGGCTGCCGGGGCTGGAGGTGGTGGACGCGCAGACGTTCAAAATCCGCCTCTCCACGGCCTATCCGCAGATCGTCTATTGGCTGGCGATGCCTTTCACCACGCCGGTTCCGCCCGAGGCGGTCGCGTATTACGACGGGCAATTGCACCCCGGTGAGACGAAGCGGCGCGACGAATTCAACTGGCATCCCGTCGGCACCGGCGCTTTCCAAATCGCGGAGTACGAGCAGGCGCACCGCTTCCGCCTCGTGCGCAATCCCGACTACCGCACCACCGTTTTTCCGAGCGACGGATTTCCGCCGGACAAGGCGGAGTGGCTGAAACAATTCGCCGGGCAGAAGCTCCCGATGATCGACGAAATCGAGTGGCCGATCCTGCGCGAGACGAGCTCCATGTGGCTGCTCGCGCGGCTCGGCTACTTCGACGGCACGGCGGTGGCGAAGGATTCCTTTGGGCGCATCGTCAGCTCGAACAATGACCTTTCCCCCGACCTCAAGGCGCGCGGCATGATGCTCGAAAAGGACACCGAGCTGAGCACGTTTTTCATCTCGTTCAATTGCACCGACCCGGTGCTCGCCAATGGCAAACTGCGCAAGGCACTGGCCTGCGCCTACAACGCGAAAGGCTACGTGGATATTTTCAAAAACGGCGTGGCGCCCGTGGCCACGCAGCTCGTCCCGCCGGGCATCTTCGGGCACATCAAGGACTGGGTGAATCCGAACGCCTACGACCTCGAACGCGCGAAGAAGCTCATCGCCGAGGCGGGCTATCCGAATGGCCTCGACCCGAAGACGGGCAAGCCGCTGGAGCTGACGATGGATGTGACGGCGACGGGTTCCGAGGAGCGGCAGACGGCGGAGTACGAGCAGCGGCAGTTCGAGCAGCTCGGCATCCGGGTGAAGGTGCTCGAAAACACATTTGCCAAGATGCTGGAGAAGCAGGAGCGCGGGCAGTTTCAGATCGCGCCGAGCACCGGCTGGGGCGCGGACTATCCCGACCCGGAGAATTTCTTCTTCCTTTTCTACAGCAAAAACATCCCGCCCGCGGGCAAGAACGAGTCGCGCTTTGTGAATGCCGAATACGACAAGGTCTTCGAGCAGATGGCGCTGATGGACAACAGCCCGGAGCGCCTCGCGCTCTGCCGGCGGCTGCTGGAAATCCTCAATGACGAGTGCCCGTGCGCGTTCAACTTTCACAAAGCCTACTACGTGGTGGTGCAGCCGTGGGCCCGCCGCACCCACGCCAATATGATGCTCGAAGGCGGCCCGAAATATCTCCAGGTCGATCCCGTGGCCCGCGCCCGCGCGTGGCGCGAGTGGAACCGTCCCGCCTACTGGCCGCTCGCGCTGCTCGCCGCCGTCATCGCCGCCGCCATCATCTACGCCGTCCGCTGGAACCGCCGCCTGAATGCGTAATCCGTCCTTCCATTCTTCGCGCTTCGCGCGGGTAGGGACGGCACTCCGTGCCGTCCGGGGCGAGCGCAGCGAGGCGGAGGGCGGGATGCGCGCGGCATCTGAAGCCCCCGCCGCCTCGCTCCGCTCGCCCGGCGGACGGCACGGAGTGCCGTCCCTACCTGGCGTTGGAACGCCGCAAATTTCGCATGCTTAGCTATCTCGTCCGCCGCCTCCTCTACGTCCCGCTTATCGTCCTCGGCGTGATGCTGCTGACCTTCGTGCTCTCCTTCGTGGTGCAGACGCCGGAGCAGCGGGCGCGTGGGATTCTGGATAAAAAGGCGACGCCGGAAGCCATCCGCAACTACCTCCACGAGCGCGGCTACGACAAACCGCTGCTCCTCAATCACGAGCCCGGCGCGAGCTGGCACGACAGCATTTTTTTCAACGAGATGACCAATCTCGCGTGCCTGCGCCTCGGCAAGTCCGACATCACCGGCCAGTCGCTGGGCGACAAATTCCTCGCCGGCGCCGGGCCGTCGCTCGCCATCACGCTGCCTGCGGCGGTGCTCGGGCTTTTCCTCGCGGTGTCGCTCTCGCTCTACCTCGTGCTGGTGCGCTACTCCGCGCTCGACCGCGCGGGGACGATCGGCTGCGTGGTCCTGATGAGCGTCGTGCCGATGCTCTACATTTTCGGCGGCCAGTCGATGCTCGCCTCGGCGCTGAAACTTTTTCCCGTCTCCGGCTACGACCTCACCCACTGGAGCGGCGCGCGCTTTCTCGTCCTGCCGGTGATCATCTTTTGTGTCATCAATCTCGGCGACGAGACGCGCATTTACCGCGCGGTTTTCCTCGAGGAAATCGCGCAGGATTACGTCCGCACCGCGCGGGCGAAAGGCGTGGGCAACATGTGCCTGCTCTTCACGCATGTGCTGAAAAACGGGCTCATCGCGCTCATCACGCTGGTCGTGGCGCATCTGCCGCTGCTCGTGCTCGGCTCGCTGCTCATCGAGAATTTTTTCGGCATCCCCGGCCTCGGCAATCTGCTCGCGAGCGCGCT
>JAYWEP010000327.1:0-3241 GCA_043779205.1 Chthoniobacter sp. | reverse complement strand
CTATGGCGAACGGCTCCGCTTCACCTGGGTCAATGACACCATGATGGAACACCCGCTGCATCTGCACGGCATGTTCATGGAACTCGACAACGGCCACGGCGCTTACAATCCGCGCAAACACACCGTCATCCTCAAGCCCGGAGAAAAGCTCTCGCTCAACATCACCGCCGATGCGCCCGGCCTCTGGGCCTTCCACTGCCACGTCCTCTACCACATGGAAGTGGGAATGTTCCGCGTCGTCTCCGTCGCCCGCAAAGCCTGATCGGAGCCGCGATGAAACTCCAAACTTCCATCGCGCGCACCGCCTTCGCGACGGCGCTCATCCTTACCGCGATTGTCATTCAGCCCATCGCCGCGCGGGCGCAAGCGGACATGAAAGACATGCCCGGCATGGCTCCGAAAGCCACACCCGCGCCGAAGAAATCCGCTTCCGCGGCGACTCCCGAACTCGACGCTGCCGCCAAGGCCCAGCGGGAGATGGACGCGATGCCTGGTATGTCCCCGAAAAAGGCTGCTCCCTCAGCGACCTCGACTCCCAAGCCAGCCAACGCCGCAACGTCCCAAGCGGAGATGGACGCCATGCCGGGAATGAGCCCGGCCAAGCCCGCCGCCAGCAAATCCCTACGCCCCGCGCCCGCCAAGAGCGACATGAGTGGAATGCCCGGCATGGCTGCCCCCGGCGCATCCAAAACCAAAGTCATAGCCGGAATGCCGGGGATGTCGGCGGGCGACGCATCCGCTCCGCAGCGCATGAGCGCTCCCGGCATCTTCGTCCTCCGCCCGCCGCAAAAATGGGTGCCGCCGCGCGGCGACAATCGCGCCGCCGAACTCCTCTCGCGTCCCGCGCTGGAACAGCTCATGAAGCCGCTGCCGCCGCCCATCGAAGACTCGATGCTTCACGGCTTCTCCCTCTTCGAGCTGCTCGAATACCGCTTCAACAGCTCCGGCCCGGACATGTTCGTCTGGGATTTCGTCGGCTGGCATGGCGGCGATTACAACCGGCTCTGGATCAAGACCGAAGGCCGGCAGGATTTATCCGACGGCAATCGCGGCGAAGGCGATCTTCAGCTCCTCTACGGCCGCTGATCGCCCCGCTCTGGGATCTCCAGCTCGGCGTGCGCGAAAAATTCAACCTCGGCTCCGGCCTCCGCGACAACACGCGCACCTACGCCGTCATCGGCCTGCAAGGGCTGACCCCCGGCAACTTCGATGTCGAGCCCGCGATCTACATCAGCGACCGCGGCGAAGTCTCCGCCGAGCTGACCGTCACCGCCGATCTTTACCTCACTCAGCGCCTCGTTTTGCAGCCGCGTTTCCAAGGTGAAGTATCAGTCCAAGGCGACGACCGCTTCGGCACCGGCTCCGGCGTCAACGAGACCGACATCGGCCTCCGCCTGCGCTACGAGATCCGCCGCGAGATAGCGCCCTACATCGGCGTCTCATGGCAGAAGAAATACGGCGGCACCGCGCGCTTCGCTCGTAATGAAGGAGAGACAGCCGACACCGTCGCGCTCGTCGTCGGGCTTAGGCTTTGGTGGTGAGCGGAACGGTGAATCGCCGCGTTCAGCAACCGGGAAAGTGCGGAGTCTTTCCGAAGGGATGCGGAGCGGAGTTTTCGGGGGAGTGAGAAGGTCAATTACACAAGCGGCACCACGCCGCTTGAAATCCACCACGCAACTCACGAAAAAAAACAAAACCATGAAAACACTGAAACTCACGCTGCTCGCACTCACCTTCGCCGCCGCTTCCGCGTTCGCGCAGGATCAGCCCCCGTCCGAGAAAATGAAGGCCACAAAAGACTGCGGCACCTGCTGCAAACAGGGCGGCGACTGCTGCGACAAGTGCGTCAAGGATAAATGCGCGCCGTGCTGCGACAAGAAAGACGCCCCGAAAAAGTAACCGGCTGTCATTCGATGAAACCAAACTCGTCCATTCACTGCGCAGGGTTCGGCCTGTGCAGTGCGGACGAACAACTCCACCCGCAGAAAGAAACACAAAGTTATGAAATCAAATCTCACTTCTCGCCATCCCGCGCCTCGGCTCACCGGGCTGCTTTGCGCCGGACTTATCGCCATTGCATTGCCCGCCTTCGCTGGCGGAAAGCATCATAATCGAGGCCATGGCAGCTACACCCATCATTACAATTCTCATTACGGCGGTTACTCTGGCGGCCACTCAAGCGATCGCTCAAGAGTCCGCAATTTCGACCATTACGATCCCGCCATCGGTTACTACGACGGTTACTACGACGATTATCCCGCCTATTCACCTCGCTACCGTGGTCACAGCAACTACGGACACAGTAGCTACGGCCACAGTCATCACAATTCGCTCAGCTTCCGCATCCAGCTCCCCTAACTAACGACACCATGAAAATTCTACCGACAATCCCATTCCCCATCAGCCGGTGCTGCGCCCTGCTCTCCGTGCTCTGTTTCATCACCAGCCCAGTGCTCCGCGCCGCCGACACGCCGCCCAAATCGCAACCACCCGAAGCTGAATCGCAGCGCCTCATTTCACTCGTGCTGCTTCTCAGCGAACATCGCACACTCGATGCCGGTGCCATCGCGCACGCGGTGTCCCACGCCGTGGGAACCGAAGTGCCGGAGGATGCGGTCATCGCCAAGCCTCCTTCATTCGTCGTCAAGGCAGGTTCCCGCCGGTTCGCCATCCATAGCGTGGACGAGCCCTATTTTGCGGAAAGCGACAAGCTCGCCGCCGAACTGGAGGATCCTTCGCTCGCCAAGGCCATTCGCCAACACCGCGCATGGCTGTCTGTGGACTGGCTGGATAAGGACGAGAAGGCGGACCTCCGCAAAGTCTATCAGCAAATCGGTCTGATCCTCGCGCAGTTGGTGAAAAAGGACGCCTTGGCTGTTTACAGCCCGGACACCGACCAGTTTCACGTCAATGATGCGACCCTTCTGGGTCATCTGAAAAGCGATCATCCGCTGCAAGACCTTGCCCCCGCAGGCGTGGCTGCCGCCGAGGGCTCGAAAATCACCATCAGCAGCGACGACCCGCAGCTCATCGCGGCGCAAGCGGAGGCAGACGAGCGCTGGCCGGAGTTTCTGCGCGCATTCAAAGAGCGCGGCAAGGACCAATACTTTGGGGTCAAAGGCCGCATCGTTGAGGGTGACAAGGGCGAGTATCTCTGGCTTCAAGTCAGCGACATAGACGACAAGCTCGTTCACGGGAAACTCGACAACGATCCCGCGACGCTGAAAAAGGTCGCGCGAGG
>JAYWEP010000326.1:0-7128 GCA_043779205.1 Chthoniobacter sp. | reverse complement strand
GCCCGCGCGCGTGACGAAAAAGCTGACCTTCGCGGTGCCGATGGCGAGCACGTCCATCTGGCTTTTCACGTAGTAGAGCCAGCGCGAGCCGATGGCGTTATAGACCTGCGCCTTGTATTTCCCGAGCGGCGTGGCGATGGCATCGACGGCGGGTTTTCCGCGGTTGGTGATGCTGCCCTCGACTTTGCTTTTCTCCTGCTCCGGCTGGTAGCCGGGCTTCGACGGCGGCGCGGGCGTGGTGAGTTTCGCCATTTGCGGCACGGCGGGCGGGACGGGGATGGCCCGCCGAATCTCCGGCTCCGGCGCGGGCTTTTCCACCTTGGTCACGGGCGCGGGCAAAGGCGGGAGCTGCTTCGCGGCGAGGGCGATCTGGTCGTCGCTCTTTTTTTCCACTTCGCGCAGTTTTTCCAGCGTGGCCTTGGCGACGGCAGCCGCGTCGGTTTTGTCCGCCGGTTTCGGAGGTGGCGTCGCGGCGGGCGGAGCGGGCGCGGGCTTTTCCGGCGCGGGCATTTCTTTCGCGGGCGGCGGCGGGGCGGCGGCGACTTCGAGCAGCGGGGCCGGCGGTTCCTTGACCGGCCCGACGGACGACTTTTTCGTGTCGAAAACATTGTCGAATCTTCCGCGCCCATCCTGGCTCGGCAGCGGCACATCGCCGCCCGCGGCTTTCTCGCTCGCGGCGGTCATGTCCTGGTCGGTTTCAAAAATGGGGTTGGCCGCGGGCTTTGATGCCGCCAGCCCGCGCGAGTCGATGAACTGTTTTTCCGGCGCGACCGGCGCGGCCAAAATCTTCGGCTCCTCGGGCTCGATGATCCGCATTTCCAACTCCTCCGGCGGCGGCCTCGCCTGGGCTGAATCCACGGGCTTTCGCACCTCGGCGACTTGTGCCATGACCACCAGCGCGAGCAGATGCAGCACGATTGAGGCAGCGACGGCGATCGTCACCTGCAGCCCCATCGACACTGCTGAGAGATTGGGTATCCAGGCAAAAAGCAGTGCGACAAAGCGTGCGACGGTACCGGGTCGCGAAAGTAAATGGCACCGCACGCGCAGCGACGCGACGAGCGGCGCGGTGAAACGGCCGATGGCGGTCCTCATAGCGGGAGCGCACGGACGACCGCCGACTGCATTTCGCCGACGATATTGTAGAGCGAAACCTGCGAGCACCATTCGACATCGGCCTGCCGCCCGGTGCCCATGAGCACGCGCCCATTGCGCGAGGCGCGGAGGGCGGAGAGCGGCTCGGCGTAGAGCCGCGTCACGGCCAGCGCGGCGTGCGCGGAGTCGCTCAGGCTTTCCGCGCCGAGGTAGCCGATGAGCAGCCCGGCGGCGCACGCGTCTTCCAGCGCGAAATCGCTGAAGGTGCCCGCGCAGACGATGAGCACCTGCTCGGTCCACGTCTGGCGCAGCACATTCGCCACGGCCTCGATATTCAGCACCGCGCCCACGAGCACGCGCTGCGCCCGCTCGCAGGCGCGCAGGGCGATGGTGCCGTTCGTCGTGGTGGTGATGATCTGCCGCCCACGCACGCGCTCGCGATATTCCAACGGCGAATTGCCCACTTCAAAACCGGGGATCAAATCGCCGTGCCGCTCGCCGCCGAGCACCGCCGAAGGCATCCGCACTTTGAGCCCGTGCGCCTCCTCGATCGTCCGCACGGGATAAATCTCCGTCGCGCCGTGGGCCAGCGCCGTGATCATCGAGGACGTCGCCCGCAGCACGTCGAAGACGACGCAAGTCGTCGCCGAAAGATTGCGCGCCGGGAGAAGGGTCGCAATTTCTGCGGGATGAAGGATGACGTCGATGTGCATGGGCTCGGAAATTTCCGCGGGCTGTCCGCCATTTATCCCCCAATCCGCGGCATCCATCAACCCTTCGCCCGCCCGCGCGGCCAGGTCTTCCGCGCGTGATGGAAAAGATACTGCTGCGCGTAGCCGCCGTACGGCCCGAAGTGCTCCGCCGAAAATTCGCGCAACCGCTGCGTCGTCACCTTGCGCTTCCGTTGGAAATAAAGCTCCCGCAAGACCCGCTCGATCCACACGTCGATGGGAAACGCCCGCACCCGCTCGAAGCCGAAGAGCAGCGCGCAGTTCGCCACCTTCTCCCCCACCCCAGGCAGGCGGCACAGTTCCGCGCGCGCCGCCGCGTCATCCATCTCCGCGACCTTTGCCAAATCGACCGCGCCCTCCGCGATCATTCGCGCCGCGCCCAGCAGATTCTTCGCGCGAAAACCGAGCGCGCACGCACGCAAGTCCGCCTCGCTCAGCCGGGCCAGCGCCTCGGGCGTCGGGTAGGCGAAAAGCTCGCGCCCGCTCCACTCCAGCCGCGCGCCAAAACGCCGCCGCAGGGTGTGCGAAATCTGCGCGATGTGCGCGACCTGTTTCATCGACGACGTGATGAAAGTCGCCACGCATTCCCACGCCGGCTGCCGCACGATCCGCATCCCGCGGCAAAAGCGCGCCGCCTCCGCCATCGCCGGATCGCCGGGAAACGTCGCGCAGATTTCCGCCAGCGGATGATCGAGCGCCAGATAGCGCGCCGCCATTTTCTCCGCACCCGCCGAGACGAAAACCCGCCCGCCACTTTGCTCCACATAAAGCGCCGCATCGCCGACCGCCCCAAGCCAGCCCGCGCCCTCGCGCACCCAATGAAAGACCTGCCCGCAGCCGAGCGTGGATTCCAAATCGAAGTCCGTCGCGGCGACTTCCACCAGGCCGCACGCAGCCGCGGCGCTCACTGGATGAAATAGCTGAGATTCTCCAGCTCGATCGCCAGGTCCACGTTGTTCACCACCACATTGTCCGGCACCTGCAAAACGATCGGCGCGAAATTCAGGATCGCCAGCACGCCGGCCCCGAGGAGTTCGTTCGCCACTTCCTGCGCGACCGTCGCGGGCACCGTGAGGATCGCCATCCTGATGTGATGCTCGCCAATGAACTCGCCGAGCTTTGTCATCGGCAGCACCGGCACGCCCAGCTCGCGCGCCCGCGTTTTCGTGACCTTCACATCGAACGCCGCCAGCACCTCGAAGCCCTCTTTCGCAAAGCCCTGGTAGCGCAGCAGCGCCGCACCGAGATTGCCCGCGCCGACGAGGATGACCGGCTGGAGCCGCGTGGTGCCGAGCACGTCCGTGAGCTGCTTGCTCAGCGCCTCCACGCTGTAGCCCAGCCCGCGCGTGCCAAACTGGCCGAAGTAAGTGAGGTCTTTGCGCAGTTGCGTCGCCTTCACGCCCGCCGCTTTGGCCAGCGCCGCGGAGGACACCGTCTCCATCTTGCTCCCGCGCAGCCGCTGGAGCGCGCGGTAGTAGAGCGAGAGGCGATAGACCGTTTTCCGTGGGATGACTAACTTCTGCATCTGGTGAAATGGGGCAAAATTTTGAGCGCGAGCGCGCGAGGGATTACTGGAATGTCGGATTAAAGGGTAGTCTTTTCCACACGCTCCGCGCTAACTCCTCGCCCGCCAAATTTCCCGCACCGCAACCGCTCCATTTTTCCCATGCGCCTCAATCGTTTTCTCGCCTCCGCCGGACTCGGCTCACGCCGCGGCGTGGAGGAACTCATCACCGACGGACAGGTCCGCATCAATGGCCACGTCATCACCGACCTCGCCACCCAGGTCCGCCCCGAGGACACCGTGAAAGTGGGCGCGCGGCTCGTGCGCACGCAGACCTCGCTCACCGCCGTGCTCGCCAAGCCGCGCGGCTTTGTCTGCACCGCCGACGACGAATGCCAGCGCCGCACCATCTTCGAGCTGCTGCCCACGAACTGGCCCCGCGTCCACCACGTCGGCCGGCTCGACATGGACAGCGAGGGCCTGCTCATCGTCACCAATGACGGCGACCTCTCCCTCGCGCTCACCCATCCGCGCTACAAGATCGACAAGGAATACGAGGTCATCATCGACAAGCCTTTTGACCAAAAGGACCGCGAGAAACTGCTGCGCGGCTTTCACATCATGGGCGGGCGGGCCAAAGCGGAGCGCGTGGAAATGATGGGTCCGAAGCACCTGCGGCTGACGCTCAACCAGGGCATCAAGCGGCAGATCCGCCTCATGCTTTACGAACTCGGTTACGAAGTGGAGCGCCTCGTCCGCACGCGCATCGGCTCGCTGAAGATCGCCGACATGCGCCCCGGCGAATGGCGCATCCTCACGGGCAAAGAGATCGCCGCGCTGAAAGGCGAAGGGGCGGCGAAGCCCGCGGCCAAGCCGCGCCGGCGCCCGCCGACTTTGGACTAAAGTCCAAGCTACTTTCACCCCGCGCGCTTGCTCGCTCCGCGAAAAGGCGGCATACGTTTCCACATGACTGCGCTCAAAAAGACCGACTGCCTCATCACGCCGGAGGAATACCTCGAAGGCGAGAAGCTCGCCGACGTGCGCCACGAGTACGTCGGCGGGGCCGTCTATGCGATGGCTGGCGCAAGCATTGTGCATCACGACCTCGCGTTCAATGTCTTGGTCTGGCTACGCGCCGCTCTGCGCGGCAAGCGCTGCCGCTCCTTTATGCAGGAGGTTAAAGTCCGCATCCAAGGGGCCGAGGACACCTCGTTTTATTACCCGGATGTTTTCGTCGCCTGCGATCCGCGCGATACCCACGAATACTACTGCGATTTCCCCTCAGTTATTTTCGAGGTGCTTTCGCCGGACACCACCCGCTTTGACTGGCGGGAAAAGCGCTGGACTTACCAGACCATCGAGACACTCCAGACCTATGTGCTCGTGGATCAATTCAAGCCCGAGGTCACCGTCTGGCAGCGCGGCGAAACAGCTCCCACTGTTTACACAAAACAGGACGACCTCGTCCCGCTGCCCGGCTTGGAACTGAATCTGCCGCTCGCAGAAATCTACGCGGGCGTGGAGCTGCCTAAAGGCCGAGTGGCGGCATGGTACGAATGGCAAAGTCCGTGAACAGCAGCCCGTGCGCCTCCGCCACCGCGCGGCAGGTGATCTTCCCGTCGATCAGATTCAGCCCGCCGAGCAGATTCCGGTCGCGCTCGAAAGCTCCGGTTACGCCGTGGTCGGCGAGCGTTTCCACGTAGCGATAGGTCACATTCGTGAGCGCCTGGGTGGCCGTGCGCGCGTAGGCGGCGGGCATGTTCGCCACGCAGTAATGCGTCACCTCTTCCTCCACGAAGATCGGATCGAGATGCGTGGTCGGGCGCGACGTTTCCACGCAGCCGCCCTGGTCGATCGCGATATCGACGAGCACGCTCCCCGGCTTCATCATCCGCAGCATCTCGCGCGTGATGAGCTTCGGCGCTTTCGCCCCCGGCACCAGCACCGCGCCGATGAGCAGGTCGCACGTCGGCATCAGCTCCAGCAAATGCGCGGGGCTGGAGTAGAGCGTGTGCGCGGTGCTCATCGTCGTGTCGAGGAAACGCATCCGCTCCACATCCACTTCGAGGATCGTCACGTCCGCGCCGAGGCCCGTGGCCATGCGCGCCGCATTCACTCCCGCCGAACCGCCGCCGATGACGATGACCTTCCCCGGCAGCACCCCCGGCACCCCGCCGAGCAGCACGCCTTTGCCGCCGGTGTGCTTGGCGAGAAAGTAGCCGCCCATGATGATCGACATGCGCCCCGCGATCTCGCTCATCGGCTCGATCAGCGGCAGGCGGCGGTTCACCTCCACGGTCTCGTAGGCGATGGCCGTGCAGCGGCTTTTCATCAGCGCCTCGGTCAGCGGCTTGCTCGCGGCGAGGTGCAGGTAGGTGAAAAGGATCTGCCCCGCGCGCAGCAGCGGGTATTCATCGGGCAGCGGCTCCTTCACCTTCACGATCATCTCCGCGCGCTCGAAAACCTCCGCGTGCTTCGCCACCAGCTCCGCGCCGACCTTCACGTAATCCTCATCCGCGTAACCCGAGCCCACGCCCGCGCCTTTCTCCACCAGCACGGCATGCCCGCGCCTCGTCAGTTGATACGCCGCGCCCGGCAGCAGCCCGACGCGATGCTCCTGCGCTTTGATCTCCTTCGGAATGCCAATAATCATGCCCCACCCTTCGCCCCGTTTCCCCGGCAAAGGCAAGTCCGCTCCGCTTTAGAAAGCGAAGCTGAGGCCGGTGCGGAAGAGCCCGAAATCGTTGTTCACGCGCGGGCCGCCGGTCCAGGTGTAGCGCGCGTCGGTGAAGATGCTCATCTTCGAGGTGATGCGGAAATCCACGCCCAGACCCGCATGGCCGTGGATATTGTCATGCACCGGGGAGAATTCCCAGCCACCGCCGGCGAACAGGTACGGCGCAAAGCAGATCCTGCCCTCGACCGGAAAGCGCAGGTAGGTATTGAGATTCACAAACTTATTGACGCGCTCATCCACCGCGAAGGCGCTGCCTTCCACGCCCACTCCATAGTAGCGGTGGAAGAAGTAATTCAGACCGATGCCGCCGCCCCAGCCGTGGTCGGCATTGACCCCGTTGAGCCGGGTCTCCGCGGTAAAGTATCCGCCGAATACGTCGAGGGTGAATTCGTTGTCGCGGTAGCAGGGCTGCGGCTCGGGAGTGCTTTTGGATTCGGTGGCCGAGCCGGCGTGGCTGGCGGCGGGGAGCAGGAGCAGGGCGAGGAGGGCGGTGATGAGAGGTGTCGTTTTCATGGTCTTGGCGGTTGGGAATCGGGATTAGGGCGCGCTCATCTAACGGGCGGCGGGGTTGTTGGCGATAACTTTCGCCCCCTCGTGCCCAAGCTCCAGCTTGGGCGCGCACCCTGTCCACGAAGCTCCAGCTTCGTCCCGTGTCGCTCCGGCGAGCGCGCCCACCGCTGCACCGCCTCCGCCCGCCGGGGGAGCGGTGGCGCTGGGCGGGGGCCGTCGAAGCGGAGCTTCGCAGACAAGTGCGTTCCTAAGCTGGAGCTTAGGAACGAGGGGACCGATCTCAGCCGGCGACCGGACAAGCTGCAGTCCCCCGGGTGGCATAAAGACGTTTTGGAGGAGCGGCGGCAGCGCGTCCAGGCGGGCTTGGAGACGTTCACGGATTGGGAAACCGCCAAGCAGGATATTCGCCGGCGGATTTCATGAAGCTGCGGGTTCTGGCTTTTTTGGTGAAGGCGGACGCGCCGCCTTCGTGCTAGCCTCCGGTCATGTTTGACGACCTTCTGGCCCTCATCGCCGCCCGGCCTTTTGAGCCGTTCACCTTGCGCATGACC
>JAYWEP010000325.1:0-7130 GCA_043779205.1 Chthoniobacter sp. | reverse complement strand
CTATAACTGGCATCGTCCTCATCACTCTCTCAAGCTCCGCTCTCCCATCTCCAGACTCCGCCTGCCCATGAACAACGTGTTGAGCCTCCACATCTAGCGCCTTATGCGAATCGCTGTCCGGGCGGCGGAACTCTTCGTGCAGAACCTCCGCGCGCGGCTGCCCTTCCGCTACGGCATCGTCACGATGACGCGCCTGCCGCATCTCGTGATGCGGCTCACGGTCGAGATCGAAGGCCGCGCGCACCGTGGATTCGCGGCGGATCATCTGCCGCCGAAATGGTTCACGAAAAATCCCGCGAGCGCGTACGCGGATGATCTCGCGGACATGGTGGAGGTCATCCGCCACGCCTGCGAAACCGCGCGGGCGCTGCCCGCCGCCGAGACGGTCTTCGCACTTTGGCGGGAGCTTTACGCGGGGCAAAGTGCGTGGGCGCGGGAGCGGAAGTTTCCGCCGCTCCTCGCGGGCTTCGGCACCTCGCTCGTCGAGCGCGCGGTCATCGACGGGTTCTGCCGCGCCACCCGCCAGCCCTTTGCCCAGGCTGTTCGCGCGGGCATGCTCGGCGTGGATGTCGGCGCGATCCACACCGAACTCGCAGGCACCGCACCCGCGGATTTTTTGCCGCCGCAGCCGCTTCGCTCGATCATCGTGCGCCATACCGTCGGCCTCACCGACGCGCTCACCGAGGGCGACATCGCCGCTGGCGAGCGCGTCCGCGACGGGCTGCCACAATCGCTGGAAGGTTTCATCCGCGAGCACGGTCTCAAGCATTTCAAAATCAAACTCTGCGGCGACATCGCCCGCGACCGCGCGCGGCTCCGCCGCCTCGCGGAAATCCTCCCGCCGTCCGCCGCCTGCACGCTCGATGGCAACGAAAACTACCACGCCGTCGCGCCCTTTCGCGCGCTCTGGGACGAGCTGCGCGGCGACCCCGTCATCGCGCGCCTGCTCGCCGGGCTGATCTTCGTCGAGCAGCCGTTCCACCGCGACATCGCGCTCACCGGGGCCACCGCGAGGGAGCTTCAGGACTGGCGCGAGCGTCCGCCGATCATCATCGACGAATCCGACGCCGAGCTGACCTCGCTGCCCGTGGCGCTGGCCAGCGGCTACGCGGGGACGAGCCACAAAAACTGCAAAGGCGTTTTCAAAAGCCTCGCCAGCGCCGCGCTCATCGCGCACCGCCGCCGCGAGAATCCGCACGCCGCGCTGCACCTCAGCGCGGAGGATTTGTCGAACATCGGCCCCATCGCGCTGCCGCAGGATCTGGCCGTGCTCGCCACGCTCGGCATCCCGCACGCCGAGCGCAATGGGCACCATTATTTCGCCGGCCTCAGCCAGTTTCCACCGGCCATCCAGCACGCCGCGCAAGCCGCCCACGGCGATCTCTACGAGCCGCACCCCGGCGGCTTCCCCATGCCCCGCATCCGCGCGGGCCGCATGGAAATCGGCAGCGTCATCGACGCGCCATTCGGTGCCGCCTTCGAGCCGGACCTCTCCGCCTTCACGCCGCTCGACGCGTGGAGCCCCGCGTCGCTCGACGCCGGGTAGCGCCGGTGCAACTGCTCCCGCAGCCCGCGGTGCAGGCGAGGCAGTGAAAGCCCGTGGCGATCACCCGCTCCTCCAAATCCGCCGGTGTCACGTCCCACAGAAAAAGCGGCCGTCCGTTGCGCAGTTGCATGCCGAGCATCTGGTTGAAATCGCAGTCGAAAATCTCCCCGCGCCAGCCCACGCTCAGCGTGCTCCGGCACATGAGGCCATCCACGGTCGCGGGGTTGAAACTGTTCGCGAGGAGTTCGAGGTACGCGTCCCACTGGCCGTGCGTGCGGAGGTCGTCGGCGAAGCGCGCGATGGGCTGATTCGTGACCGTGTAGAGCGCGTGGAAGACGATGCCGAAATCCCGCTCGAGCGCCTCCTTGTAGTCGGCTTCGAGTTCCGCCTGCGGGCCGGGGAGTTTCGCGCCGAGCGGGTTGAAAACGAGGTTCAGCGGGAGGCGCGTGCCGTAGCCGACGGCGTTGAGTTTTTTCAAAGCCGAGATGCTTTGCGCAAAGACGCCGTCGCCGCGCTGCGCGTCCACATTCTCCGCGGTGTAGCAGGGGAGCGAGGCGATGACCTCGACCCCGTGCTCCGCCAGATATTCCGGCAGCCACGCGAAAGGTTTCGTCTCGATGATCGTGAGATTATTCCGGTCGATGACGTGCGCGCCCGCGGCCCGCGCGGTTTCGACGAAATAGCGGAAGTGCGCGCTCAGTTCCGGCGCTCCGCCGGTGATGTCCACGATCTCGGGCCGGTGCTCGGTGATCCACGCGCCGACGCGGTGTGCGTCCTCGGCGTTCATCATTTCCGTGCGCCACGGCGCGGCATCGACGTGGCAGTGATGGCAGGCCTGGTTGCATTTCCGCCCGACGTTGACTTGCAGCGTCCGCAGTTTTCCGCGGCGCAAAGCGAGCCCGTGCGTGGAGAGTTTTTCGTCGAAGCGGTTCATGTTTTTGACGGGATGGACGGAATTCAGAAGGTGGATCAAAATCCTAAAACGACGAATTTTTGACCACGGATTGCACGGATTACACGGATTTTTCTTTTCCTGAAATCCGTGTAATCCGTGCAATCCGTGGTTTCAAAATGATCCTAATCAGCAGCAGTCGCCGCCGTCGCAGCATTGGCTGGCGTCGGTGGTGGCGTCGTAGGCCTCGCCTTTGGTTTCTTTCGGATGCCGCAGGCGCATGCCGGAGCAGTCGAAAGGTTGTGCGGCTTCCGCGGCGATGGGCGTGCGCGGCTCGATGAACTCGAACGCTTCGCGATAAGGCTCGCGCTGGTAGAGCTGGAAAGTTTTGTCGCAAACCGCGTAGCGCTCGCCGCGCTCGTAGGCGTGGCCGTCGTCGTCGAGCACCTTCTTGAATGGGCCTTTGTAGATCACCGCCTGCCCGCGCTCGAAGCACGCGCCCTGTTTCCCTTTGAAGGCCTCGATCGTGACCGAGCGGAACTCGATGCCCTGCACCGTGCGCCACGGCTCGGCGTCGCGCTGCAAAATGCGGACGCCATAAAATCCCGCGTCGGTGAACGCGCTCACGAAGCCGCTTTCGGTCAGCGCGCCGCTGATGCAGCCGCTCCACAGCTCGGGGTCGTTTTGCATTTCGAGCGGCACGTCCTCGTCGCTCACGATGTCGCTGATGACCGCGCGACCGCCGCGGCGCAGCACGCGGAAAATCTCCTCGAAGAGCTGCCGCTTCGCACGGCCCTCCACGAGATTGAGCACGCAATTCGAGACGACGACATCAACGGAATCATCCGCCACGAGCGGATGCCGCACGCGCAGTTCCTCCGCGAGTTCGCCCGCGCGGAGAAAAGCGTTCGCGTCGGCGATGGGCCGCGCGCGCAGTTCGGCGTCGAGCTTTTCCAAATCGAGCGCGAGATCCTGGATGCGCCCCTTGCGAAACTCCACGTTCGCAAACCCGATGCGCTCCGCGACGACCGGCGTATTGCGGCGCGCGACTTCGAGCATCGCGTCCGTCATGTCCACGCCGATGACGCGCCCGGTCGGCCCGACGACCTGCGCGGCGATGAAGCAGATTTTTCCCGTGCCGCTGCCGAGATCGAGCACCGTCTCGCCGGGGCGCAGATGCCTGCTCGGATCGCCGCAGCCGTAGTCGCGCTCGATGACTTCGGCGGGGATGACTTGCAAATACTGCGGATCGTAATCGACCGGGCAGCAGAGCGCGGGCTCGCAGCATTCGGCCCCGGAGGCGTAGCGTTCTTTGACGGCGGATTCGACATTGAGTGGATTCATGGGAGCGCGGGTGATGCGTTACTTAAAGCCCAACGGACGCGGACAAGGCACGTTTTTTCGTCGGGCACGGGTTCACGGTTTCAGCCAGCCGCCGGTGGCCTGGATCGGGACGAGGCTGTTCTTTTCCGTGACCCACGCGGCGAGCGCCCGTGCGCCGCGGAGGCTGGCGGCATCGAAGTCCGCGGTGAATCCGGCGCGGGCGTCGAGCATCGCGCGATGGTCGAGCGCGAGCGCCGTGAACTCGTGCCGCAGCTTGCGTCCGCGGTTTTCGCCGGCCTTCACGTCCGACTCGAGATCTCCGCCGAGCGGCGCGAGCCACACCTCCCACGCCGCCGCCTTGGCCTCGGCGGTCGTAAAATTTACCGTGATGCGCCCGTCTTTCACCCGCACCGTGAGCACGCCCGGCTGGCCGGCGACCGGCGGCAGCGCACGCTCGCGCCACTCGCGGCCATTGAGCGCAAAGCACGGCGTGTAAATGCTCCGCGCGCCCCACGCCGCGCCGTAGTCGTTCTGCCGCCGGGTGAAGAGCGGCGAGGCCCAGCGGTCTTTCCAGCCGAGGTGATCCCAATAATCGACATGCCACGCGACCGGCACGACCTCGCGCCACAGCCCCGCATTTTCGCGGAGCCCGCGCAGCCAGTCCTCGGCGGGCGGGCAACTGCTGCAACCCTCCGAGGTGAAAAGCTCGACGAGATGCGCGCGCGTCGGCGGGCTTTGGAAGGTGGCGTCGGGATTTTCGGCGCGGGCGGCGGTCAGCAGGGCGAGCAGCGCGAAGTGGCGGAGAGTCATGCGGCTGGGAGCGGCGGGAGGGCGGCGGTATTCCCGGCGAGGGTTGCCATCCCGCGCGGGCTGGCCGTAGCCTCGCGCCATGAAAACTCCGCTCCTCCCCGTCCTCCTCCTCGCCGCCGCGTCCGCTTTCGCGCAGGCGCCGTCGCCTTTCACCAAACCGCTCCCGCCGCCCGGCGCGACCGGGGAGAAATACGAGGACGTGCGCGCCGGCTGGAAGATGCCCAAGGGACGCTGGGTCGCGACCGGGCCGGCGGAAATCGAACAGCACGACACGAAGGAGACTTGCTCGAACGCCTTCAAATCCATCCCGCAGACCGGGAAGATGGAATACCGGCTCAAGCAGAAATACACGAAAGGCAAAAGCGCCTGCACCACGATCTATTTCATGAGCGACGACGGCGCGAAACTCGAGCGCGGCAATGCCTACATGATCGCGGATGCCTTCGACGAAAAGGGGAAGGCCGAAGTGTCGATCAACAAGATCGTGAACAACGGCGCACCGAAGACCGCGGCGGCCTTTCCCGTCGCCGGGATCAGCGGACAGTGGATCGACCTGCGGATCACCTGCGACGCCGACTCGGGGATGCACTGGGACACGGCTGGAAATGAGCCGGGACATCCGCGGACTCTCCGGGCAACGTCCAGGCACGAGTTTGAGGATTATTGACCACTCCCTTTACGTTAGATGAGCAATAAACGATACCCGTGGAAGCATCCCCGAAGAGGGAGTTCAGCCGCCGACCACCCATGTGAAGAACGTACATTTCGGGAGGAGGCCCGCAGACTTCAAAACTCCGAGTGCCGAGTCAAGCGAAACAATGGGGAAATTTTCCCGGCCCCATCCGCACTCCGCCGGCTGGAGCGCGCCCTGCGCCTGCCCACCCGCATCCGCCCCGACAGTTTCGCCTTGGCAGGCCGCCCGTTTTGGCGGACAAGCAACCCCGTTCGATGAACCGATCCCCCTTTCACGCGAATCCGCTCCGCCCCCCCTGCCCCCGCCGTTCGCCTAATTCAGAGTTAGCCGTTGCTACCCGCTTCCCGCGAACGAAAACCACATGAAACTTCCATTTCTCGCATTCCTTTGCCTCGCGCAATCAGTCGGCGCAGCTACCTACATGCGACGAGACTACTCCTGCGAGGTATTTGCACAACGCATCGGCATCCAACAACAGGAATATAGATTGGGAGCGCCCCCGATGGGTACATGGTTTGAGATATACCTCGGGCCGGCGGGCTCGTTGTCGTGCTCTTCAGAGGTTCTTGCACTCACGATTTCCGGTTTCGGAGTGCTAGCCTTGAGCGCGTTTGCTTATCGCCGCTTTAATACCCATGCAAGCCGCAACGCCTAACCATGCGCTTAATCTGCAAAGTCTGCGGAGCTAGAATCGGCGTTTATACCGATCCTAACTTTTGCGGACCGTGCTACAGTCGGCTCACTGGCGTGACCCCCGCTACTCTCAAGAAATTGACTTCGGTGCCCGGAGCTTACCGCTCCCTTGTCGAGCGCGACGTTCTTTACGAAGTCCCTGAATGCGGAGATTTCGGGTTTCTCAGTGAGGCGGATGTATTGACCATCCGGGAGAATTATTACGACCTGATTAAAGATAATACTCATCTCCAGCCATTTGCTAAAGCTTGGGATGGCGCCCTTTGGTGCTGGACTTCATTTCGTTGCGGATCATCTGCTGAACCGGAGATTCTTAATATTGACCTATATGAGACGGTCATAGTTTATGCACCGACATTCGAGACGTTCCTTTATCGAACCGCGCTGGAAGACGCGTATGGGCGATGGCTTGTTCAGCCTGAGCGTTTGGGCCAGAAAATTCAAGCAATGGCAAAGGTTCTCCGTGGCGTTCATGCAGCCGAACTGGCAGACGATCTTGACCACCTCGTCTCTCAGCCCATTGCAGACTACACACCCCGCTCGATGGCGACGGGAACGGATAGGTGGTTCGGTTTTCTGAGTCAGTCTGACGCCGATCGACGGATTGAGACGTTTTTAGGATCCGCTTACCTGAACCAAATACTTGAACCCAGTGCGCTCAAAATGGCCTAACCATGCGCTGCCGCGAACGGCTCCGTGCGTCACGGCACCTGCTTCCGCCGCCGCCTTTCCCCACCGCGCAGCCGCCGCGCCAGCCGCGCCCGTCGCTGAGCTTGGGGTCGTTAGGCGACTTCACACGTCTCCCGCGAGAATGATGCTTTCACGACTGCAATGAAACCAAAGCTGAAGCCATCGATCTTCAATCACGTTTGCGGCGCGATCGTTCTTTGGTTGCTGGCACTCTATGTTTTGCTCACCGGCGATCCCACCAGAATCCTCCTCCAATCAAGCCGCGAAGGCGCGCAGCGCCAACCGGAAGAGGCAGTAGGTCTTCTCTTTCTTGGCGGCATCGTAGTTATCGGCTTTGGTCTTTGGCACCGCTACAACGCACGATGAGCCACACGCAACCAACTTTGGCCTGCCCCCGAACCTTGATCCACTCGCTATGAGAGTTTTTGTTGGTTTTCGGGGTTTGGGTTGGTGGTGATGTGGCGGGTGGGAAGGGCGCAGCC
>JAYWEP010000324.1:0-6128 GCA_043779205.1 Chthoniobacter sp. | reverse complement strand
GTGTGTGTCGTTTGCGTTTCATGGTGAGAGTTCGGCGGCGCTATCGCGCCGCCAATCTCTCATAGCGCCTGGATCAACTTTTGGGGAGCAGGCCACTTGATCAAATTCGTAAATGTGTCGCGACGTTCTTTCAGGAAGGTTTGCGCGGCCTGAGATTCAGCCAGCGTCATACCGAACGGCATCGCATCCGCGCAGATTTCCTCGATCACAAAGTCGGGCAGAGCAGCGATTCGCGCAATCCACGTTGTGAAATGCTGATCGTTATTCACTGCATCAAGAAGGCAGTGCCGGTTTCCACCAGTGTATGCTCCACCAGTCACAGCGAGATGCCCAGCGAGCACCGTGACTCGCAATACTCCAAGTCCTGCTGCGTTTCCGAGCAAGGCGTGGCTGTGATCGAAAACATTCATCTGGGGCGGAGTTGCGAGCGCATCGACCGAGAGATTTCCGGCATGTCGATCGGAATTGGCAATCAGAATATCGAAGAGAAGCAGTCCCGTCGCGAGGCTCGGAAAGAGTTGTACACACAGCGTCGGATTTACGGGAGGAAGTGCGACACCGGTGAGATTGAAATTCAGCGATGCATACATCGAAGGGTGATGCGCTGATGTCACAATACCTCCCGGCGGAACTGGCAGGCGGAGGAAACGCCCGATCTCTGCGCAAATCATCTCGTTGGCGATGCAGTAGGGCGCATTCGCGCTATTCGCCTTACCCACAGCATCGACGGTCAGATTCACGCTTCCAGCCACGCCGATCCCAAATTGTGCCCCGACGGCGGCGATTCGATAAGCTCCAATTGGCATGGCTGAGACGGTGAATAATCTCTCGCCTTTGCGCACGCCAAATTCACCGAGCGCTCATGGACGCTGCAGAGCGCGGCTGGCGGAGTTGGTAGCGGGCTTCACCATAGAAAAGGCGAAGGAGGCAGCGCGCTAGGCCGACGGCAGCGGGGCGATGGGGTCGGTCTCGGCGGCGTAGTCCACGCCGGGGAGGCCGAAGCCGAAGAGCCGGAGAAACTCGGTGCGGTAGCCGGCGATGTCGGTGAGCGCTTCGAGATTTTCCGTGGTCGCCTGCGGCCAGATGGCCGCGACCTCGGCCTGGATTTCCGGGCGCATTTCCCAGTCGTCGATGCGGATGCGGCCCGCCTCGTCGGGCGGCGGCGCGGCGGAGTCGTAGAGCCGGGTGGCAAAGAGCCGGTAAATCTGCTCGATGCAGCCCTCGTGCAGGCCGTGCGCTTTCATCACTTTGTAGAGCATGGAAATATAGAGCGGCACCACGGGAATGGCCGAGCTGGCCTGCGTGACGAGCGCCTTGTTCACCGAGACCAAGGCGTAACCGCCTTTCGCGCCGAGCCGCGTTTGCAGACGGCCGGCGGTGGCTTCGAGATCTTCCTTCGCGCGGCCGATGGTGCCGTTGCGGTAGATGGCCCACGTCAGGTCCGGCCCGATGTAGCTGTAGGCCACGGTGAGCGTGCCATCCGCGAGCACGCCCGCGCTTTCCAGCGCGTCGATCCACATCTCCCAATCCTCGCCGCCCATGACCGCGATGGTGTCCGCGATTTCCTGCTCGCTGGCGGGCTCGATGGTGATGTCGGTGACGGTGCCTTTGTCCGTGTTCACGGTCTTCGCGGTGAAGGGCGCGCCGACTGGCTTGAGCGTGGAGCTGTGGGTGACGCCGGTGCGCGGATGCGTGCGCCGCGGCGAGGCGAGGCTGTAGATGACGGCATCCACCTGGCCGAGGTCGGCCTGGATCGCGGCGATGACCTGCGCCTTGATCGCGTCGGAAAAAGCGTCGCCATTGATGCTCTTCGCGTAGAGCCCGGCGGCGTGCGCGGCCTTCTCGAAAGCGACCGAGTTGTACCACCCCGCGCTGGCCGTGCGGCCTTCCTCGCCGGCCTTTTCAAAAAACACGCCGAGCGTGCCCGCACCGCCCGCGAAGGCTGTGGTGATGCGGCTCGCCAGCCCATAGCCCGTGGACGCGCCGATCACGAGCACACGCTTCGGCAGGCCGGCGACCGGGCCTTTTTTCTGCACGTAGGCGATCTGTTCCCCGACGTGCGCCGCGCAGCCCTCCGGGTGGGCCGTGGTGCAAATGAATCCGCGAATCTTGGGCTTGATGATCATGCGGAAAAATTTGGGCGTCCGCGCCGGATGCGTAAAGCAATTCCTCAGCCGGAACGATGCAGTTGGCATCGGGTAGCGCGCGCGCCTCGCGTGCTGGAATCGGCGCCCTCGCCGATTCTCCCCGAGGCCGCGCCCCACCGGATCGTGAGTTCCATCGGCCGCCGGGTGCGCGGCGGGGCGCCGCGCACCACACGCGAGGGCGCGTGCGCTACCCGATCGCGCCGCACCGCGCGGGACATTCGCTTGGAATCGAAAGCGTTTGCGCTAAATTCCGCCCCGAACTTCCGGCCATGCGTCTGTCCTTTTCCGCACCACTTTTTCTGCTCCTCACCGGCGCGAATCTTTTCGCGGAGACCGAGCCTGCCAACTCCGCGCTCGCCGCGCTCCGGCTGCTCCCGCGCGGTGAGGCCAGGCGGCTGGCGCGCATCGAGGCGCGCGAGGGGACTCCGGTGCCAGAGCGCTGGTACTTCATCGTCCATGATCCGAAGGCGGAAACCGGCGTGCATGAGTACGTCGTCGCCGGCGGCGAAATCGTGGCCTCGCGCGACGTGTCGCAATTCGCCGAGAGCCTGCGCGCGGAGGATGTCTTCGGCGGCGATGCGCTGAAGATCAATTCCGACCGCGTCGCCAAGCTCGCGCAGCAGTACGCCCTGGCGAACAACATGACCGTGGCTGCCATGCAGTATGAGCTGAAAAAGGAGGGTGCCGCCGCCGTGCCGCTGTGGAATGTGACGTGCCTCGACGAGGCCGGAAAAGAACTCGGGCATCTCGTCGTCAGCGCGGGCAAAGGCACGGTCGTTTCGCACGAGGGTTTCGCCGCCGAGCCGCCGCCGCCGATTCCCGTCGCGACGCCGCTTCCAGTGCCACCGCGACCCACCACTCCGCGACCCGAGGACCGGCTGCGCCTGCCGGCCGCCATCGCGGTCACGCCCAAAGCCACACCGCCACCGGAGGATTGGCCGCCGCCGGTTCCGTTGCTGGCGCCGATGACGCCCGCGCCGAAGAAGCCCGGCCTCCTCGACCGCGTGGGCGGCAGCCTGCAGAAGGTCTTCACCGGCAAAGAGCGGAAGCCCCCGGAATGACGCTCGCGCGCCAGCTCACGCGGCTGCTCGGAAAAAACCGCGTGGCCACCGATGCGGCGACGCTCGCCACGCACGCGAAGGACAAATGGTTCGCGAGCCGCACGCCCGAGGTCGTGGTCTTCGCGGAATCCACCGACGACGTGAGCCGGCTGCTGAAATTCGCCAGCCGCCATCGCGTGCCGGTCACGCCGCGCGGCGCGGGCGTGGGCTACGTGGGCGGGTGCGTGCCGATGCGCGGCGGCATCGCCCTCTCGCTCGCGCGGATGAACCGGATCAAGGAAATCAACTTCGCCGATGCCGTCGCCGTGGTCGAGCCGGGCGTCATCACCGGCGTGCTCCAGGCCGCCGCGCGGCAACGCAAACTTTTCTACCCGCCCGACCCGGCGAGCCTGAAGGAATGCAGCCTCGGCGGGAACATCGCCACGAACGCCGGCGGCCCGCGCTGCCTGAAATACGGCGTGACGCGCCACTACGTGCTCGGCCTCGAAGTCGTGCTCGCCGACGGCCGCGTGCTCCGCACCGGCGGGCGCACGCACAAAAACAAAACCGGCTTCGATCTCATCGGCATGTTTGTCGGCAGCGAGGGGCTGCTCGGCGTCGTCACCGAAGCCACGCTGCGCCTGCTCCCGCTGCCGCCCGCGCGCGCCACGCTCTCCGCGAGCTTCCGCACCTTCCGCCAGGCGGCGAACGCGGTGCAGGAGATTTTCGCCGCCGGATTTCTGCCGTCGGCTTTGGAAATCGCCGACGCCTTCACCCTCGCCGCCGCCGGCGCGCACCTCGGCAAACGCCTCGCGCCGCCCGGCAGCGCGCACCTCCTCGTCGATCTCGACGGCCAGCCCGCGAGCGTCGAGTCCGAGGTGAAATCGCTCGCCGCCCTGCTCGCAAAACTCAAAGCCATCGGCGCGCAAACCGCCCTCGGCGAAGCCGCCTGCGAGGAGCTTTGGAACTTGCGCCGCGCCTTTTCGCAATCGCTCAAAGCCACCGGCCTGGTGAAGCTCAACGAGGACATCGTCGTTCCCCGCGGACGCCTCACCGACCTCGCCGCCTTCGCCGAAAAGCTGCGCCAAAAATACGGCTACCCCATCGCCTGCTTCGGCCACGCGGGCGACGGCAACATCCACGTCAACATCATGGCCGCCAACTATCACGACGACGCCGCCGTGAAGAAAAAAGTCGGCGCGGCGCTCGATGAACTTTTCGCGCAAGTCCTCGCCTGGGGCGGCGTCATCACCGGCGAGCACGGCATCGGCCTCGCCAAAGAACGCTGGTGGCCGCAGGCGACCACGCCGGTCAGCCGCGCCGTCCACGCCGCCCTCAAAACCGCGCTCGACCCGCTGGGCATTTTGAATCCGGGGAAATTTGTCCGGGCAGCGCCGAAAGATTGAAACGCGCTTGCCGGGGAGCGCGCGGGCGCGTATCGGCTGCGCGCCATGAGACCAGCCTTTCGCGAAAAAGAATCCGGTGAAGCCGATCCCGCCGAGAAGATCGAGTTTGTCCCGGCGGATTATTTCGCGCGGGCCAACATGCGCGACATCTTCGAGCGCGCCGCGCCGCTCCAAGTGGACATCGGCTGCGGCGAAGGCGGCTTTCTCGAAGCGATGGCGGTGAAGCATCCCGAGCACAATTTCCTCGGCATCGAGCGGCTGCTCGGCCGGGTGCGCAAGGTCTGCCGCGGCGTGGTCCACAACAAAATCCCGAACGTGCGCGTCCTGCGCATCGAGACCGCCTACGCGCTGCGCTACGTGCTGCCCGTGGAGAGCGTGGCGGTCGCGCATGTGCTCTTTCCCGACCCGTGGCCGAAGCGCCATCATCAGCCGCGGCGCTTGATCCAGGACGGCTTCATGGAAGCGCTCCACGGCATCCTCATCATGGGCGGCGAGCTGCGGATCAAGACGGACGACGAGCCGTATTTTCAGTGGATGGAAAAAGTGCTCGCGAAGGCCAAAGGCTACGAGCGGCTGCTCTGGCCGGACGATCCCGAGTATCCGCACACCGACTTCGAGCGCCGCTTCCTCGCGCAGGGGCTGCCCATCTACCGCGCCCGGCTGCGGAAGATCGTGCGGCCGTAGGGGAAGCTGGCAGCTTCCCCTACAGCCGCAGCGCGTCCGGCTTCGCGCGGAAAAACACCGCCACGTTGCCCACGCGCTGCACCAGCGCACTCCCGGTCTTTTCCGCGATCTGCAGGCCGAGCGTCTTCTTCTCGTCCTTGAAATCGGTGAACTTGATTTTCACCAGGCCGTGGGCGGTCAGCGCGGCGTCGAGGCTTTTGAGAAAGCCCTCGCTCATTCCGCCGTGGCCGAGTTTCACGATGGGTTCGAGGCGCTGCGCGCGGGCTTTCAGGTCACGCTTCGCGGCGTTGGTCAGTGGCTGGGACATGGGCGTCCACTCTCGCCGCAGGCGCGTGCCCTCGGCAATGGCGATTTCACTCCCCCGCGCCGGAGCACAAAGCTGGGCGCGGCTGCCGGCGATGGGTGGCGCATCGCTCGACCGCGCGACGGCTGGGCCGGACTCCGCGCGAATGGGGGGGAAACCGTCCCGCAGAACGCTGCGAAAATAGCCCGCCACTTTTAAGCTGGGCTCACGCCGCATGAGCGGCCAGTCCCGGCAGGGACGATGGAGATTAGCCGGTGGTGGAGCGAAGCGAGAACCACCGGAACCGCCAGCCCACGGAGCGCGCCCCGGATGGGGCGCGGGAGAGCTGGAGCGGAGATTCCCGCGCCTCCTCCGGGGCGCAGCCGCTGGCGGGGGCTGGTCCGGTGGTTTCACCACCGGCTAATTTCCATGCAGCCCTCCGGGCTGCGGGAGAACGCCAACGGCAACACCCTCGTGACCAAGCTCCAGCCAGTAGTGTTCGGCAGCCTTCGTGCTGTGGGCGAGGAGCGGAGGCGGTTTCTGGTCTGGGAGGGGAGGTTGGGCCGGT
>JAYWEP010000323.1:0-15563 GCA_043779205.1 Chthoniobacter sp. | reverse complement strand
TGGCTCGCCGACCCCGCCTCGCTCGATGCCAACCTGCGCGCCACCGTGCTCACGATCATCGGCCGCGAAGCCGACGCCGCCACCTGGACCCAGCTCCACGCGCTCGCCGTGAAAACCTCCAGCGCCGAGCAGCAGCGCGAACTTTACACCGCGCTCGCCACCGCCCGCGATCCCGCGCTCGCCGCGCAGACCCTCGCCCTCGCCCTCACGCCCGAGCTGCCCCCGCGCGACGCCGCCTCGCTCGTCACCCGCGTGGCCCGCTCCGGCGAGCAGCCCGAGGCCGCGCTCGCCTTTGCCCTCGCGCACCTCGCCGCGCTCCACGCCAAACTCACCGCGCACCAGACCAATGAGTACGTGCCCGACCTCTTCACCGCCCTCCCCGCGACCGAGCCCCGCGCCGTCGAGCTGGAGCAGTGGGCTGCAAAAAATCTCCCGCCCGGCGCCGCCCCGAGCGTGGCCAAAGCCGCGGACGAAATCCGTTTCCAAGCGCAATTCCGCAAACGCGCGCTGCCGGAAATCGAAGCCTGGTATTCCGCCAAACCCGCACCACCCGCCCACGTCCCATGAAAGTCCGCATCGCCTACCAGACCCAGTACGCCTACGCCGAGCCGGTCAGCTTTTCCACGCACCTCTTCCGCCTCTTCCCGAAGCCCGACCGCTCCGTGCAGGTGCGCTCGCTCGCCTTCCAGACGAACCTCAGCGCGACCGTGAGCATGCGCCGCGACCTTTTCGACAACGAGGTGGCGTCCTGCTTTTACGCCGGCAAAAGCGCGCTGCTCGCGGCCTCGCTCGCCATCGAACTGGAGGTCGAGGCGCGCAATGCGTTCGACTTTCTCGTCGCCCCGCACGCCCTCGCGCTGCCCTTTGCCTACACCGCCCGGGAGGCCCATGTGCTCGGGCCGTATCTCGGCGCGGGGCCAGCGCTGGAGGTGCCATTTTGGAAAGCGCCCGCCTCCCCGCAGCCGACCGTGGAGACGCTCGTGGCGCTCAATGAAGCGCTGCACCGCGAGCTGGCCTACGAGCGTCGCGACGAAGGCGCGGCCCACGCGCCGGAGGAGACCCTGCGGCTCGGGCGCGGGTCGTGCCGCGACTTCTCCGTGCTGTTCGCCGAGGTCGCGCGCGGGCTCGGCCTCGCCGCGCGGCTGGCCAGCGGCTACCTGTGCGAGTTTGGCGACACCGAGAAACGCGCCGAGGGCGCGCTGCACGCGTGGACCGAGCTGTACGTGCCGGGCGCGGGCTGGCTCGGCTTCGACCCGACTAACGGCTACCTCACCAACCATCACCACCTCACCGCCGCCGTCGGCCTCACCCCCGCCGACATCTCGCCGGTGCTCGGCGATTACTTCTCCGAACCGCGCGTGCCGCAGACCATGACGGCCTCGCTCCAAATCCTCCCGCAATGAAAATCCCAAAATCGCTCGCACGCGTGGCCGACAAAGTGGACGCCACTTTCGCCGCCCACGGCGTGCAGCTCACCCTCGGCGGCGAGCCGACCTACGTGCCGCTCGATCCGCAAGGCGCGGAGTGGAGCATCACCGCGCTCGGCCCCACCAAGCTCCGCTACGGCTACGCCCTGGCCGATGCGCTCCTCGCGCAGGCGCTCCCGAATGCTGTGCCCGTCTTCTCTCCGGGGAAGCACTACCCCGGCGAAGTCAACCCGCGCTGGGCCATCAATCTCGTCTGGAACCGCGACGACTCCCCGCTCGTCCCCGCGCTCGCGCATCCCGCGCCAGCGTCACCCGCGACGCTCGACGCGACGGCGTTTGCGCTCTTTGCGGAAAACCTCCTGCACCGTCTCGGCCTCGCGTCCGGGTGGATTCGCGGCATTGATCCGCGGGACAAAACGCGGCCCGTCCTCGTGCTCCCGCTCGATCACGACGCCGCGGGTTTCCTGACCGAAGCGTGGCCGCTCGGCGAAAGCTTCGAGCTGCTGCCGGCGGAAGGTCACGCCGGCCTGCGGCTCCCGCTGGCCTCGCTGCCGGAAGGCGTGAATGGCCGCGCGCTCACCATCGAAATCAAGGACGAGGCGCTGCACGTCTTTCTCCCGCCGCTGCTGCAAGCGCCCTGGCTCGCGCTCGTCGAGCACATCGCCGCCGCGCTCCACGACGCGCGGCTCGGCCCCGCGATTTTTGCCGGCTACGTGCCGGGCGATGAAGCCGACGATTGGACAAAACTCGGCATCGCCTCCGATCCCGGCGTGCTCGAAATCAACCTCCCGCCCTGCGCGACGTGGCGCGAGTACGCCGCCTGGCTCGACACCCTGGAACGCGCCTGCGCCACCGCCGGGCTGCGCTCTTTCAAACAAGTCTCCCCCGACGAGCAGACCGGCACCGGCGGCGGCAACCACCTGCTTTTCGGCGGCCCGAGCCTCGACGAAAATCCCCTCTTCACGCATCCCGCATGGGTCACCTCCATGCTGCGCTACTGGCAGCATCACCCGTCGCTCGCCTACATTTTCACCGGCCAGTACGTCGGCCCGTCGTCGCAGGCTCCGCGTCCCGACGAGTGCGCGAGTTCGCTCTACGATCTCGAGATGGCCTACCAGTTTCTCGATCAGCTTCCCGCCGGCGATCATCGCTATCTCATCAGCGAAACGCTCCGCCATTTGCACACCGACTCCTCCGGCAACACGCACCGCAGCGAGATCAGCTTCGACAAATTTTGGAACGTGAATGCCGACGGCGGCTGCCGCGGGCTCGTCGAGTTTCGCGCCGTCGAATCGCTGCCGCGCGCGGAGTGGATGTCGGCCATCGCGCTCCTCTGGCACGCGCTCGCCGCGCACCTGCTCGCGCACCCATGCACCGCGCCGCTCACCGATCAAGGCGACAAATTGCACGACACTTTTTTCCTGCCCACGCACCTCTGGGCTGACTTTGCGAAAGTGCTCCGCGACCTCCGGCGCGGCGGTTTCGCGCTGCCCGCAAAAATCTTCCGCGAGATTTTCGAGTGGCGTTTCCCCGTCATGCTCGCGCACGCCGAGGGCGACGCCACGCTCACCATCCGCCGCGCCCACGAAGGCTGGCCCTTGCTTTGCGAGACCCCGCTCGAAGGCGGCAGCACCAGCCGCTTCGTCGATACCTCCATCGAGCGCCTCGAATTCACCGCCAGCAAAGCCTTCGCCGCCGCCTGCCAGATCCGCGTCCAGGGCCGCGCGCTCCCCCTCCGCCGCTTCCCCGGCGGCCTCGCCGGAGCCGGCCTCCGCTACCGCCGCACCGCGCTCTACCCCTCGCTCCATCCCGGCATCCCGCCGCAGATGCCGCTCCACCTCACCATCGCGCGCGGCAAAAAGACGACGCTCTACAAGCTCGACGAAAACCAGCGCCGCTTCACCCCCGCCCCGCACGAGCCTCCGCCGCCGATCGGCATGAGCCCCTGCAAAAGCCTCCACCCCGCCCTCGTCACCTGCGACCTGCGGCTGGCGTAATCAGCGTCCGCGTCCTCATCCAAAAAACGCCGTCATTCTGAACGGAGGCTCGGGAGGCTTTGCGACCGTGCCGTAGTGAAGAGCCGAGTCCGCGAGACGCCTATGGGACTGTGGGGCAATCGCTGACAAAAACGGGCGGCGGCGGTGCGCGGCAGCCGGCCCAACAACCCCGCCGCCCACCGCCGCTTTTTGGCGCTGCTGGCACCCGGCACCCATGTGGTGTGCGAACCGAGCGGAGCGAGATAGCCAAAGGGCGGAGCCTTTGCCCGAAGGGCAGTGCCGGAGGGCACTGGCAATCCACGGGCCACTATCACCGCGCGCTGGTCGCCGCGGCCCATGCGGCCGGGGTGGCCGGGGTGGCCCTCACCGTGGCCAACCCGCAGCAGGTGCGCGGCTTTGCCCGGGGCCTGGGCCGCCGGGCCAAGACCGATCCCATGGATGCGCAGACGCTCGCGGATTTCGGTCGCGTGACCCTGCCCAAGGCCGATCTCGCCCCGAGCGCGGCGCAGACCGCGCTGCAGGAGCTGGTGGGGGCGCGCCAGCAGGCCGTGCTCGAGCGCAGCACCGTCAAGGTCCAGGCCGCGGGGCACCAGCTCGCGCTGGTCAAGGCCCTGACCCGGGCCCGGCTCAAGGTGCTCAGCGCGCAGATCGCCAAGCTCGAGGCGGCCAGCGCCAAGACCCTCGCCGCAGAGGAGCACCTCGCCGCCCAGGCGGCGCGGCTCGTCGCCGTCCGGGGCGTGGGCGCGCTGACCGCGGCCACCGCCCGGACCCTCTGCCCGGAGCTGGGCACGCTCACCCGGGGGGGAGGCCGCCGCGCTTTTGGGCGTCGCCCCTTTCGATCGCGACAGCGGCCAGTTCAAGGGCCAGCGCCACCTCGCCGGCGGGCGCTTCCGCCTGCGCTGCGCGCTCTCCATGGCCGCCTTGAGCGCCGCCCGCGCCAACTCCGTCCTCCGCACCTTTTACCAGCGCCTGCGCGCCGCCGGCAAACCCGCCAAACTCGCCCTCACCGCCGTCATGCGTAAGCTCTTCCTCCTCCTCAAATATCCCACTTTCCAGCTTGCGACACAACACAGTTGCTTCACTGCGTTCCGGTCGCAAAGCCTCCCGGAACTCCGTTCAGAATGACGGCGTGGTTTTTCCGGCCGCTGCGCGGCTTTGCGCCTCTACCCGCGCGGATTGCGGGCGACTTGGATTTTCGGGAAGCCGCGCTTCACCGGGCGGTGGACGCGGCGCGCTTTGTTTTCGCCGAGCGCGAGGGCCATGAACTCGACCTGGCTGTGCCGCAGGTCGGTGTCCTTTTTCCGCGCGGGACGAACGTAGGCGCCGTCGGCGGTGAGGACGCTGGCCTTGCAATTGTCGGCGAGCTGGATCGCGAGAATCTGCGTGACGATGCGCTCGCGGAGCGCGGGATCCTCGATCGGGAAGACGACCTCAATGCGGCGGAAAAAATTCCGCGGCATCCAGTCCGCGCTGCCGACGAGAACCTTCGGAGCGCCGTTGTTTTCAAAATAGAAAATGCGCGTGTGCTCGAGGAAACGCCCGACGATGGAGCGCACGCGAATGTGCTCGCTCACGCCCTCGACGCCGGGCCGCAGGCAGCAGATGCCGCGGACGATGAGGTCGATTTTCACCCCGGCCTGCGAGGCCGCATAGAGCGCCTCGATGAGGTCCTGATCCACGAGCGAATTCATCTTCGCGATGATCCGCGCGGGCTTCCCGGCCTTGGCGCTGGCGGTCTCGTGCTTGATGAGCGCGAGCATCGTCTCGTGCGTGGTGAAGGGCGAGATGATGAGCTTTTTCGCGCCCTGAAAATGGCTGATGCCGGTGAGGAGGTTGAAAAAATTCGTGGCGTCCTCGCCAAAGTCGGGCTGCGCGGTGAAAAGCGAGAGGTCGGTGTAAAGGCGCCCGGTGCTCGGGTTGTAGTTGCCGGTGCCGAGGTGGACGTAGCGGCGCAGGCCGTCGTCATCGCGGCGGACGACGAGCGCGACCTTGCTGTGGACCTTGTAGTTCACGATGCCATAGACCACATGCACGCCGGCTTCCTCCAGCCGCCGCGCCCACGCGATGTTGTTCGCCTCGTCAAAGCGCGCCTTCAGCTCCGTGACGGCGGTGACCTGCTTGCCATTGCGCACGGCGTCCATGAGCGCGCCAACGATGCGCGGGTCGCCGCCGGTGCGGTAGAGGGTCTGCTTGATGGCGAGGACGTGCGGATCGGCGGCGGCTTGCTCGAGGAAATCGACGACGCTCGCGCTGAAACTTTCGTACGGGTGATGCACGAGGACATCGCGCTGGCGGATGACGGCGAAAAGATCGCTCTCCCCGCGAAAGGCGGGTGCGGCGGGCGCGGTGAAAGGTTTGTCGCGCAGCTCGGGGGAGTGGTCGCCCTCGTAGATGGCCATGAGGCGCACGGGGTTGAGCGGGCCGTCGATGATGTAGAGGTCGTCGGCGGTGAGTTCGAGGGTTTCGAGGAGAAAGTGGTAAATCTCCGCGGGACAGGCGGCATCCACTTCGAGCCGCACGGCGGCGCCTTTGCGGCGGTTGTGCAGCTCGTTCTCCACGGCCTTGAGGAGGTTGCCGACATCGGCTTCGTCGAGGTAAAGCTCGCTGTTTCGCGTCACGCGGAAATGCCAGAAGCCGAGAATTTTTGTCCCCGGAAAAAGGTCCGCGAGATAGTGGCCGATGAGGTAGCCGAGGTAGATGAAGTCGCGCCGGTCATCCTCGCGCGGCAGGCGCACGAGGCGCGGCAGGACGCGCGGCACCTGCACCACGGCGAGGCGGCGCTGGGTCTCGCCGTTGCGCTCGATTTCGAGCTGCACGACGATGTTCAGCGACTTGTTCAGGAGCTGCGGAAAAGGGTGCGACGGATCGATGCCGAGCGGCGTGAGCACGGGCCGCACATTGGCGCGGTAGTACTGCTCGACCCACGCGCGGTCGGCGCCGTCGAGGTGCGCGTAGTCGAGGAGGTGGATTTCGTTTTCCGCGAGCGCCGGGAGGATTTCCTCGCGCCAGCAGCGGTACTGCTGATCGACCATCGCGCGCACCCGCTTGCGGATGGCACGAAAAGTCTCGCTCGCCGTCTTGCCGTCCACGCTCCGCTCCACCACATCGCTCTCGATCTGCTGCTTCACCCCGGCCACACGCACCTCGAAAAACTCATCGAGATTCGAGCTGGTGATGGTGAAAAACTTCACCCTTTCGAGCAGCGGATTCGCCCGGTCGAGCGCCTCGTCGAGGACGCGCTGGTTGAATTCCAGCCAGCTCAGTTCGCGGCTGAGAAAATGGGCGGCGGTGAAAGTTTTCATCGGGTGGAAAAAGGCGGGAGCCTAGCGAGACCCTCGCAGAAACGCCAATCCACATTCGCCCGCATCGCCCCGGAAAAAACGGGAGGGCGGGCTTCGGCCGGGCGGTGACTCTCAGGTCACCATCGCCCGGCGGAAGTCCCGCCCTCCCGGAACCACCAACATCAAATTTTTACCGAATGGTCGAGGACGTGCGCCCGCCGGTCACGCGCGGGTCCACGCTCAGCGCCATGAGCACGCGCTCGGCGGCGTTTTTGTAATCGAACGGCGCGGCGTAGCCGAAGCCCGGCGCGTAGATCGAGCCCGAGCCACCCTGCCCGCGGCTGCCGCCGGCGAGGTCAAATTCATAAAGCACATTGCCGCCCGCGCCTTTGCTCACATCCTTCGCGTCGGCGTGGTGGTGCTTCGCCGCCACGTCCGTCACGCGCACATGGATGCGGATTTTCGAGCTGCCAAAGCCCGGCCCAAGCGGGCCATTGACGCCGCGCCAGAACGGCGTGCCGGCATCGAGCACCTCGAGATTGCTCTCCACCAGCCAGCCCACCGTGGGCGTCTCGTCGTCCGCGAGCACGGCGGCGGGAGCCATTTTCTCCAGCTCCTCTTTCAGCGCCTTGGAAAATTCCGCCGGAGCCAGCGAGTGGCGGATGGCCAGTTCGCCGCTGCCACCGCTGTGGTGGCCGAGGACTTTCGCCTCGTCGGCAAAGGTGCGGATGTAGATCGCCTTCGGTTTCGTGGCTCCGGTGGCGATGTCGGTGTGGGCGACTTTGACGCCCGCGCAGCCGGTGAGCGCGCAGGCGGCGGTGAGAGTGAGGAGGGTGTTTTTCATAAGTGGGAAGCAGGTTTCCCCTCTCGCAATGCAGGATGCGTGCCCGCTTTGCCTGGCAAAATGGAACCGTGGAAACAGCCGGTGCGCAGCCGCCCTTTGGCGTCAGCGGCCGGAGAGCGAGATGCCGCGGACTTTCCGGTAAAGTGCGACCGCGTAGGTGTCCGTCATGCCGGAGACGAAATCGAGCATCTTCATCAGGCGGATGTAGGGGTCGCGCGGCGCGGTGCGATGGCGCGCGAAACTCTCCGCGGGCACGAGCGCGAGCAGTTTGCGACTGCGGGCCGCGGCCTTTTTTCCATGCACCGCGAGATCATTGAGCGACGAGACAAAATCATCGAGCAAACCGCCGAGCACGGCGAAGCCAGCCGCCTCGATCTCGACGCCGCGCGCCGTGCTGTAAATCGTCTTCTTCGAGCGCTGCAAAATCTTTTCCCAAACCGCGCGCGACGGTCCGGCATCAATCAGCGGCTGGTCGAAGCGGCCCGCGAGAATCTCCGGCTCATGCCCCAAAAAAACTTCAGTCGCTTCGTCAATCGCCGCCCCGATGGCGACGGCCCGCAGAATCTGCACGCGGCGCGTTTCATCATGCGCCTCGCGCAGCCGCTTCGGGTGCTTCTTCGCGGGGATCAAGGCGAGAAACGCCTCGCGCACCTGGCCGTAGCTGAGATGCCCGGCGCGCATCCCATCCTCGAAATCGACCAGCCGGTAGCAAATGTCGTCCGCCGCCTCGACGAGAAAGGCCAGCGGATGCCGCGCCCACCACGCCGCACCGGGCGTGCGCCGGAGCAGGCCGCAATGCTCCGCCACGCTCGCGAAATGCTCGCGCTCGCTTTGGTTGAAGCCGAATTTTTTCGCGCTCGCGCCGCGGTGAATGCCGTCGGGAACGAGCGATTCGCGCGGATATTTTGTGAACGCCCCGAGCGTGGCGTGCGTGAGCTGGAGGCCGCCGGGATTGTCCGGCATTTGCAGCCGCGTGATCAGCCGGAAACCCTGCGCGTTGCCCTCGTAGTGCTCGATGTCCGCCCGTTGCGCCGCGCTCAATTCCGCGCCCGCCGCCGCCGCAATCGCCGACGTTTGAAACCAATGCCGGATCGCATCCTCGCCGGAATGTCCGAACGGCGGATTGCCGAGATCATGCGCCAGCGCCGCGGCGGCCACGATCTCGCCGAATTCCGAGCCGTGCTGCGCGAGCCCATGCCGCGGCGAAATCACCGCGCCGACCCGCGCCCCCAGCGAGCGTCCGACGCTCGCCACCTCCAGCGAGTGCGTCAGCCGCGTCCGCACGTAGTCATTGTCCGCCAGCGGAAAGACCTGCGTCTTGTCCTGCAGCCGCCTGAACGCCGTCGAAAACGTGATCCGGTCCGAGTCGCGCCGAAACTCCGAACGCGCCGGATCATGCGGGCGCGGCTTGCCGTCTTTGCCGAGGTGCCCGGCGCAGAGAAGTTGGTTCCAGTCCATGCTCATGGCTGAGGGTTTCGTCCACGAAAGACACGAAAAGCACGAAAACAGAACATTCCCTTTCGTGTCCTTTCGTGCCTTTCGTGGACATCAAAAAACGTCATGGCTGTTTGGCGGCGGTGCGGTGGATGAAGAATTGAAATGCCAACTCAACGATGAGCATCGCGACGGCGGCGAGGATGAACCAATGAAAGACCGGCTTGCCGAGGATCAGGTTTTCAAAATCCTCGCGCCCCTGGACGAAGAATCCGCGCTGGCCTTTCTCGTTCAGTTGCTCCGGCAAAAGCGTGCGGTCGATGGGCCGCAGGTCGCTTTCATCCGGCGGCGGATTGACGGCGTAGGCGTGCAGCAGGCGGCTGCCGCGAATCGTATAGAAGCCGATTTCCTCCGGGACAAACGAGATGCCGATGCGCTCGCCCAGCGCCTCCGCCTTCACCTCCAGCGGCTCGCCCGTCGGCCTGCGCACAGGATTCGCCGCCAGCTCGCTTTTCCAGACCTCGTCCGTCACGGGTTCGCCGACGAGTGAGGAAACGGGCAGCGGTTCGTCGCTGGTGATGTTCTTCACGATCTCCTGCATCCACGCCGGAAAGATGCGCTGCCGGGCAAGGTTGCTGGAGAATTCGCTGACGGAAAAATTCATGAGCAGCAGCGTGCCGAGGCCGTGGTTCAGGCTGGCCATCGCGGGCGTGTCGTCGGCGTAGGTGAGCAGGATGTTGCCCGCGCCGGTCGAGCCGGCGTCGTAGATGTCGTAGAATTCGAGCAGCGCGAGGTTCTGCCGCATCGGCCCGCGGAAGAGCCGCAGGTAGCGCGATTTGAAATCGCCCTTGATGATCTGCTGCGCGCCCGTGCCCACGCGCTTCGCCACGCGCCGCCCGCCGAGCTTGAGTGGGAGCGGGTTGCCAGCCATCGCCTGCTCCAGCGCGGCCAGATTCGCGGCGTCGTTTTCGCCGTCGAGGAACCAGACCACGCCGCCGCCGTGGAAGATGAAATCCGCCACGAGCTTGCACGCCGCGTCGGTCAACCGTCCGGTGCGCGTGAAGAAAATCTTCTTCACCGCCGCGAGCTTCGCGCTCGTCACGCCTGCTGCTGCGACCTGCTCCGGCAGCAGCGAGCCGGCGAGATCGTCATACGGATTCAGCGCGGTCTTGAGGAAAAGCGTGGTGTCCTTTTTTGGATCGGGCGCGTCGGAGACGATGAGGATGCCTTCCTTTTCCATGACGGGGATGGTGAGAAAATGGCGGTCGTCGAGCGCGAGATCGTCGGGGGTGATGCTGATCTCGCATTGGTGCAGGCCCGGCCCGCCGGGCGGCACGGGCAGCGTGACTTTGGCCGTGCTCCACGGCGCGACGGAGACTTCCTTTTCAAAACTCGTGCGCCCGTCGAGCACGACTTTGAGCGGCTCCTGCATCGGCGTATCGCGGAAGTTTCCAACCTCGACTTCCAGCGTCACGGTGTCGCCCGCGAGCACCTGCGTCTGGCTGATCGACGCGCCGAGAATCGCGCGGTTGTCGCGGTTCGGCGGCGCGCAATCGACAAAGAACATCCGCGCCGCCGGGGGCAGCGCGGTGAAATCGACGTTCGCCCAGTTCCGGCGCTGGAAGTCCGACAGATAGTAGATCTCCGGGCGGCCCGTGCTCTGCGCGAGCAGCCGCGCGGCGAGCGCATTCGCCTGGCTGAAATCCGCGCGCGTGAAGCCCGCCTTCATCTCCGCGACAAAGCGTTTCGCGTCCGCATGGCTGCGCGAAAACTCGAAGAAGCACGACTTCGGCGTCTGCCCGGCGGCGATGACATTCACCGTGTCGTCCGCGCCGAGTGTGGCGAGGATTTTGTCCGCCTCCGTCTCTGCGCGCTGCCGGCTGCCCACTCCCCCGCCCTTGTGCTCCATGCTCAGCGAATGGTCGATGATGAGCAGCACCGCGCGCCCCGCCTGCTTATCCGCCGCCGAGCCGAAGCGCGGCAGCAGCGGTTTCAAAAACGCGAGCAGCAGCAGCAGGACAAACAGCGTCCGCAGCGCCAGCAGCAGCAGATGCCGCCAGCGGAAAATCCGCGACCGCTGCGCGATGGTTTCGCGGATGTGCTTCACCGACGAAAACTCGAACAGCCGCGGGAAGCGCAGGTTCAGCACATGGATGAGCAGCGGCAAGCCCGCGAGCAGCACGAGGCCGGGGAGGAGGGCGGAGTTGAGAAAGCTCATCGCGCGTTTTCGTTTTTCCCGCGGAAACCGAGATACGCCTCGATCGCGTCGAGATACGGGCGCTGCGTGTCGATGAGGCGGTGCTGGATCTGCCGCATGTCGGCCTCACGCGCGAGGTCGGCGACGAGGCGCTGCATGTTCGCCTGATACTGTGCGCGGATTTCCTCGGGATCGACCTGCACGGTCTCCGCCGTTTCGAGATCGACGAACTTTGCGGCGTTGAACGCGGGCAGGTTCATCTCGTCGGGATCGGTGACTTGCAGCAGCAGGATTTCAAACTTCCGATGCACGAACTGCGCGAGCGTGTCGAAGAGCGCGGCGGTGTCGTCGAGGAAGTCGGAGAGGATGACGATGCGCCCGCGTTTCTTGAAGAGCGCATTGCACTCGCGCACCGCCTCGGCGATGCCCGTGATTCGCGCCGGCCGCACGCGTTCCAGCTCCGTCACGAGCTGGTGCAGATGCCGCCGCGTGCCGCCGGGCGCGAGGAACTGCGTGACCTTTTGCGCGAAGAGCACGAGCGCGGCTTTGTCGCTCTGCGCCATCATCAGGTAGGCGAGCGCGGCGGCGATCTTCGCGGCGACGATGAACTTCGACGCCCGCTTTTCGCCCGCGTAGCGCATCGAGCCGCTGGTATCGACCATGAGATACACGGTCATGTCCGTCTCCTCCTCAAACTGCCGCAGATACAGCCGCCGCGTGCGTCCATACACGCGCCAGTCGAGGTGCGCGAGGTCGTCGCCCGGCACGTATTCCTTGTAGTCCGCAAACTCCGCCGCCGAGCCGCGGTAGGGCGACTTGTGCTTCCCCGCGTAGTAGCCCTCGACCGTCGCCTTCGCGAAGACGAGCAGGTTCTCAAACCGCTCCAGCTCCCGCAAATTGAGCAGCAGCGGCGGCGGTTCCGCCGGGCCGCGATTGCGCATTTGCAGCAAGCTCGCCGCCGCCGCGCTCACGCCGGTGGGTTTGGGTAAAGGCGGGGGCGTCATCGTGTCGTGGGACAGGCTTCCAGCCTGTCGTGGTGGGACAGGCATCCTTGCCTGTCCTGATGGCGCTCACCTTGCATTGAACTCGGGCAGGCTGGGAAGCCTGCCCCACTCCGACAGGCTGGAAGCCTGTCCCACAACGCTCCGGCAACGTGCGTTTTCACGACGGTCAATAGCTCTTCTCCTGCACCGTCCGCACCAATTCCGCCACGATGTCGCGCGACTTTTTGCCCGCGCCCGTCGCGCGGTAATTCGTGATCACGCGGTGCTGCAAGACCGGCAGTGCCACGGCGCGCACGTCCTCGGTTTCGGGGGCGAGCTTGCCTTCGAGAAGGGCGAGTGCTTTCGCCCCGAGGATGAGGTACTGCGAGGCGCGCGGGCCGGCACCCCACTCCACAAAATCACGCGTGATCTGCGGCGACGCCGGGTTCGCCGGGCGGGTGGCGGCGGCGAGGCGCACGGCGTAGTCGATGACGTGATCGCTGACCGGCGCGGCGAGCACGAGCTGCTGCACGGCGAGGATGTCGTCGAGCGAAACGACCGCCGCAAGCTGCGCGGCGGCGCGCAGCGTGGTGCGTTTGACGATCTCGATCTCCTCGTCATGCACCGGGTAGTCGAGGTGCAGCGAAAACATGAAGCGGTCGAGCTGCGCCTCGGGCAGCGGATAGGTGCCCTCCTGCTCGATCGGGTTTTGCGTGGCCACGACGAGGAACGGATCGGGCAGCGCGCGCGTCTGGCCGCCGACCGTGACCTTGTGCTCCTGCATGGCTTCGAGCAGCGCGGATTGCGTCTTCGGCGGCGTGCGGTTCACTTCATCGGCGAGGAGCAGGTTGGCAAAGATCGGCCCGGCGAAATACTCGAACTCCAGCTTGCGATCGCGCTCCTGCAAAAGTTCCGAGCCGAGGATGTCGCTCGGCATGAGATCGGGCGTGAACTGGATGCGCTTGAAGCTCAGCGTCAGCGTCTCCGCGAGGCTGCGCACGAGCAGCGTTTTCGCCAAGCCCGGCACGCCCACGAGCAGGCAGTGCCCGCGGGAAAAAAGGCTCACGAGCAGCAGCCGGATGATCGTCTCCTGGCCGACCATGACCTTGCCCAGCTCCGCGGTGATCCGCGTGTAAACGTCGCGTACGGCCTGCGGGGAAATATCGCTCATGCGCGCGGACGCTAGCGACCGCATGGCGAAATGCCAGCCGACAATCGTGACGCGCGCCGACTGTGAAAATCGTATTCTGGAAGGCTCGCGTTCAACGCCGCTCTCGTTTCCACTGGCGACGAACTCAGGACTTCGCGACACCCCCGTTTCAGCTACCACCATGAGCAACGAAATCACTCCCTTTGAGCAAATCCGCCGGACGAATCCCGCGGGCAATGAATTCTGGTCCAGCCGGGATTTTGCCCGCGTGCTCGGCTACGCGGATTACCGCAATTTCCAAACGGTCATCGAATCCGCACGCACAGCCTGTTTCAACAGCGGCCAGCGGGTGGAGGATCATTTCGTTGAGGTCACCGATATGATCGTCATCGGCAAGGGCGGGCAGCGTGCGGTGCAGACCGTGATGATGTCGCGCTATGCCTGCTACCTCGTCATCCAGAACGCCGACCCGGCGAAGGAAATCGTGGCCCAAGGCCAGACGTATTTTGCCATTCAGACGCGGCGGCAGGAGCTGAGTGACGAGGAAGTGGAAGACCAGCGCCGCCTCGTCATCCGCTCCGATTTACGAGCACACAACAGCCAGCTCGCCGATGCGGCCAAAGATGCCGGCATCATCGAACCGCGCGACTACGCCATTTTCCAAAACCACGGCTACATGGGTCTCTACGGCGGACTCGGCGCGCAGGATATTCACCGCCGCAAGGGCTTGAAAAAGAGCGAGCAAATCCTCGATCACATGGGCAGCACCGAGCTGGCCGCGAATCTTTTCCGCGCCACGCAGGCGGAGGAAAAGCTGCGCCGGGAAAAGATCACCGGCAAAGCCCAGGCCAACCGCGCCCACCGCGAAGTGGGAGCCAAAGTGCGCCAGACGATCAAAGAACTCGGCGGCACGATGCCCGAAAATCTGCCGGCTGCCGGAAGCATCAAGAAACTGGAGTCTAAGGCGAAGAAAACCCTCAAGAAGGGCAAGCAATGAGCACGGCGGGTGGGCCGGCAGTGCGCTACTTTTTATCCCTCGTTCCCAAACTCCGTTTGGTAACGCCCTTTCGGGCGAAACTCCGTTTCGCGCGGGCGGGGTGTCTGCGGGTGGGCGCGCATTGCGCTCCGTCCCGCAGACACCCCCGCCGTGGGAAATGCAATTTCCCTCCTCATGGCATTACCAAACGGAGTTTGGTAACGAGGGGCAAACCTGCCATACGTCCCGTGAGACACGCACTCTTTTGCCTGATTTACCTGACCGTTGCAGCATGTGACCGCTCAACCCCACCCCAAAAACCACCGCGGATGAAATCCTTTCCCAAGCTACTTCAAGAGCTTCAGCAGACCCTTCATCCACGCTTACAGCAGATGGAGTTTGGAGCCATCGACATCTCGTCGCTTGCACTACCACAGGGCGTTTCCATCCACCCAGACGTAACAGAATATCTTTCCACGAGCGTCCCAAACGGCTTTCTCCCCATCCGCGTTTACGAACTGAGGGGTGCTTACAGAGATGGCAAGGTCTCGGACGAAATGCTTCGAGTGAGCTACGAACTATATCCTGTAACTGATCTTGTCTTCGTCAATTCAGAGATCTCACCGCAGCTATGGCAGAATGGGTTTGTTGCCATCGGCAGCGACAACGGGGACGAACTCGCCTTCGACGTTCGCAGCGGAGCGCTATTCCGATTTGAGCATGATCGCGCTTTCGAACTTCCGGAGGACTTCGAGAGTATTCGGAAGTTTGCCTTAGTCCGATACGCCTCTTTCGCAGCGTTTCGTACTGCGGCTTTGGCAGCCTGGCGCAGGGATCACGATCAGCCCTGAAACAACAATCCGTGTCTTCACAACACTTCCAACATCCAACGTCGCCTAACTTTTGTCCCTCGACACGTTGTCCGCACCCGGAGCCGGGGATTTAGGCGCGACGGAAGGCCGGGGCGCGGGCGCTACTTTTTCGCGAAGGCTTTGTCGTCGGGATTGCCGCCGGACTGGAGGTAGGCGATGAGGTCGAGGAGTTCGTCTTTGTTGAGGCCGTTGATGAGGCCGGGGGGCATCATGGAGACGTTGAAGACGGAGCGCTTTTTGATCTGGGCGGCATCGACGGGGGTCTGGACTTCGGGCGCGAGGGCGCTGGTCATGACGAAGAGTTTGCCGTTTTCCTCGACGATGACGCGGCCGACGACGGTGCTGCCGTCTTTCATGTCGAGCTGCTCGGTGCCGTATTGGTCGCTGATGACTTTGCTGGGC
>JAYWEP010000322.1:0-7792 GCA_043779205.1 Chthoniobacter sp. | reverse complement strand
GCTCCCGTTCTTCACCACTTCCTCACTTTCACAATGTTGGCATTTCATTCCTTCTGCTTACCCGCTTCTCTCTCGCCGTCAATACCTATTGAGCAATCCTGAATTTTCCTACTCCGAAAACAGCGCAACGGCCCGGTCGGCGACATCCCGCTGACGTTCCTGAAAGAATTCACGCGCTTCGAAAACCACGCACGCGAGGTGGCGGAGGAATAGGCGGAACGCCGAGTGGTGGTCAAAGTGAAACACCTTGAGAATTAAGACATCAGGGAATCCGTTGATGCAATTGGATCAAGCGGCTCCACTGCGCGCCAACGGTCGATTTCATTGAGATCGGGCAGCTTGGTTTCATCAAGAAAGGCGGACGCAAGAGCCTTGGCATAATGAAACTCGTCTGCGGAAAGAATCTTCGCGGCTTGGTCGAGCATTCGATCAAAACTCCATGGAGAGCGTTTGAACCCCTGCTGAATTAGAAACTTGAACTGTCGTTCCCAGCGACTTGCATCGCGCGCTTCCATACGTATAACGAGCCAAAGCGAAAAGCAGAGTTCAGCCAAATCCCCACTCTCGGATTGATCGCAATGCTTGAAGGCTCCCAATAGCCTTTCTTCGGCCTCCTTCAAACGCTCTCGACCGGCGAGTAACTGTCCGTAATTACCAAGGTTGTTCGCATTCTCGGGATCGGCCTCAATCGAACGCTTGTAATAGATTTCGGCCGTGTCCAAGTCTTCACGTTTACGTGCAAGGAAGTTCGCGTAAATGCCGAGGTTGTTGGCCTTCTCTGGATCAGTTTCAATCGCCCGCTTGTAATAGATTTCAGCCACGTCCAAATCGCCACGCTGGTTCGCGAGAAACTTTGCGTAGTTGCCGAGGTTGCGAGCGTCCTTTGGATCGGCCTCAACTGCCCGCTTGTAATAAGACTGGGCCGTGTCAAAGTCCCCACGCTCATTCGAGAGGAAAAACGCGTAGTTGCCGAGGTTGCGGGCGTTCTTAGGATCGGCCTCAATCGCCCGCTTGTAATAGCTCTCGGCCGTGTCCAAATTCCCGCGCTGGGACGCGAGGAAATTTGCGTAGTTGCCGAGGTTGCGGGCGTTCTTCGGGTCGGCCTCAATCGCCCGCTTGTAATAGCTTTCGGCCGTGTCCAAATTCCCGCGCTGGTACGCAAGGAAAATAGCGTAGTTGCCAAGGTGGTTGGCGTCCTTAGGATTAACATCAATCGCTCGCTTGTAATACGTCTCGGCCGCGTCAAAGTCCCCGCGCTCGTCTGCGATGAAGTTCGCGTAGTCTCCAAGAATATCCGCGTCGTTCGGCGCAGCGGCAACCATGCGTTTAGACAACCTGTCGGCCAACTCAGGGGAGCTACCTCGCAATTCTGATAATAGCCGTCTGCTGCCCCAATCCCTCTCACCCAACGGAAGCCAGTCCACGATAAATTCAACCACGCGCCGGCCGTTATCATCACGGAGGAGGTTGTCGAGCGTGATTTCCTCTTGGGTCGGTTCGGCCTCTGCCTTACGTCGGAGAGGGCGTGAAAGCATCAAATCGTCAGCTACTCTGGATAACGCGAACTTCCCGCGATCAAGTCGGATCATGTGTCGCAACTCGTGCAGAGCTTCGAGATAGTTTTTTTCACCCAGGGATTGCATGAATCGTTTGCGGAATGACTGCACGTTATGACCGAGTTGATCGAGCATACTCGTTTCAATGGCACAATATGCGTGGAATAGATGGCCTCGACGGCTGCGGAAAATGTGCGGTTCCTCCGTGAGAGCGAGTTGTGGATGATAAGGTATCTGCAATGAAACATCGACATCTCCCCCCCAAGCCGTTTTGAAGGCATCCTTCGCCGCAGCCTCCCGCTGCTCGAAGAGTGCATCCTCGCCATTCGGGACGGGGCTAAGGATGATCTGAAACGTTTTCTTTCCATCCGTTGCAGATCGGAGTGCCCTGAGAAACGCGCATGTGCCTTCGACGTTCTGGCGGTTCAAACCGCTCAAGATCATAAGGTGATCAGCAAGATCGCGAGTGCAGATACCGGCCTCGTCAGAAAAGCCAGTGCGACTGTCCACCAGGACGTAGTCGTAAAGCCCGGCTTCGCCGAGCTTCTTCTTGAATGCGCGGATCAATGGCTCACCCAAGCCTTCCCGATACAGTCCCCCGAGGTCTAGGGAATCAAAACGTTGCGGATAGCCGTCATCGAAACGGCCTGCCGACATAATATGTAACGAGCCGTCCTTGAACTCCCGCAGATCCTCTGGAAGCCGAATCTCTTGGGTGTAGCGGTCTGCGATGTCAGCCGCGGTCAGAGCGAACAAGTCTGCCTCTTGCCCTCGCTTCTTAGCATCGCTCAAGAGCTCAACAAATCCGTCCTTAAAAGGCAGCTCGCGCTGGGTCTGTGCCGGCGACACATCGGGCATGCCGGGATTGAGGTAGGAAAGTCCGGGAGCTTCCAAGTCGAGGTCGATGACCAGGACACGGAAACCACGGCGTCCGGCGAGAATTCCTGCGGTGTTGATGAGCGCCATGCTCCGCCCGACGCCTCCTTTGAAGGAATAGAACGAGACAAATGAGGCTTGGGGTAGTTCCTCGCTCATGATTTACGCGGCCAAGAGGTTACTCTCGGCTTGCTTGCAAAGAATCGGGGTGGTGGCCTTTGGGGCACTGTCAGATCCCAAGAAACTGCGTAGTGCAGCCTGCAGCAACGGATGCTTGCTTTCCACCTCTGCTGTGAGCGGGTAGTTGTGAAGGCGGAACCACTCGCGGAGGGACTCGGCGGCTTCAGTAGAGAGATCAGCTACGATGCGGCGGCTCATTTCTTGCAACTCCAACATGTTGACTTTGAGGTCGCGCATTATGCCCGGAAAGAGGTCCAGAATCTGGCGCATGGTTTCCGTGCTGGTAGCCAGGACCGGGAGTTGGACAAAGGCCTTCATCAAACCGTGCTGTGCCAAGCCGTCGAAGATGACTCCCGGCCAACGACCGGCGACCAGTTCTTTTTGGGCGAGCCAGAAATCCGGTGTGCCCTTCCATCCGAGAGCCAGCAATGTCCGCAGCGCCAGCATGTGGAGTTGGGGTCCGTGTGCGACGCGCATCAAATGCTTGGAATGGGCGATGTCCTCCAGCGGCCTAACTGCCTCCCAGAAATTGCCTGCTTCGATCAGCAGTGCGAGTTCGTTAAAACTCTTTGCATCCCAAGGCACCGCCGCTGCGTCGGAAATCAAATCGAGAACAGCTCGAAGGAAGTTGTTGTGGAATTCCCCGGTTGCCGCTTTCCACAACTGAACCGGTCGCTCATATGGCGCTTCGTCGCGCCGGATGTCGATGTCCGCAGCCGCGACACCTCGCAACTGGAGACGGTCGCTCAGCCAACTCTTCAACTCACCAAACGTCATTTCGTGCGGGTCTTTCATAGGATGGGATAGATTGGTGCGGTCAAATTGTCGCCTGCGACCGGGTTATGGACAACTTCCGGCACTCCGTAGTCATCGCGGTCAAGCCGGTATGTCCGGCCACCTGGCCGCCAGTAAACGGAATCATCTGCGTCCCAAGCCGTCGGCAGATAGGCGCCGATTGCATCCGGCAGCATGTGTGCCCATCGCACGAGTTCATCATCGGGAGCGTCGTAAGCATACCATCCGAGGCCCAGCACGTTTACCGCTTCGATCCTACTGTTGCCAATCTCCGCGAAAGGGTTCGCAGCGTCGCCGGCAGGATAACACCACATCTGGCGGGAGCCCAAGATTCTGCCAGCGAGGGATGACCGCTGCCTCTCAAGTCTCGTCGCTGGAGGTGCGTCATGGATCACATCACGGAGTAGTGCTTCGGCTCTGTGAACACCCAAAGCGCTGTCGGAATCGGCAATGGCGTTCACGAGCGAGCGGAACCTGTTCACGCGACCGAAGGTGATGTTGGCAGCGTCGGGATATGGCGGCCCCTCTTGTTGGTGGCTCCGGCAATAGAGCACCGCCTCATCTCGCATCTCTGCCTGGTCTGCCCGGTGCACCGCCGCCACTTCCAGAAGCTCAATGCGACTTGCCGGTTTGTCGGCCTCCGGGAGATCTCCGATCTGAGGATCGGAGTCCATATTATCGAAGATTTGATGCGGATTACGCCTGTAGTCAGCCTTGGCCACGGCTTCGCGTAGAAGCGCCGGCACTCCGTCCAACCTCGCATCGGTAGCTTCAGCGTCTTCGAATGGCATGATTCGTTTGGAGTTCTAGCAAAGTGGTCATCCTTAGCGGGTTCGCGGGTTCGAGTAAACTGCACTCTGCAGCCCGCGTCCACGTTGTTCTCGCCAGTTCAAGCCTTGGCCTGTGTGCCCAAATCCCCTACCCCACCAAGGCTCGCAGACTCGACCGAAGAAACGCGGCGCGCAATTCTTGAAGGTCCGCAGACGCCATCGGGAAAGCGCCCATCGGAGCGGTCGCGTCTCCTCCTTCCACGAAGTAGCGGAGCGCTGACCAAATGACTTCGGGCGGCAGCTCGGCGGACATGGCCGGGGGAAACTCCGCGTCGAGGATCGACGTGCCAAGCTCGGACGTTTCCGTGAGCTCTTCGATCCAGCGCAGGACGGTGTCGGCGGGCGCTCCGGGGAACCGCTGCGCGACCAGACTCAGGATGTCGCGGCGGGCGGGCACATTCAGCAGCAGCGCGAGGAAGAACCGATGCTCGGCCTCGGTGACGGATCGCCGCAACTCCACCAGCCCGTCGCGGCGGATGATTTCATCCAGGGTCGGGGCGACGAATTCGGCGAGCCGGCCATGCTTCTGCCGGAAGATTTGCAGGCTCTCCTCCCATGCGCCCACGCTCTGGAGATACCCCACGCCGTTTTGCAAAATGAAAAAGCCGCGCTCGAAATCCAGGTCGCGCAGCATCCCGGCCACCAGCACCGGATAGGCCGGGTCGCTGGTTTTCTCCAGCACGTCGAGGAGCTGTTTGCGACGCGTGGTCAGGGCGTCGTTGTGAAATGGGTCCACCGCGAGATGCGGCGGGAGATAGGTGAATTGCGGCCCGGTCCCAGGGTCCGAATGCGTGCGGATCACGACGCTGATCGACGGCGTATCCAGATGAAACAGTGCATGGATATGGCTGCTCCCCGAGACGATCGGCACCGTGCTCCCGGTTTCCAAAAGCCGCGTATCTTTCATCCGAAGCTGACCCACCCGCAGATGCGCCGAGATCGGCTCCGCGTTTTCAAACTCGAAGCGCGAGTGGATGCTCGATCCCGCGAGGACGTGGAAGGCTCCGGAGAATTTGTGCTGATGAATGTCCGTGGTGCCGTCCAGCCAGAAGAGCATCTGGATGTAAAAGCGCGGGTCATCAAAGACCACCAATTCCGGCTCGCCGAAACCCGACTGGGTTTGAAAAGGCTGCGCATCATCGAGCAGAAACTCCCGGATGAGCGCGGGGACATCCACATGGCTCGCGGGCGACCGCTCCTCCAGCGCGCCGCACGCGATGTCCGGGAACTGGCCCAGCGAGAAGTTCACCGCTTTCCACCGGGCCAAAACCGTGCGCCCGAGTTCGGTGAAAAAAGGATCCATCAGTCATTTGTGGGCGACCCCCGATTGTCGGCAAGCCCCATTCACCCGCACCCGCCTCCTCCTCGGCGCTTGTGCTCACCCGGATTCATGGCACAAAGCGGTTCTCACACCATGTCCCAACCCCTCATGAACATCCGCCCCTACCTCGCCTTTTCCTGCCTCATCGCCTCCACCGCCTTTGCCGCGGACTCGCCCGCCGTCCCTGCCGAGTCCATCGCCAAAAAGAAGGAACTCCTTTTCTCCGATGACTTCCAAGGCACCGAGCCCGCCAAGGTCTGGCACAAAGTCGTCCCGACCTTTGCCGTCGAAAACGGCACGCTCAAAGGCACGCAGACGCGCGACCAAAACATCCCCGCCGCCGACGGCAAACCCGCCGTCACCGCCCACGCCGCGGTCTTTGGCCTCGACCTCCCCACGAAGGACAGCGTCGTCGAGGTCCGCATCAAGTTCGAGGGTGCCACGATGATTGATGTCGAGTTTGACGACCGCAAATTCGAGGGCTCCCACTACGGCCACCTCTGCCGCGCCCAAGTGCGGCTCGACAAGGTGGTGATGCTCGACGAACGCGACGGCAGCCAGAGCAACACCCTCATCGAGTTGAAGAAAGACGTCGCCACGAACAAAGACGCCATCAGCAAACTGCTCGCCGCGCACAGCGCCAGCTTTCCCGTCAAACTTGAAGCTGGCAAATGGTACACCCTCGTCGTCGAGACCGTCGGCGACGAAATGCGCGCGACCATCGACGGCCAGCCCGCCGGTTTCCTCAAATCCCCAGGCATCGGCCACGAGACCAAGTCCAAGATCGAACTCGGCGTCGCCGGCAAGGACGGCTTCTTCGACGACATCAAGGTCTGGAACGCCGAACCGGCCAAGCCATAGGCTCGCCGCAGCACGAGCGAGCACCAAAGGTGCGCAAACAAACCAGGCTAGGGCAACGCCCTGGGTTTCCGTTCAGAAAGACCCAGCACTGAAAGGGCGGCAGAACTGGTGCGGCCCTTTCCGGGGCACGCATCCCATCCCGCCGCGCGCGCGATTTTCTGCGGAAAGCGGCGAATCCTCTTGGTCCTGCCGCCGTACGCGTGTCAGGTGCGCGCCCTATGGGACACAACAAAGGCAGCGACGACAAAAAGAAGCGCATCAAACGCCAGCAAAAAAACGACCGCCTCGCGCTCGCCAAAAGCAAAGCTGCAGCCCCGGCGAAATAACCGCGCGGCCACCGCGCCAAGCTCGGCCAAAGCGCCGAAGATCGCCGTCGAGAAATCTGGTCGGGCTGAGATTGCTTTGCCATCTTCACCCATGCCCGCATCGGGCACCCATCCCTCACCCACACTCCCATGAAAACCCGCCATTCCCTCCTCCTCGGCACCGCCGCCCTCACCCTCGTCCTCGCCACCCCGCTCGCGAGCGCCGCCGACCCCGCCCCAGCGGCTCCGGCGAAAGCCGCCACACCCAGCGAAGCCACCGCCAACACCCTCACCACTGCCGAAAAAACCGCCGGCTGGCGTCTGCTCTTCGATGGCACCTCGCTCACCGGCTGGCACAATTTCAAAAAGGAAGGCGTCCGTGCCGGCTGGCAGGTCAAGGACGGCGCGCTCACCTGCGTCGATCCGCACGATGCCGGCGACATCGTCACCGCCGATAAGTTCGCGTGGTTCGAGATCCAGTTCGACTACAACATCTCCGAAGGCGGCAACAGCGGCCTCATGTATCGCGTCACCGACGACGGCGGCGCCGCCTGGGCCACCGGCCCCGAGGTGCAGCTCGAAGACAACGCCAAAGCCGCCGACCCCCAGCGCTGCGGCTGGCTCTACGCCCTCTACCAGCCCCCCATCGATCCCAAAACCGGCCAGACCCTCGACGCCACCAAACCCGCCGGCCAGTGGAACCACGTCCGCCTCCTCCTCAGCCCCGAAAAGTGCGAGCACGAAATCAACGGCGTGAAGTATTTCGAGTACGTCCTCGGCTCCGACGACTTCAACGCCCGCGTCGCGAAAAGTAAGTTCGGTAAGATGCCCGGCTTCGCCAAAGCGGACAGCGGTTACATCGCCCTCCAAGGCGACCACGGCCAAGTCGCCTTCCGCAACATCAAGATCCGCCCGTTCGACGCGAAGAAGTAAGCGCGCCGCAACGGCCCCGCTCGTTCTCCTCCCGCGTCCTCGTGACCAAGCTCCAGCCAGTAGTGTTCGGCAGCCTTCGTGCTGTGGGCGAGGAGCGGAGGCGGTTTCTGGTCTGGGAGGGGAGGTTGGGCCGGT
>JAYWEP010000321.1:0-7261 GCA_043779205.1 Chthoniobacter sp. | reverse complement strand
CAAGACCCATTGTTACACCAAGAAACTCGCCAATCTCGCCGCCAGCATCTTGTTTTATTTGCTCACCAAGTCGTAATCAATACCTGATGAGCAATCCCCTCACCTACCCGCGACCAAATGCTATGGCAGTCGGGATCGCAGAGTTCGTGGAAGAAATCCGCACTCCCAAAGCCCTGGCTGTTTTCTGTCTGACAATCATCCACCGCAGCAACCAACTCGGCCTCATCGAGGATTCCTTGCGCCTCCATTTTGAGAAGCGTTTCACGGACACTCGCCCAGCCTCCAATCGTTCCAGTGTCGATGCCGTATGCCCGATCCAAGCCACGCTCTTCACCAAGGTGTTTCAATAATGCCTCCATTTTCTCGCGTCGCTGATCCTCTTTCATTCCCCGCACGGTGATCTTTTTTCCCGTGGGGCTGTCTTCCGAATTGAGTTCCAATGTTCCCGCTTGTTCGAGCGCCGTACGTTGGACGACGCGAAGTCTGTTCACCTTCGCCTCGCGCTGCGCGGTGCGCCGCTTGAATTTGAACACATCGTCAGCGGCGTGCATGAACGCGGCACGCTCGAACTCCCACCACGGCGACCGATCTTTCGTGGGTATTTCCAGCATTGTCTTTCCGAACAATGGAAAGGCGATTCGGCAGCCTGCGGCATACGGCATCGCCGTCACCGTCTTTCCGTTCAGCGTCGGCGGCGTTATTGGTTCCTTCTTCGTGATGTATCGTTTAACAGCTTTCCAGACTGCGGCTTTCAATCGCAGGGATGTGGATTGGCAGGGTAAAACCCGCCAATAGCGAAGCAACACGGCTTCAAACGAATTCGTATTCTTCCCGTAGCGCAGCCGCTGTGGCGTCGGCGTGCCCTCCGCGCCAACGGTAAGACGCTTTAGCTCGCTTTGCACTTTATCGAAACTCTCCTCCGTCATGCAGTAGTGTTTCCGCTCGCCCTTCAAACCATCACTCACCGCGTCATTGATCGTTTCGACAGCGTTCGCGCGATACTCCGCCAGAAACTTTGCCCGGTTCTCAGCTTTGGCGGATTTGAGAGCTTCTATTTTTGTTGTCCACTCCGTCTGCTTCTTCGCCTTTGCCTTTTCCGTCTTGGCTTTCGCGCACGCAGCATCCCGCTTCTGAGCTTTTTCCTGCAACGCCTTTGCGTGTGCTGCCTCAAATGCCGCGTCCACCCACGCGCTTGCGCTGCTGAATGCTGCCACCAACAGACGATCAACATCGCCGCGTGCGAAGCTCGCAGCTTTCAGTTTTCCATGAATCTCATCGAAAACACCTGTGCCAGGAATCAGTGTTTCGCCTTCAGGATCGCAAAGGATCGATGCCCAATTGTTTGCGAACTCGTTCAACTTGGCACCCTCATCCTCACCGCTCTCGTCGTCGGAGATCACGGCTTGTTGTTGGATAATTCTGTAAGTATCCGCAGCCATTTGCACCTTCTGCTCCGCCGTCTGACTGCCTTCGCTTCCTGCATTCTGTGCCTCGCCTTTTAAGAACACCTTGTCCCGAAGATTGATCGCTGTTTCACAGCCGACGAGTGGCTTGTATTTCGCCGCCATCCTCCGCACGACCGTATCCGCCGCAGTTTTGTATTTCCCGTTGTCATCCGCGATCTCATGCCAGAGCGGATTCAACGGGCGCTGGCCGTCCTTCTCATTCCCGGCAAGACCGGAGAGCAGAATGGTGTAGTAGCAGACGGCATCCTGAAAAAGCTCATTGGTCACGCACAGCGCGCGGTGGATGCTGGGATTGTGGTTGTCGTTCTTCGCAGTCTTCTCCCGTTTCGGGTGCTGCGGATCAACGGACTCCTCGATGAGGACTTGGTAAGTGCGGTAGAGATCAGCGGGCATAGTTGTGGGTTCGGTTCAAATGTTCACCGCATCCTGAAACAACTCGTGATGCTCCCACAGCGCCCGCTCCCACGCGGCGCGCGCGGCCTTCGGCTCGGCGGCAAATGGTTTCCAATTTTTGCCGTCAGCGATTTCCGCGTCGCAGACGCGGCCTTGATAGATGCGGTTCATAACATCAATGGAAAAACTCTGCGCGGGTGGAGGCCGGCGGCGCACCGCCCTCGCCGATGGAGGCTTTGCCGAGGTCGAAGGACCAGATGGTTTTCATGGGGAGTGGGGTTCCTTTGCGTGCCGGGGTTTCGCGGGTGCGCGCCGGGGTCCGACCGCGGCGGGCGCTAAGTGTAGGGCTCCGTGGTAGCGGGTGGCGCGGGGTGGCGCAAGCTCGGCGGAGCAGCAACGTCCGGCCGGAGCGATGCGGATCATCCCCCGGTTCCGCGGCTGCGCCCGCTGCGCCCGCGCGCTTCGCCGTTGCTTACTTCGACTTCACCAGCCGCAGGGAATCGCGCGCGAACCAGACCTCGCCTTTGCTGGCGCGGAGTTCGGCGACGATCACGATGTCGCCGCCGGGCGTCTCGAAGCCGTAGCCGATGGGCTGCCACGCCGAGCTGCCGACGGCGGCGTTCTGGCCTTCGCGCACGCCGCCGGAGATGCGCAGGCCCGCGCCTTCGCCGGAGGCGTCTTTCACGCCGACGACGCCGGCGATGGCGAGCTTGCCCTCGAAGCGGTAGCGGCCGGCGTCGAGGTGCAGGGTCTGCCGCCACGAGGCCACGGTCGCAGCATCGGCGCGGATGTGGAGGCACGCCTGGCCGTCCTTCGCGGCCTCGTCGAGCTGCGCGGCGGTGCCTTCCTGGCTCCAGCCTTTGGTGAGCTTGAAGACGCCCGCCGCATCGAAGGCCACGGGCTTCGGGATGGCCCCGAGCTGCTTGCCCACGGCGGCGATGCGCCGCGTCACGCGTCCGCGCTCCTCATTGATCTGCCCCTCGTAATCCTTCGCCCATTTGCCGTCTTTCGCGGCGATGGCGTTTTGCACCCGCCTGCCTTCCGCAGTGACACGGGCGGGCCAGTCCTCCTTGAGCAGCACGTTTTCATAGATGCTCTCGACCCGCGCCTTGTAGAGCGGCAGGGCCGCCGGGCAGCGCATGACCGCGCCGCCGACGAGCGCGCCGAAATCGCGGATGATGGGAAAGTTTTCGTCGCCAAACATCTGATCCATGCCGTGGAGAAAGAACGAAAACTTGCCGGTGTCGGCATCGCGGTAGAGGCGGTAGTTGTTGCGGTTGAAATTGTAGCCGTCCCAGTGGCAGAGGATGTCCTCCATGGCGCAGAAGGAGATGAATTTGTCGATGTCGAGAATCTTGCCGAGCCGCTCCCAGCGCTTCGCATTGTCGCCCTCCTGGCAGGTGGCGATGAGTTCTTTCAGCGCCGTCTTGTCGTTGGGGTCGCCCTTGTCCTTGACCATGTTTTCATGGATCTCCGCGCAAAAGCCGCCGTCGTAGAGGTCGCCTTCCGTGCTCTTGAAAAACGGGGCGAGGAAATCCTGGGTGAAGGCTTCCTTGACGACGAAGAGCCCGAGGTCGCGCCCGTTGAATTCCACAAAGGCGTGCGAACAGCGCGACGCGGGCACGCCCGCCTTGCGCGCCATCGCGCCGGCCATGAGTTCGTTCAGGTAGGTGCCGTCCTGCGCGCAGTTGTTGAGGTGGAATTTCTTCATCCCGTGGAAGCGCTCGCCGCCCTTGATCTTTTCCAGATTGATGGTGAGGCCCGGCTTGGCGTCCATGTGCTGAAAGCTGCCCGCGGAGCCTTTGAGTTTCACGGAGACTTTCTGGTAAAGCACCGGGCCGGCGGCGGTGCTTTCGGTCATCGTGGCCTCGGCGTAATGGCGCTCGTCTTTCGCCAGCCGCTCGCGCTGCTCCGCGGAAAGCTCGATCTTCAAACGCGGAATCTCCCCGGCAAAAAAATCGTCCGCCTCCCTCGCGAGCTTCGTCTCCTTCGTCGGCCCGGCGGCGGGCGCCGGGGCCGTCGCGGGCAGCGCCAGGGCCGCACTCCAGGCGAGGAGCAGGCCGGTAAAGGTGAGGTGAGAGTTTTTCATGCGGCCCTGGCGAAGCCGGGACAGTGCCCTGACCTCACGCCGGTGACAATCCCCGCGCGCCGGGAAAAATTAGTTTTTCCACGCCGCGCCGCGCGCACCTGAGCGGGTGGGGAAGGCGTGGTGAAATGACGGATGGCGGATGGCGGATGGCGAAAGAAATCCGCATGCCGAATGTCCGAAAGTTCACCGCCACTTTCGGCCTTCGAGCTTCGTCATTCCCCCGTCATTCGTCATCCGTCATTCGTCATTTCCCCCCTCGCCATCGCCTCCCCCTCGTGGCAGAAAATGGCGCAACGCCATGAAATTTCTCCCCGCTTTTCTCACCCTCCTCGCCGCGCTGAGCCTCCGCGCCGCGGCCGAGACGCCGCTCACCGTCTCCGCCGCGACCAGCCTCCGCGAGGTGCTCACGGAACTCAAAACCCACTACGCGCGCGAGCACGCGGATGTCGCCGTCACCTTGAATATCGGCGGCTCCGGCATGCTCCAGCGCCAGATCGAAAATGGCGCGCCCGTGGATGTCTTCATCTCGGCCTCGCCGAAGGAAATCTTTGCCCTCGAAAAAAAGGATCTCCTCGTCCGCGACTCGATCCGCAACATCGTCAGGAACACCCTCGTGCTCATCGTCCCCGCGGCCAACACCACGGTCCACGCCTTCGCCGACCTCACCAAACCCGAGGTGCGGCACATCGCCATCGGCGAGCCCCGCACCGTCAGCGTGGGCACCTACACGACCGAGACTTTCGCCTATCTCAAACTCACCGACGCGCTCGCGCCGAAGCTCGTCAATCTCCTCGATGTCGGCCAGGTCCTGACCAATGTCGGCACCGGCGATGCCGACGCCGGCGTGGTCTATGTCACCGACGCGCGCCGCTCCGCCAAGGTCCGCATCGCCGCGACCGCCGACGCCAAAATGCACCAGATGATCCTCTACCCCTGCGCCATCCCCAAGGCCTCGCGCCAAAAAACCGCCGCCCGCGAATTCATCGCCTTTCTCGCCACCCCGGCGGCGCGCGCGGTCTTTGAAAAACACGGCTTTCTCCCCGCGCCCTGACCCGTGCCGATGGGCCTGACGCCGCTCCGCCTCTCCCTCCCCGCGCCCTCGGGGAGTTCGGGGCCACGCTCATGATCGCCGGCCATATCCCCGGCCGCACCGCCACCGCGCCCCTCGCCGTCTTCGTCGCCGTGGAAGCCGGCGAGCGCCGCGAGGCTCTGATCCTTTCCGCCGCCCTGCTCGCCATTTCCCTCGCCGCCATCACCCTCCTCGGCCGCCTGCACCGCGCGACAAAATAACAATCATCCGACTTTCAAAACAGCGGGCACGCGTCTCCACTCATCGCTCCAGCTTAGAGGGCGTCTGAAAAAGCGCGCTGCTGCCGGGGAAGCTGCCAGCTTCCCCTGGAGCAGCGCAGGCTTTTTCAGACGCCCTCTAAGAGCGCCGGCCCGGCCCGGTTTTCCAGCCAACTATTTTCCATGAAAACATTCCTCCCTCTCTTCCTCGCCATCGCCTCTTCCGCATTGGCCGCCAGCCCGCTGGAGGACAAAGGCCGCCCGGTCGCCACGACCGAAGCGCTGCCCGCCGCCGAGACCGCGCAGCAGATGAAACTCCCGCCGGGTTTCAGCGCGCAGGTCGTCGCGGCTGAGCCGGACGTGGTGCAACCGGTGGCGTACACCATCGACGACCGGGGGCGGCTGTGGGTCGTGGAAAACACGAACTATCCGAACTGCCCCGGCGAGCCGAAGGACAGGATCGTGATCTTCGAGACTTTCGACGACGCTGGGAAGTGGGTGAAGCGGACGGTCTTTTACGACAAGCTCACCTTTGCCACGGGCATCGCCGTGGGCCACGGCGGCGTGTGGGTCGGAGCGCCGCCGAACCTGCTCTTTTTTCCACGCAAAGACGGCGAGGACAAAGCCGCGGGCGAGCCGCAGATCGTGCTCAATGGCTGGGGCAGCGAGGACACGCACGAGACCCTGAACGATTTCGCCTGGGGGCCGGACGGGTGGCTCTATGGGTGTCAGGGCATCTTCACCAACTCGAACGTCGGCCAGCCCGGAGCGCCGGACAGCGAGCGGGTGAAAATCAACGCGGGCGTGTGGCGGTGGCATCCGGTGAAGAAAAAATTCGAGCTGTATGCCGAGGGCGCGAGCAACCAGTGGGGCGTGGATTGGGACGACCGCGGGCAGGCGTTTTTCGAGGCCTGCGTGATCCCGCACATGTGGCAGTGCATCCAGGGCGCGCGCTACCAGCGGCAGGCCGGGCAGCACTTCAACAAATTCACGTATGACGACATCAAAACGATCGCCGATTTCGAGTACGAAAAGCGCGCGTACGGCGGCGCGATGGTCTATCTCGGCGGGCAGTGGCCGAAGGAATGGCGCGACACTTTTTTCTTCAACGACATCCACATGAACAAACTGCGCTGCGAGAAACTGACGCGCGATGGCTCGGGGATGACGAGCGCGAAGAAGATGGATTTCATGGTCTCGCCGGATGCGTGGTATCGCGGCCTCAGCCCGCAGTACGGGCCGGACGGTTCGGTCTTCGTGAATGACTGGTATGACAAGGTGCCGTGCCATCAGCAGCGCGAGTTCACCGACCGCAGCAACGGGCGCATCTACAAGATCGTGTATGAGGGCGTGAAGCCGGTGAGCGTCGATTTGGCGCGAGCGAGCGACGCGGAACTGGTGGAGATGCAGCTCAATCAAAATGACTGGTACGTGCGCCACGCCCGGCGACTCCTCGCCGAGCGCGGGCCGAAGCCGGAGGTCCACGCGGCGCTGGCGAAAATCCTGCGCGAAAATCCCGACGAGACGCGGAAGCTCCGCGCGCTCTGGGCGCTCCACGGCACGCAGGGTCTGACGGAGCCGCTCGCGCTCGAAGCGCTGAGGAGCCCGCTGGAATATGTGCGCGCGTGGACCATCCAGCTCGTCTGCGAAGACGGTACGCCGACTACTGCGGAGCTGGCCGAGTTTGCGAAGATGGCGCGCGACGATGCCTCGCCGGTCGTGCGGCTTTACCTCGCCTCCGCGGCGCAGCGCATCCCGATCGCACAGCGCTGGCCGATCCTCACCGGCCTCGCCTCGCACGCGGAAGACGCAAAGGATCACAACCTCCCGCTGATGCTCTGGTACGCCGCCGAACCCGCGGTCGCCGCGGACCTCGCGAAAGCCGCGGAGCTGCTCGCAGGCTGCAAGATTCCCAAAGTGCAGGAATTCATCACCCGGAGGATGGCCGCGCAATGAGCCGCGCGAATGAAATCCGCGCCGGTAGGGACGGCACTCCGTGCCGTCCGGGGCGAGCGCAGCGAGGCGG
>JAYWEP010000320.1:0-3627 GCA_043779205.1 Chthoniobacter sp. | reverse complement strand
CAAGACCCATTGTTACACCAAGAAACTCGCCAATCTCGCCGCCAGCATCTTGTTTTATTTGCTCACCAAGTCGTAATCAATACCTGATGAGCAATCCCGAAAATTCGTGGTATGGCGGCTTCGGCATCCCGCAGCGGATACTGCGCATTGACCTTTTTGCCCGTCACCCTAGACTCCCGCCATGATGACCACGCTTGATCTTCCGCAGGAAATCGTCGCCGAGGCGGAAGGAGTTGCTTCGGCCCGCAAGACCACTCTTCAGGCTCTGGTCGTGGAAGGTCTGCGCACCGTGCTTCGGGCGGCCACGCCTTCTGCCTCCGCTTCCCAGCAGGCGCTGCTGCGGCTGCGCACAGGCTTCCACCTTGGCGGAGACAAGCCGCTGACGCGGGACGAAGCGCATGGCCGCTGACGTGTTTCTGGACACCAACATCCTCGTCTATGCCTATGACGTGGATGCCGGGGAGAAGCGGACGATCGCCTTGGGTCTTGCCGAGCGAGGATTGGGCGAGCCGGGCAGCACGGCGATCAGCGTTCAGGTTCTCCAAGAGCTTTATGTCAATCTGCTGCGCAAGGGACGCAGCCATGAGGAGGCGGTTGTTATTGTGCATGACTTGTCGGTGTGGCCTGTGGTGGAAAACTCCCTGCCTCTGCTGCACGCGGCCCTCGCGCTGAAAGACCGCTGGCAGACCTCGCTCTGGGATGCCTTGATCCTTGCGGCGGCCAAGGAAGCGGGTGCCGCGACGCTCATTTCGGAGGATCTGAACCACGGTCAGGACTACGGCGGCATTCGTGTCCGCAATCCCTTCCTTCCCGCCGCCTCCTGACGGTCTGGCGGCTGGAAGCCGCCGCTCCTTAGTCTATTCCTCCGCCACCTCTCGCGCGCGGTTTTCAAAGCGCGTGAATTCTTTCAGGAAGGTGAGCGGGATGTCGCCGACGGGGCCGTTGCGCTGTTTGGCGATGATGAGGGTGGCTTTGCCCTCGGCTTCCTTTTTGTCCTCGTCGGTGTCGGCGTAATACTCGTCGCGGATGAGCAGGCCGACGACGTCGGCGTCCTGCTCGATGGAGCCGGATTCGCGGAGGTCGGAGAGGCGCGGGCGGCCGAGGGAGGCGCCGGTGCGGCCTTCGGGATTCCGGTTGAGCTGGGCGAGGACGACGATGGGGATGTTCAGCTCTTTGGCGAGCCCTTTGAGCCCGGAGGAAATCTCGGCGATCTCGAGCTGGCGGTTGTCCTGGGCGCGCTTGCTGGTGCTGCGGAGGAGCTGGAGGTAGTCGATGAAGATGGCGGCGATGTCGTGCTGGCTCTTGAGCCGGCGGGCTTTGGCGCGGAGTTCGAGGATGGAGAGGCCGGGGGTGTCGTCGATGAAGAATTTGCTCTCGGCGAGCTTGGAGGCGGCGGCGGTGAGGGCGGGGAAGTCGCGCTCGCTGAGGAAGCCGTTGCGGACGTTGCCGAGGTTCACGCGGGCGCGGGAGCAGAGCATGCGCTGGACGAGCTGGGAGGTGCTCATTTCGAGGGAGAAGACGGCGACGGCTTTCTTTTCCTCGAGGGCGACGTGCTCGGCCATGTTCATGGCGAGCGCGGTTTTGCCCATGGAGGGGCGCGCGGCGATGACGATCATCTCGGCGGCGTGCAGGCCGTCGGTCATTTTGTCGAACTCGGCGAGGCCGGTGGGCAGGCCGGTGATCGCGCCGCGCCTTTCATACAGCTCCTCGATGGCGTGGATAGCCTGCATGACCTGATCCTTCATGCTCGCGGTCTTGTCCTTGAACCGGTCCTGCGCGATGGCGAAGATTTTGCCCTCCACGTCGTCGAGCAGGTTGGGCACGTTGTCCTGCTCGTCGTAGCTGCGGGCGGCGTACTCGGTGCAGACCTTGATGATCTCGCGCAGGGTGTGCTTTTCCTGAACGATCTCGATGTAGTAGGCGAGGTTCGCCGCCGTGGGGAGGAAGGTGAATAGCTCGGTGACGAAGGCCGCGCCGCCGACCATGTCGAGCCGCTGCGTGTCTCTCAGCAGCTCGGTGAGGATGATGAAATCAATGGGCTTGTTCGCGTCCCAGAGCTGCTGGAGGACGCCGAAGAGTTCGCCGTGGGCGGGGATGTGGAAATGGGCGGGCGTGATCTGCTTTTCAGCGCAGAAGCCGCCGACCTCGCGCGGGGCGAGGAGGTAGGAGCAGAGGACGCCTTTCTCCGCGTCCGGCGACTGTGGCAATAACCGGTGAACATCCGGTCGATAATGTGCCGGCTGGCGCAGGTCGCTGCCCTCACCTTTCCCACCTTTTCCGGCGGGCTTCGCAGTCTTGCTGGAAGCCTCGTTGGCCATGGCCGGCTACTTCGTGTGCTTGGCCTTGAACTTGGCCTTGTAGGTCTTTTCGCCGGCCTCTTCCTCGGGCTCGGGCGCGGGGGCCACGGTGCCGATGGCCTTGACGGTCACATGGAGCTTCGCGGTCACGTCGTGGTGCAGCTTGATGACGACCTCGTGCTCGCCGCTTTCCTTGATCGGGCGTTCGAGGACGATGCGGTGGCGGTCGATCTCGATCTTGCCGCCGAGTTCCGCCTTGAGCTTCTCCGCGAGATCCGCCGCGGTGATGGAGCCGAAGGCCTTCCCGGTCGCGCCGGTTTCGAGTTCCATGGTGATCTTGAGCTTGTTGATCTTCCGGCCGAGTTCCTCGGCCTCATTGTGCTCCTTGCCCTCGCGCTCGGCGCGCTTCTGCTTCAGGCCGGTCAGCCGCCGCATCGTGGCGGGAGTGATTTCGAGGGCCTTCTGCTGCGGGATGAGAAAGTTCCGCGCATAGCCGCGCTTGACCTTCACGACATCGGCTTCCGCGCCGAGGTGGGCGATCTTTTCAGTGAGGATGACTTCGGTCGTAGGCATGGGAAAAAGGTGTTGGTGGAAAAGCGGGAGGGCGTTTTTAAGCGGGCCGTGCGGGGTTGTCAACGGCGGGTGCGGAAAATCTGGCGGCGGGCCGGCGCGGGTGCGTTGACACCACTTCCGGCGCGGCTTCTATTGCTGACGCAAAGTTTTCACCTCCCCAATCCATGCCGCGCCTCCTCCCGCTCTTCGCTCTCGTGACCAGCCAGGTTTTTGCTGTGGAAAGTGCCGTGCCCACGGCGTTTCCCGCCGACCGTTACGAGAAACTGGCGGAAAAATGTCCGTTCGCGGTTGCTCCGAAGTTGGAACCGGTGGTCGCACAGCAAGCCGGGTATTCGGTGAATTGGTATCTCACTGCGGTGGGTCGCGACGCCGAGGGGCGGGATTTTATTACCATCAACGCGCACGATAACTCCGTGCATGTTTCCCTCTCCGGTCACGAGCCGTATGCGGATCAGAACAGTCCTGCTTTTGGCGTCACGCTCGAGAGCATCAGTTGGTCGGACACGTTTAGGGAATCGACGGCACAAATCAAGAAAGGCAGCGAGCCGGCGAACCTGTTCTTTAGCAAGGAAGAGGCCGTGGCCGTTGCGCCCCAACCCGGTGGTGCTAGGCCGCCTCTGCCCGGCGGAATGCAGCCGCCGCCCATCATCAATCGGCCGGGCGTGGGTGGCGTGAACCCGGCCCAGGGCATCCAGCCGCGCATCGCGCTGCCGCGTCCGAGCACCGCGCCGGTGGTCAGTCCGCCGCCGCCGGTCAC
>JAYWEP010000319.1:0-10843 GCA_043779205.1 Chthoniobacter sp. | reverse complement strand
GGTGAATGTGGGCATCTGGCGCTATCATCCGGTGCGGCGCGCGTTCGAGGTCGTGTGCGACGGGACGACGAATCCGTGGGGCATGGACTGGAACGAATTTGGCGACGCGTTTTTCATCAACACGGTCATCGGCCATTTGTGGCAGGCCATTCCCGGCGCGCACTTCCGCCGGATGTTTGGCGACGACCGGAACCCGCACGTCTATCAGCTCATCGAGCAGCACGCGGATCATGTGCATTGGGACACGCGCGAAAAATGGAGCGATGTGCGCGACCTCGGCGTCACCGCGTCGTCGTCGCAAGCGGGCGGCGGGCACGCGCACACGGGGCTGATGTTTTACAATGGCGACAACTGGCCGGCGGACTATCGCGGGAAACTTTTCACGATCAATTTCCACGGGCGGCGGCTGAACATGGAGAACGTCGAGCGCACCGGCTCGGGCTATGTGGGAAAGCACGCGCCGGATTTCGCGCAGCAGGCGGACTTGTGGTTTCGCGGGATTGATTTGCTGGCGGGGCCGGACGGCGGCGTGTTCGTGAGCGACTGGTCGGACGCGGGCGAGTGCCACGATCACGACGGCGTCCACCGGCAGTCGGGCCGCATCTACAAGATCACGCACGGCCAGCCCGCGAAGCCCGCCGTGGGCGATGTCGCCAAGCTGAGCGATGCCGAGCTGCTGCCGCTTTTGCGCAGCGGCAACGAGTGGTTCGCCCGCGCCGCGCGGAAGCAAATCCAGGAACGCGCCGCACGCGGTGCCGACATGGGAGCGACGCGCGAGGCGCTGCGCCGGATGTTTGCGGAAAGCAGCGAGCCGGTGCCCGCGTTGCGCGCGCTGTGGTCGCTGCACGCGGCGGGCGGCGCGGATGCGGCGTTCCTGCAAACGCAGCTCGGCCACGCGAGCGAGTACGTGCGGGCGTGGGCGATCCGGCTGCTGTTGGATGATCCCGCCACTGCCAGCGCGGAGACGCACGCCGCGCTGGCGAAGCTCGCGCAGAGCGAGCCCAGCGCCTACGTGCGGCTCGCGCTCGCCTCCGCGCTCCAGCGCGTGCCGCTGGCGCAGCGCGCGGACATCGCGCGCCCGCTGCTCGCGCACGCGGAGGACTCCGCCGACCACAATCTCCCGCTCATGCTGTGGTATGGCCTCGAGCCGCTCGCGGAGAAAACTCCCGAGGCGCTGCTCGCCCTCGCCGCGGCTTGCGAAATCCCCGCGCCCCGCCAGCTCATCGCCCGCCGTCTTGGCGAAGACGTGGAGCGCCATCCCGCGCCGCTGAATGAGCTGCTCGCGCTCGCCGCGACCAAGCCCGCCGACTTTCAGCGCGACATCCTCGCCGGTCTCGGCGACGCCCTCGCCGGCTGGCGCAAAGCCCCGAAGCCCGCCGCGTGGGACGCCGCCAGCGCCGCTTTCGCCAAGGCCGACGAAGCCCGCGTGCGCGAACTCAGCGTCGTCTTCGGCGATGGCCGCGCGCTCGACGATCTCCGCGCCCTCGCGCTCGACGCCGCGCGCGAAATGCCCGTCCGCCGCGCCGCCCTCCGCTCACTCATCGACGCCCGCGCCGACGGCCTCCGCGCGCTCTGCGAAAAACTTTTCGACGTGCGCGACCTCACCGCCACCGCCGCCGATGGCCTCGCGCTCAACGACGACCCCGCCATCGCCGACCGCATGCTCGCGCGCTACCCCGGCCTCCCGCCCATCGAAAAATCCCCCGTGATGACCGCGCTCCTCACCCGCCCTGCGTGGGCCGCCAAGCTGCTCGACGCCGTCGCCGCCGGGAAAATCGCACGCGGCGAAGTGACCGCATTTCACGCGCGGCAGATTCGCGGATTCCATGACCCCGCGCTCGACGCGAAGCTCACGGACGTGTGGGGCGCGTTCCGCGATTCCCCCGCCGACAAAGCCGCGCTCATCGCCAAATGGAAAGAGCGCCTCACGCCCGCGACGCTCGCCGGTGCTGACCAGCACAAGGGCCGCGCGCTTTTCACCCAAGTCTGCGCGACCTGCCACCGGCTCTACGGCGAAGGCGCGACCATCGGCCCCGACCTCACCGGCAGCGGACGCGCGAGCCTCGACTACCTGCTGCAAAACCTCGCCGACCCGAGCGCCATCGTGCCGAAAGACTACCAGCTCTCGCTGCTCACGATGAAGGACGGGCGCGTGCTCAGCGGCATGATCCGCTCGCGCAACGAGCGCATCGTCGTCCTGCAAACGCTCGCCGAAACGCTGAATCTGCAAACCTCCGACGTGGCGAAAAGCGAAACCTCGCCCGTGTCGCTCATGCCCGAGGGCCTGCTCGGCGCGTTCGACGAAACCCAGACACGCGACCTCATCGGCTATCTCATGTCGAAGGAACCGCCGCCCGCCGCCTCGAAGTAGCCGCCCCGCTACGAAGGCTTCACGTAAACGCCCACGAGCGGCCGCGGATACGAGGTGCGGGAGACAAAATCGCTGACGAATCCATTCGGCGTGCGGATTTCCACATGCCCGGCGTCCGGCCCGCCATAGACGACCACGGCGCCGACCGGCGCTTTGTAGGGATTGCTGATTTTCAGTTTGGTGAAACCGTAATTGCGGCACAGCTCGTCGCCCGCATCCTTGGCCCACGCGCTCGTCGGGCGGCTCTTCACGACGTTGGCGGCGAGGAGCGCGTCCTTCACGTATTTCCAGCAGTGCCACGTCATCTGCGGATGCGCCCGCTTTTGCGCGATCTCCGCCGCGCGGATCATCCGCGGGTCATAGTGCAGGAGGCCGGATTTCGGGCCAAAGAGCGACTGCTGCTCCGCGGTGAGCTTCCGCGCCCGCGCCGGGTCGAGCCGCGAATCCTCCGCCGAAGCGGCACCCGCGAGCGCCATGAGGGCGGCGGCGAAAAGCGGTAGCTGGTGGCGTTTCATCGGTTTTGCGGACGCGCGGAGGTTAGCCGCGCATTCCTTGCCGTCAAATAGCAACCCGCACGCCACGATGAATCCTTGACGCTCCCGGCGGTGCCCGATTGATTGGCGCGCTCTTTTTCCGCAACCAACACCACACACCAACTATATGATCAAAATCGGCATCAATGGCTTCGGCCGCATCGGTCGCCTCGTTTTCCGCGCCATCTGCGACCAGGGACTCCTCGGCAAAGAAATCGACGTCGTCGCCGTCAACGACCTCGTCCCCGCGGACAATCTCGCCTACCTCGTGAAATACGATTCCACGCAGGGCCGCGCCGCCGAGGAGGTCTATAGCAAAAAATCCAGCCCCGACGTGGCCGAGGACGACGTGCTCGTGGTCGATGGCCACGAGATCAAATGCCTCGCCATCAAGGAAGGCCCCACCGCCCTGCCTTGGAAGGCGCTCGGGGTGGACATTGTCCTCGAATGCACGGGCCTTTTCACCGACGGCGACAAAGCGAAAGGCCACCTCACGGCGGGCGCGAAAAAGGTCATCATCTCCGCCCCGGCGAAAGGCGAGGACATCACCGTGGTCATGGGCGTGAACCACGAGAAATACGACCCCGCGATCCACCACATCATTTCCAATGCGAGCTGCACCACAAACTGCCTCGCCCCGCTCGTCCATGTGCTTTTGAAGGAAGGCTTCGGCATCGACGACGGCCTCATGACCACCGTCCACAGCTACACCGCCACGCAGAAAACCGTGGACGGCCCGAGCAAGAAGGACTGGAAAGGCGGACGCAGCGCCGCGATGAATATCATCCCCGCCGCGACCGGCGCGGCGCGGGCCGTCGGCCTCGTCTGCCCCGAGGTCAAAGGCAAGCTCACCGGCATGTCCTTTCGCGTCCCCACGCCCACGGTTTCCGTCGTCGATCTCACCATCAAGACGGTCAAGGAAACCAGCTACGCGGAAATCTGCGCAGCGATGAAACGCGCGAGCGAGACCTACCTCAAAGGCATCCTCGACTACACCACCGACGAGGTCGTTTCGAGCGACTTCATCCACGACACCCACTCCTCCATCTTCGACGCCGGCAGCGGCATCGAGCTGAACTCCCAGTTCTTCAAGCTCATCTCCTGGTATGACAACGAGTGGGGCTACAGCAACCGCTGCGTGGATCTCGTGAAATACATCGCCGGCAAATAGCCCGCGCCGCGTCCCTCGCGGAAACCTTCACCGCCGCCCGTCACCCTCACCGGTGCCGGGCGGTTTTGCTTTCGTCACCGTCCTTGGCACTCCCATTGCTAATCTCATCCGCGACAGCCCCGCATCAGCCACCCTTGAATCCCAAACATCCCATCGTCTTTCTCCTCGAGGATTGCCCCATCACGGCGCTCCTCGTCGAGCGCGTGGTAATGAACGAGCTGCCCCACGTCCGCCTCCTCTGGGCGCGCTCCCTCGCCGAGGCCACCGCCCGCGCCGAGGGTCTCTCCATCGACCTCTTCCTCGTGGACATCCAGCTCCCCGACGGCAGCGGCCTCGACTTCCTCTGGCAAATGGCCCCCCTGCACCCCGCCGCCCGCGCCATGGTCATGACCGCCACCCCGCTCCCCGAGTACGAAGCCCACTCCGCCGCCCTCGGCGTCCTCCATTTTTTCGAGAAGCCGCTCAAGCTCCCCATCCTCCTCGGCCACCTCCGCCAGGCGCTCGACGCCACCGCCACCACCGGTGCCGACGCCGAATTCAGCGCCACCCTCCAGAACGTCACCCCCGCCGACGTCCTCCAGCTCAAATGCCTCATGCGCGCCACCACCGTCATCGAGTTTCATTCCGACGGCGTCACCGGCCGCATCCGCTTCGAGGCCGGCGAGATCACCGACGCCTCCGTCGGCGCCATGCACGGGCCCGCCGCCTTTCACGCCATCGTCGGCTGGAAAAGCGGGCGCGTCTCCGAGCAGCCCTGCACCGGCCCCGGCGAGCGCACCATCCACGGCTCCTGGCAGACCCTCCTCATGGAAGCCGCCCAGCGCCTCGACGAAAGCCGCGCCGCCGCCTGACAGCCGGGGAAAGTTTTTCCTTGCCACACCGTATTTTCAGACAATACTGAAAATACGATATGAGCACTCCCGCTCCCAAAGCCTCCGCCGCCGAAGCCGCCCGGCTGCACGCCGCGCGCGATGAGTTTGTCACGCAATGGGGCACCATCGGCAGCGCCTGGGGCATCAACCGGACGATGGCGCAGATTCACGCGCTCCTCATCATCACCCCCGGCCCGCTGACCACCGACGAGGTCATGGAGGAGCTGAAGATCAGCCGCGGCAACGCCCACATGAACCTGCGCGAACTCACCGGCTGGGGTCTCGTCCGCAGCGTCATCCGCAAAGGCGAGCGCAAAGAGTATTTCGAGGCGGAGAAGGACGTTTGGAAAATGTTCTGCATCATCGTCCGCGAGCGGAAGCGCCGGGAGATTCGCCCCGCGATCAACGTCCTCAAGGACTGCATCGACCGCGCCGACGGCCTGAAATCCCCCGAGGCCGCGGCCTTCACCAAACAGACCAAGGCGCTCTGCGACTTCATGGAGATGGCCGACGGCGTGCTGAGCAAGATCGTCCGCTCCGAGCAGAGCACCATCGTCCCGTGGGCGCTGAAATTTCTCAAATGAGGCCGCCCTTTTTTGGGCCGTAACTTTCATTATTTCCTGAAAACACCAAAACAAATAAAACAGAAAGCCAGCCAGCCATGAACTACATCGTCTGCACCTACGCCCTCTACCTCGCGATCAGCATCGCCCTCACCGTCTGGGTGGCGAAGACGCTCCACAAGAACGGCCGCCTTTTCCTCGTCGATGCCTTCCACGGCAACGAGCCGCTCGCCGACTCCATCAATCACCTGCTGCTCGTCGGCTTCTACCTCATCAATGTCGGCTACGTCACCCTCGCGCTGAAATACGGCGACAAGGCCGCGAGCGTCCAGGAGCTGCTCGAAGTGCTCAGCACCAAGATCGGCGCGGTGCTCCTCATCCTCGGCGGCATGCACTTCTTCAATCTCTACGTCTTCAACAAAATGCGGAAACGCGCCCTCCTCCACAGCGCTCCGCCCCCGCTCCCGCCGCAAGCCCACATCGCCGTCGCCGGCCAGCTCTGACCCCGCGATGAAACGCCTCACCATCCTCTACGACATGCACTGCCCGCTCTGCCGGCGCTGCCGCGTGTGGCTGGAGCGGCAGCCCGCCTTCGTCCCGCTCGTCTTCCTGCCGCTGCAATCCCCGGAAGTCGCGTGCCGCTTCCCCGGCATCGAGCGGCTGCACCCGGAGCGGGAGATCGTCGTCATCAGCGACACCGGCGACGTGTGGCAGGGCGGCAGCGCGTGGGTCATGTGCCTGTGGGCGCTGCGCGAGTATCGCGAATGGTCGCAGCGCTTCGCGCATCCCGCGCTGCTCCCGCTCGCCCGGCGGGCGTGCGAGCTCGTTTCCGACAACCGCCACAAACTCAGCCGCTGGCTTTTCAGCGCCTCCACCACCGAAGAGCTGCGCCAAAAACTCGACGCACTGCCGGTCTCCGCGTGCGCGAATGACGGCTACTGCAAACCGCGCTGATTTTTTCCGCCGATGAAAATCGTCATTCCCGGCGGCTCGGGTCAGGTCGGAAACATTCTCGCCCGCGCCTTTCATCGCGACGGCCACGAGGTCGTCGTCCTCAGTCGCAGTCCGCGGCCCGCACCGTGGAAAGTGCGCGCGTGGGATGCGGCCACGCGCGGGGATTGGTGGGCGCAGATCGACGGTGCGGCCGTGGTCATCAATCTCGCCGGGCGCAGCGTGAACTGCCGCTATCACGCGGAAAATCGCCTCGAGATTTTGCAGTCGCGCGTGGACTCCACACGCGCCGTCGGTGAAGCCATCGCCGCCGCGCGGCGTCCGCCACGCGTGTGGCTGCAAGCCGGCACCGCGACGATCTACGCCCACCGCTACGACGCGGCCAACGACGAGGAGACCGGCATCCTCGGCGGCTCGGAGCCGAACGCGCCGGACACCTGGCGTTTCAGCATCGAGGTCGCGCGAGCTTGGGAGCGCGCCTTCGCGGAAGCGTCCACGCCGCGCACGCGCAAGGTCGGCCTCCGCTCGGCGATGACCATGAGCCCGGATGCCGGCGGCATCTTCGCCACGCTACTCACACTCGTGCGCCTCGGCCTGGGCGGACGTGCAGGCGATGGCCGGCAATGCGTCTCGTGGATTCACGAAGAGGATTTCGTCCGCGCCGTGCGCTGGCTGATCGAGCGCGACGACCTCACCGGAGCCGTGAACCTCACCGCACCCGAGCCGTTGCCGAATGCGGAATTCATGCGCGCGCTTCGAGCCGCGTGGGGCCAGCCGTTCGGTCTGCCCGCCGCGGAATGGATGCTCGAAATCGGCGCGCGCTTTCTGCGCACCGAGAGCGAGTTGATTTTGAAAAGCCGCCGCGTCATCCCCGCGCGCCTGCTCCGCTCCGGTTTCAACTTTCACTTTTCCACATGGCCGGAAGCGGCCGGCGATCTCTGCCGCCGCTGGCGCGAAGCGCACGCGGTTGCGCGCTGACGCGGCGCAGGTATCAAAGCGGGGTCATGCAAGATCTCGGCAAAATGCTTTTCATTCTCGGACTCGTGCTCGTCGTGGCGGGGGCGGTTTTGTGGAAAACCGGCGGGCTCGGTGGACTGGGCCGGCTGCCGGGCGACATCTTCATGCAGCGGGGGAATGGGACGTTCTATTTCCCGATCGTGACGTGCATCGTCGTGAGCGCGGTGCTCACGCTGCTGGCCTGGCTTTTCCGCCGCTAGCGGCGCATCTGTAGGGGAAGCTGACAGCTTCCCCTACAGATGCACCCGCTAGACCGTGCCGAAGTAGCGGATTCTTTCACCGATGCGTTGATAATCAGATATTTACAACGCACTTTGCGTGATTCTTCGCCTGAGTCAGAACAAGACTCAGAACAAATCCGCCCATTTCCTGCCATGTCCGCCAATGTCTTTTCCCTTCGTTGACGCTCCCTCCGTCCCGTGAGAATCTGGCGGCATGATCGCAGTAGCCGACGCCGTGGCGAAGATGCAGACCCTTTCGGATGAAAGGGCCGCGCGCGTCGTTTCGCTGATTGAAGACCTCGCGGACTTGGAAGCGCGCGAGGATGCCGAAGACCTTGCCGCCGCGCGCGAAGCTCTGGCGGACGGCGGAGCGCCGGTGCCGTGGGAGAAGTTGAAGGCGGAATTGGATGTCCTGCACGGTCACAGTTGAACGGCGGGCGGAAAAATTTCTCCGCGCTCTCACCGACAAGCGCCTTTATGCCCGGTTGCGCGAAGCGATTGACGGGCTTGCGGAAGACCAGCACCCGCCGGGGAGCGTGAAGTTGCAAGGCGAGTGCGAGCTTTACCGCGTGCGCGTCGGCGATTACCGCATCGTCTATCAGATTCAAGACGCCGTGCTCGTGGTGCTCGTCGTGCAAATCGGGCACCGCCGGGACATCTACCGGCAATAGGCTGGCGAGCGCGCCGCGAGCGCGCGGAGATTGTGTGCGCCGATGTCCTTTCTCCCGGTCGTTCCCGTTGACGCGCACCCTTCGCGGATGCACTCTTGCCGCGTGAGCAAACCGAAAAAGCCCGTCGCCGACACGAGGGAGAAAAAAACTCCGGGCACGGTCGCCGTCGAAAAGTATCGGCCCGCGATGAACAAGCTCACCGATGCCGAGCGGGAAAAGCTGATGGCTCGCGCAATGGTCACGATCTACGGCCAGCCGGAAAATGCTGGTCGCCGTTGATACCAACGTCCCGCTCGAATTGGCGCAAGGTGTGGCGGACGTGACGGATGCCTTGGCCGTCATTCGCGAGCGCATCGCGGGCGCACGGTTGATTGCCCCGCCCACGGTCACGCTCGAATTGGCCTACCTCAGCGAGTTCGCCGAGGAAGACGACTTGCGCGCCGCCGCGCAAACCGCGCTCCGCTACTCGCCTCGCAATGGGGAATCCAGCCCGTGAACCTCGTGCCCGTGGGGCACGGCATCGTTGACGCCATTGCCGCGAAAATCCGCGAGCGGGGTTTGTTGCCGGATGAAGAAACCCACGATGCGCTCATCCTCGCGGAAAGCGCCCTGCTCGAATGTTCCATCCTGCTCACGAGCGACGCCCATTTGCGCGCGGTCGATCATGCCAGCCTTTCGTTGCTGCTCCAGGCATCGCACGTCGCGTCGCCGATCATCGCCACGCCGCGCGAGATTGTGCGGAAGTTCTTCCGGTGAGCCATGGGCGGGCCGGGGATTGCCCGTGGTGCATCGCGCCTTGTCTTTCCTTTCGCCGACGTTGCACCATGCGCCGCGAATGCCCCTCTCGTGGAATGAAATTAAACACCGCGCCATTGCCTTCTCGAAAGACTGGAAGGATGAGACGCGCGAGGATGCCGAGGCGAAGTCTTTTTGGGATGCCTTCTTTAACGTCTTCGGCGTCCAGCGCCGCCTGCTCGCCACGTTTGAGGAGCCGGTGAAAAAGCTCACGGGAGATTGGGCTTACATTGATCTTTTCTGGGCCGGCACGCTGCTCGCCGAGCACAAGAGCGCGGGCAAAGACCTGGGCAAAGCCCACGCGCAAGGCATGGAATACATCCGCGCCCTCGCGAGCAGCGGGCGGGGAAAGGAAGCGCCGCGCTATCTCATCGTTTCCGATTTCCAGCGCATCGCCATTCACGATCTTGAGCCGGAGCAAGACCCCGACGCGCCGCTGTTCCATCGGCTGCCACCGTCATTCGAGTTTCCCCTCGCGGATTTCCACAAACACATCCGCCACTTCTTTTTCGTGGCGGGTTACAAACAGCACAAACTCAACCCGGAAGATCCCGCCAACGAGGAAGCAACCCTGCTCATGTGCGACTTGCACGATGCGCTGGAGGAAGGCGAATACGGCACCGATGCCACGGGCCGCGCGGGCCACGAGCTAAAGCAGTTCCTCGTGCGCCTGCTCTTCTGCCTCTTCGCCGAAGACAACGGCATCTTCCCCACGCGCGCCTTTCAGCTCTACATCGAGGATCACACCGCCGCCGACGGTTCCGACCTTGGCCCGAAGCTCGGCCAGCTCTTCGACGTGCTCAACACCGCCGAGGACCGCCGCCAGAAAAACCTCGACCCCGACCTGCTCGACTTCGCCTACATCAATGGCGACCTCTTCGCCGAGCGCCTCGCCCTCCCCGCCTTTACCAGCGCCATGCGCGGGAAGCTCCTCGCCTGCGCCGCGTTCGATTGGTCGCGCATCTCGCCCGCCGTTTTCGGCAGTCTTTTCCAAGCCGTCATGGAGCCGCGCGAGCGCCGCCAGATCGGCGCCCACTACACCGCCGAGCACAATATCCTCAAAGTCGTCCGCTCCCTTTTCCTCGACGAATTCCGCGCCGAGTTCACCGCCGCGCGGAAGGACAAATCCGGGCGTGGCAAAAGCCGGTTGCTCGCCCTGCAAAAGAAACTCGCCTCGCTGCGTTTCCTCGACCCCGCGTGCGGGTGCGGCAATTTCCTCGTCATCACCTACCGCGAGTTGCGCGCCTTGGAATTGGAAATCCTGCTCACGCTCCACGCCGGCCAGCAGCAGATGGGCGAAGCCGACGTTTTCAATCTCTCGCTCATCGACGTGGACCAGATGTTCGGCATCGAGATCGAGGAATTCCCCGCCCGCATCGCCGAAGTCGCCCTCTGGCTCACCGACCACCAGGCCAACGTGCGCCTGTCCGAAGCCTTCGGCCAATTCTACAAGCGCATCCCGCTCCGCAAAAGCCCGCACATCCACGTCGCCAACGCGCTCCGCCTCGACTGGCGCACCGTGCTCGCGCCCGCGCAGTGCAGTTACATTCTCGGCAATCCGCCTTTCGTCGGGAAGCATTACCAAAGTAAAGAGCAGCGTGCTGACATGGTTGCCTTGCTGCCGGAGTTTGGAAACGTGGGCGACCTCGATTTTGTCAGCGGGTGGTATTTCAAAGCC
>JAYWEP010000318.1:0-3000 GCA_043779205.1 Chthoniobacter sp. | reverse complement strand
GGGTGTGTGTCGTTTGCGTTTCATGGTGAGAGTTCGGCGGCGCTATCGCGCCGCCAATCTCTCATAGCGCCTGGATCAACTTTTGGGGAGCAGGCCACGCCGACCTCGAAGCCGACCGCGAGACTTTGCGCAAGGTGCCGGACCGAGCGCCGCGATGATCGTCGTTGCGGACAGGGCGGCAGCGGGTTAGGTGCGGGCATGAATTTCACTGCTGTCTATGTTCCGGCTGCCGAGGGTGGGTTCACGGCGTTCGTGGAGGAAATCCCCGGTGCGATCAGCGAGGGGGAGACGATCGAGGAAGCGCGCGAGAATCTGGCCGATGCGTTGCGCATGGTGCTGGAGTGCAACCGTGAACTGGCCCGCCAGAACGAGCCGCCGCAAAGCCGCCGCGAAGCGCTGGAACTGACGGCGCTGTGAAGCTGCGCGACCTGGAGCGGCACCTCCACGCCCACGGCTGCGCGCTTTTCCGCGAAGGCGGCAAACACGCGGTGTGGTGGAATCCGGCGAATCGCAAGACGACGAGCGTGCCGCGGCATCGTGAGATCAAGGATTTCACGGCGCGGGCGATTTGCCGGCAGTTGGAAATCCCGGACCCATAGGCCATGCGCTTTCACGTTTTCGTCATCGGCAAGCCAAAGCTCGATTTTGCGCGGCTCGGGGTGGAAGAGTATGCGGCGCGGTTGCGGCCTTATGTGCCGGTGGAGCTGCATTATTTGAAGGCGACGACGCAGGCGGGGGAGAGCCTGGCGCTGCTGGAGCGGTCGAAGGGGATGTTTCGCATCGTGCTGGATGAGCGGGGGGAGCAGGTGGCCTCGCGGGAGGTGGCGAAAAAGCTGGCGGATTGGGAGATGCGCGGGCCGCGGGATTTGGCTCTGCTCATCGGCGGGGCGGATGGGCACACGGATGCCGTGCGGCAGGCGGCGGGCTGGCGGTGGGCGCTGAGCAAACTGACGCTCCAGCATGAGATGGCGCTGGTGCTCACGCTGGAGCAGCTTTACCGCGCCTGCACGATTCGCGCGGGGCATCCATATCATCGGGATTGAGCGGCGGGTGAGTCTCTTCCTCTTCCGCTTCCGCTTAATCTTCCTCCAAAGCCGAAGAAGAAGAGGAAGATTAAGCGGAAGCGGAAGAGGAAGAGTCGGGGGATTCCCGGCGAATGCGAAAAATCGCTTGGCGGTGGCGGGCGCGCTGTGGCATACAGCGCGGCTCTTTTCCCCGAGACCGGCGGCTGTGGCAATTGCCGCGCTGCCGATGACCCACGGCCCAGCCGCAACGGGCGGCGGAGATTTTCCCACAACGCAGATTTTTCAACCCCAAACCCAACCACTCATGGCCACCAAATCCAAACCCACCAAATCCACCAAAGCTCCGAAATACGTCTATACCTGGGGCAACAATAAAGCGGACGGCGACGGCTCGATGAAGCCGCTCCTCGGCGGCAAAGGCGCGAACCTCGCGGAGATGACGCGCATCGGCCTGCCGGTGCCTCCGGGCTTCACCATCACCACGGAAGTCTGCACTTACTTTTACGCGAACAAGCGCACCTATCCGGTGACCATGCAGGCGGAGATGGAGAAGGGCGTGGCCAACATGGAAAAGATCATGGGCTACAAATTCGGCGACTCGAAGGGCTTCCCGCTGCTCGTGGCGGTGCGCTCGGGCGCGCGCGACTCGATGCCGGGGATGATGGACACGATTCTGAATCTCGGACTAAACGATGACACTGTGCTCGCGCTGGTGAAGGCGACGAACAACGAGCGGTTTGCGTGGGATTGCTACCGCCGCTTCATCCAGATGTATGGCGACGTGGTGATGGGGGTGCAGAAGCGCGAGGGCGAAGACCACGATCCGTTCGAGTCGATCATCGAGCACTACAAGGACGAGAAGTACGGCCAGCACGACATTGACGACGCGAAGCTCGTGGCGGCGGACTACCAGGCACTCGTTGCGGCTTTCAAAAAGCTCGTGAAAGAGCGCACGGGGAAGGCGTTTCCGAACGATCCGTGGGATCAGCTCCGCGGCGCGGCGGGCGCGGTTTTTGGCTCGTGGATGAATGATCGCGCGATCGTCTATCGCCGGAAATACAACATCCCGCAGGAGTGGGGCACAGCGGTGAACGTGCAGGCGATGGTCTATGGCAACACCGGCGAAACCTCGGGCAGCGGCGTGGCTTTCACTCGCAACCCGGCCAATGGCGCGAATGAATTCTACGGCGAGTTTTTGATCAATGCGCAGGGCGAGGATGTCGTCGCTGGCGTGCGGACGCCGGAGCCGGTGTCGCAGCTCAAAAAGGAAATGCCGAAGTCCTACGCGGAGCTGATGAAGGTCCGCCAGATTCTCGAAAAGCATTTCAAGGACGTGCAGGACATCGAGTTCACCGTGCAGGAAGGGAAGCTCTTCATGCTCCAGACGCGCAACGGCAAGCGCACTGCGGCGGCGGCGCTGAAGTTCTCCATGGACATGTGCAAGGAGAAGCTCATCGACTGGGAAACCGCCGTGCTGCGCAACCCCGCCGACCAGCTCGACCAGCTCCTCGCGCCGATCTTCGACGTGGCGCAGGTGAAAAAAGCCAAGGCCATTGCCAGCGGGCTCCCCGCCGGCCCCGGCGCGGCGAGTGGTAAGATTTACCTCAACGCCGACCGCGCCGTTACGGCGGCGGAGCGGGGTGAGAAAGTGCTCCTCGTTCGCAATGAAACTTCGCCCGAGGATCTCCGCGGCATGATCGCCGCTGAGGGCATCCTCACGGCGAAAGGCGGCGTCTCCTCGCACGCTGCGCTCGTCGCGCGGCAGATGGGCAAGGTCTGCATCTGCGGCGCATCCGCTTTGCAAATCGACTACAAGGCCAAGACCGTCACCACCTCCGGCCAGACCTTCCACGAAGGCGACTTCCTCTCGATCGACGGCACCACCGGCACCGTCTATGCCGGCCAGCTCGCCACCCAGCCGAGCGAGATCATCACCGGCATGCTCCACGGCGACAAAGCCGCGCAGAAGACCGAG
>JAYWEP010000317.1:0-5504 GCA_043779205.1 Chthoniobacter sp. | reverse complement strand
GAAATAATGACGCACTGGCCGGCGCGGGCGGTGGTGCCGGTTTTGACGCCGTCGATGCCGGCGGTGCCGAGGAGTTCGTTGGTGTTGCGCAGGAGGTAGGCGGACGTTTCGCCGGTCGCGGCGGTGATGGTGATCTTGCGCTCCTTTTGCGAGACGTGGAAGCGGAAGGCGGAATTCGCCATGGCATAGCTGGTGAGTTTGGCGAGGTCTTCGGCGGTGGAGTACGGGACGGTGCGTTCGAGGTGGTCGAGGCCGTGGGGATTGACGAAGCGGGTGCGGAGCATGCCGAGGTGGCGGGCGAGGGCGTTCATCTGCGCGACGAAAGTATCCGCCGGCGACATCTGGGCATCGTGCCCGATCTCCCGTCCGACATGCTCGGCGAGGGCGGCGGCGGCGGCGTTGTCGGACTGCATGAGGGCGGCGTAGAGGAGGTCGCGCAGGGAGCACTGGTCGCCGGGCTGGAAGCCGACGCCCTGGGCGGCGCTGAGCTGCGCAGCGCGATCCGGAATGGTGGCGAGCTGGCCGAGGTCGGCCTTGCTGGCGGCGGCCCAGTCGAGGACGACCATGGCGGTGGCGATCTTGGTGAGGGAGCCGACCGGGAGTTTTTTCGTGGCGGCGCTTTGCTCGAGAATGAAGCCGGTGGTGCTGTCGCTGATGACGTAGGCGGCCGTCTGGGCGTGGGCGGCGGCGGCGAGCGCGAGGGCGGCGAGGAGTTTGGCGAAATGCGAAAGGGCCATGGACGATATTGGGCGCGGACTTTACCGGGCGGAGGCGCGTTGGCAAGCGCGCGGAGGAAGTGGTGGTGCGTCAGATTGAAAAACCTGCCGCGCTTCCCCGGCCAGCCGGCGGCTGCTTGAGCGAAGGCTCATGCCGGATGTCCTCGCCGCGGTTCAGGTAAAAAACCTCCTCCGCGATATTCGTCGCGTGATCCGCCACGCGCTCGATCGCCTTCGCCACGGTCATCAGATTCAGCGCCCGCGTGATCGTCTTCGGGTTCTCGATCATGTAGCTCGTCAGCTCCCGCGCGAGCTGCTTGTTGATGCTATCGACCGACTTGTCCCGCGCGATGATCTCGACCGCGAGTTCATTGTTCCCATCGACAAAGGCCGTGATGCTGTCGCGCAACATCTCCTGCGCAATGTCGGCCATGAGCGGGATGTCGATGAGCGGCTTGAGCAGCGGCTCGGTGTTCAGTTCGCGCGCCCGCCGCGCGATCTTCGTCGCCTGGTCGGCGATGCGCTCGAGGTTGTTGGAAATCTTCGACGCCGTGAGCATCAGCCGGCAATCCCGGGCGATGGGGCCGTGCGTGGCCATGTAGGTGATGACCATTTCGTCGATCTGGATTTCGAGCTGATCGATCGTGTCGTCTTCGGCCTCCACGAGGTCGCAGAGCTTGTCGTCGCGCTCCACGAGCGCGCGCATGGAGAGCGAAAGATTGCGCTCGGTCAGGCCCGACATCATCAGCAATTGCTCACGGATGTCGGCGAGTTGTTGTTCCCAAAATAGGCTCATGGCGGTGTGCGGTGGCGGCGGAGACGGTCAGGCGTTTAGCCGAAGCGCCCGGTAATATAATCCTCCGTCTGCTTGTGCGAGGGATTGGTGAAAATCTTCTCCGTCTTCGTGAATTCGATGAGCTTGCCAAGGTAGAAGAACCCGGTGTTGTCCGAGCACCGGCCCGCCTGCTGCATGTTGTGCGTGACAATGACGATGGTGTACTTGCCCTTCAACTGCTGGATCAGTTCCTCGACCTTCGAGGTGGCGATGGGATCGAGCGCCGAGCACGGCTCATCCATCAGGATGATGCTCGGCTCCACGGCGATGGCCCGCGCAATGCAAAGCCGCTGCTGCTGGCCGCCCGAGAGCCCCATGCCGCTGGCGTGCAGGCGGTCTTTCACCTCGTCCCACAGCGCCGCGCCGCGCAGGCTTTTCTCGACGACCTCATCGAGTTTCTTGCGGTCATTGATGCCCTGGATTTGCAGGCCGTAGGCGACGTTTTCGTAAATGGATTTCGGGAAGGGATTCGACTTTTGAAAAACCATGCCGACCTGCCGCCGCAGCGCGATCACGTCCACGTCGGGATCGTTGATATCGACGCCGTGAATCCTGACCGACCCTCCGCCGATGCGCGCAATATCGACGAGATCGTTCATCCGGTTGAAGCAGCGGAGCAGCGTTGATTTCCCGCAGCCCGACGGCCCGATGAAGGCGGTCACTTTTTTCGCGGGAATCCGAATGCTGACCCCGTGCAGGGCCCGCGCCTCGCCGTAGTAGAAGTCGAGGTTTTCGACCTCGATCATCGTCGGGTGCGCGGGATCGTCGGGCATGGCGTCGAGGGCGGTTTTCGCGGCGGGTTCGGGCGGGTTCATGCGAGGTTCGGGAGCGCAGGTCTTCATGGCAAGTCCCGTCACCAGCGGTAGCGGTTGCGCAGGCGGATGCGCAGGAAGATGGAGGTCAGCGCGATGCCCATGACGAGCACGAGAAAGACAAAAGCCGCGCCGTACTGCACGCGCTCGGTGTACTCGTTCTGCGGGATTTTGGAGCTGACGACATAGATGTGGTAGGGCAGCGCCATCACCCCCTGGAAGAGCCAGCCGAAAGGCCCGCCGCCGCTCTGCTGATCGCGCATGACATAGGCCGCGGTGAACATGATCGGCGCGGTCTCGCCCGCGACGCGGGCGATGCCGAGGATCGAGGAGGTGAGCATGCCGGGCAGCGCGTAGGGCAGGACGTTCGTGCGGATGGACTGCCACTTCGTCGCGCCGAGCGCGAGCGAGCCCTCGCGAAAGCCCATGGGCACAGCTTTCAGCGACTCCTCGCTCGCGGTGATGACCACCGGCAGCGCCATGAAGGCGAGCGTGAACCAGCCGGAAAGCAGGCACACATTCCAGCCGCGGAAATTCAGCCAGTGGCCGAAACCGACCGGGATGCTGAGCGCGGTGGCGCTGTCGTAGGTGTCGAGCATCGGCATGAAGTGAACGAACAGACCGAGGCCAAAGAGGCCGAAGACGATGGACGGCACGCCCGCGAGATTCAGGGTCGCGAGGCGGATGAAATGCACGGTGCGTCCGTGCCGGCTGTACTCATTGAGATAGATCGCCGCGCTGACTCCGATGAACAGCGCGATGGCCATTGATCCCACGACGAGCTGCACCGTCCCGACGATGCACGGCCAGATGCCGCCCGCGCTGTGCGCGTAGCTTTCCGCCGGGATGTCGCCCAGCGCGCGCTCCGCTTTGAACTCGCGAAATTCTTTGTCGCCCATTTCGTAGTGCCGGCCTTCGTGATCGAAGACGTAGAGCGTTTCGGGCGGCTGCGTGAGGAACGTCCAATTGACGAAGGGCGCGGAGGTTTGGAAGACGGTCCCCGCGCCACGGAAAAAAATCAGGCCGAAAATCACGGTCGCGCAAACCAGCACGAAATAGGTCGCCGAGCGGAACAGCCCGAAGGCGGCGGCCTCGATGGTGCGCGACTTGGAAACCTGGCGGGTGAAGGGATTGGCGGGTGCGTGCATCGCTAGGGAAAAATCCGAAATCCGAAATCCGAAATCCGAAACAAATTCCAAAGGTCGGCAATGCTCAAAACGGAAGGCAACGCGGCAGACTTGTTTCTGATTTTCATTTGATTTGGCCGCGTTTGTTTCGGATTTCGATATTCGGATTTCGAATTTTCACCCGATCGAGATGCGGTAGCGCGCGATGATCTTCTGCGCGATAAAATTGATCAGCAGCGCGAGAAGAAAAAGGACAATGCCGACCATGAAAAGCGCGCGGTAATGAATGCTGCCCGGAACGACCTCGCCCATCTCCTGCGCGATGATCCCGGTCATCGTATGCACCGGCTGGAAAAACGCGCCGAGCCCCTGCGTGAAATCGGGAATCTGGATGCGGTTGCCCGCGCAGAGCAGCACCACCATCGTCTCGCCAATGACCCGCCCGAAGCCGAGCAGGATCGCGGAGATGATGCCCGAGAGGGACGCGGGGATGAGGATGCGGACGATGGTCTGAAAACGATTCGCGCCCAGCGCGTAGGACGCTTCCTTGAGGTGCTTGGGCACGTTCGTCAGCGCGTCTTCGGCGAGCGAAAAAATGGTCGGCACCGCCATGAGCGCGAGCAGCGCGCCGGCGGTCACTGAGTTCAATCGCTCGCTCATTGGAAATCCGGGAACCCAGGAAACGATCCAATGAAAGGCTCCCTCAACTTTTGCAAACGGCGCCGTGTCCCAGTTGATCCAGGGAATCCAATGCAAGCTGCCGTTGGAAATGTTTCGGAGAAATGTGCCGAGCACGGCGATGCCGAAAAAACCGAGCACCACGGACGGAATCGCCGAGATGAATTCGATGTACGGTTTCACAAAATTCTTCTCTTTCGCGCTGGCGATTTCGCTCACATAAATCGCCGCCGAAACGCCCAGCGGCACGGCGAAAATCAGCGCGATGACCGCGACCAGCAGCGAACCGACGAAGAGCGGGATCAGCCCGTACCAGTCCTGCCAGAAGCTCGCCGTCAGCCATTCGCGACCGAAGAGAAAACCCGTCAGCGCTTTCCACCCCGGCACCGGTGTATCGTAGCGCCACGCCTGCATCCCGGCTTCGATCTGCGGGAAGGTGGCGATGAACTCCTTTGTCTGCGCCTGAATCTTCCCGATTTGCGCGCGCAGTTTCGCGTCCGGCATCTGCGGCGCGAGCGCGAGCGCGGCGCTGAGCTTTTCGGCGAACTGTCGGTTCGCCGCCTGATAGGCCGGAAACGCCGCCGTCAGCACGCCGGTTTCCTGCGCAAAATCCACCGGGACGATCGCGATTTTCGCCGCCTCGTCCGCCTTTCCCGCACCGACGAGCATGTGCTTTTGTTCGGCGAGGTCGCCGTTCACGGCTTCCTTCGTTTTAATCGCCGACGCCGCCTCGGTGAGGTCGGACAAAACGCCGCGCACGTCCTCGACGGAATCGCCATATGCATTGGCGAAAGCGTCGAATCCCGCGAGCGCCTCATTCGACTGCCCGGCCGTGAGACCGCCCGCGGAAAGCTGCTGGAATTGCGCGAGCCGCAGGTCGTTGAGCGTGCGGTTGATCGTGGTGTGCGCATCGACCTGGCGGCGGATGAAATCCACGTACTCCAGCCCCGCGAGCCGATAGATGCGGATGTTCCGCGCGTTCATCCCGAAAAAACCCGCGCCCTCGCGGAAAAGGAAAATGGTGATCAGCGCGAGGACGATGACCGCGACCGTGGCGTTGCTGGCGAAGAAGTATTTGATGATGTCGTCCGGCGTCAGCCCGAGAAAGCGAAAGCGGTTCCGGTTGAGCAGCGCGTCACCGATGGGTCGCCGTGCGGGCGGAGGAGAAGCGGTGGCGGAACTCATGGAAAATTCAGGACGCGGAAAAGAAGGGAACTACAGGCTTGGCCGCGTGGGCTGGCAAGAGACTGACTGTTACAAATGTGTGAACTGAGTGGCTGCGCGACTGGAGGGGAAGCTGTCAGCTTCCCCACCAGTCGCGCAGCCACTCAGTTCA
>JAYWEP010000316.1:0-9329 GCA_043779205.1 Chthoniobacter sp. | reverse complement strand
TTACCCGACCACGAACGCGCTCGGGCTGGTCATGCCGAGCAATTCGCCGGCGGTGAATTCGCTGTGGCTCCCGGCCATCGCGCTGAAGACGCCGGTCATCATCAAGCCAGGCCGCGAGGAGCCGTGGACGCCGTACCGGCTGATCCAGGCGTTCATCGCCGCGGGTGCGCCGCCGGACGCGTTCGGCTTTTACCCGACCGACCACGAAGGCTCCGGCGAGGTGATGAAACTCTGCGGGCGCGCGCTCATTTTCGGTGATGCGAACACGGTCGCGCAATACCGGGACAACCCGCGCTTTTCCGTCCACGGGCCGGGCTTCAGCAAGATCCTCATCGGCGACGACGAGATCGAAAACTGGCGCGATTACATCGACCTCATTGCCGGCTCGATCTCGGACAACGGCGGGCGTTCGTGCGTGAATGCGAGCGCCGTGGTGGTGCCAAAATACGCCGCGGAAATCGCCGACGCGCTCGCGCAAAAACTCGGGCCCGTCGCGCCGCTGCCGCCGGAGGATGAAGGCGCGAAGCTGAGCGGCTTTGCGAATGCGAAGATGGCGGAGTTCATCGACGGCGCGATCGAAGGCGACCTCGCGACGCCCGGCGCGGAGGACGTGACCGCGAAATATCGCGGCGGGCCGCGCAAGGTGGAGTTTGAGGGCGGCGTGTATTTGCGCCCGACGATCGTGCATTGCGATTCCTTCGCGCACCCGCTCGCGAACCGCGAATTCCTCTGCCCTTACGCCAGCGTGGTGCAGGTGCCGCAGGCGGAGATGCTCGGGAAGATCGGCCCTTCGCTGGTCGTCACCGCGATCACGAAGGACGCGGCTTTCACCGCGCAGCTCCTCGACTCGCCGCTCATCGAGCGCCTCAATCTCGGCCCGATCTCGACGATGAAAATCTCATGGGACCAGCCGCACGAGGGGAACATGTTCGAATTCCTCTACAAGCGCCGGTCGATTGAGCGCGGGTGGTGATTTTGAAAGGCATGAAAACGCAGAGACGCAGAGGCGCAGAGAAGACCTTGCCGGAATTGCGTCCAATCCTTTCCTCCGCGACCTCTGCGCCTCTGCGTCTCTGCGTTTGAAAAACCGAACTTCCGCACCCGTGGATCGCACACCGCAATTCGACTTTCAGCCCCGCACCCGCCTCGTCTTCGGCGCGGACAGCCTCGAACGCGTCGGCGTGCTGGCGCGCGACCTTGGTGGGAAGCACGCGCTGCTCGTCACCGACAAGGGCATCGCCGCCGCCGGGCATCCCGCGCGCGCGGTCAGTTTCATCGAAGCCGCGGGCTTGCATGTGACGATCTTCGACGAGGTGCGCGAAAACCCGACGACGCTCGACGTGGCGCGCTGCGTGGAGGCGGCGCGCGCGGCGGGCATCGACACGATCATCGGCCTCGGTGGCGGGAGCAGCATGGACACGGCGAAGGGCGCGAACTTTCTCCTGAGCAACGGCGGCGAGATGAAGGACTACTGGGGCGTGGGCAAAGCGACGCGCGAGATGCTACCGCTCATCGCCATCCCGACGACTGCGGGGACGGGCAGCGAGTGCCAGTCCTTCGCGCTGATCTCGGATGAAACGACGCACCAGAAAATGGCGTGCGGCGATCCGAAGGCGGCGGCGCGCGTGGCGATTCTCGATCCGCTGCTCACCGTCTCGCAGCCGCCACGGGTGACGGCCTGCACAGGCATCGACGCGCTCGCGCACGCCGTCGAGACGGCGGTGACGAAGAAGCGTAATCCGCTTTCGGCGATGTATTCGCGCGAGGCTTTCCGGCTCTGCTTCGGCGCGCTGGAGCGCGTGCTCCGCGACCCGCGCGATCTCGAGGCGCGCAGCTCCATGCAACTCGGCGCGGCCTTTGCCGGCACGGCCATCGAAAACTCCATGCTCGGTGCCGCGCACTCCGCCGCGAACCCGCTGACCGCGCGCTACGGGATCGTCCACGGCCAGGCCGTCGGGCTTTTACTGCCGCGCGTGGTGGAGTTCAACGCGCGCGATCCCGAGGCGCACAACCGCTACCTCGACCTCGCGATCCTCGCCGGGCTCGAAGACGTGAACGAACTCATCTCGGAACTCGAAACTTTGCTCGACGTGGCCGGCATGCGCGCGGGCGTCGCTCAGCTCGGCGTGAAAGCGGCCGCGCTCCCGCAGCTCGCCGCCGAAGCCGCGCAGCAATGGACCGCGACCTTCAACCCGCGCCCGGTCGCGGCAGAGGATTTCGAGCAACTTTACGCCGACGCGCTGGGCTTATGAGGCTTTGTGTTTTGGCTCTTGGATTCATCGCGCTCGCGGCGCACGCCGCCGACTGGCCGATGCACCGCGGCGGGCCGGAGCTGCGCGGCCTCGCGGAGATGGCGGCCCCGGCGAAGGCGGAGCTGCTGTGGCAGTTCAAAGGCGAGAAGCCGGTGAAAGGCGCGGCGGCGATTGCCGGCGGGCGCGTCCTCTTCGGCGATGACGGCGGCAAGGTGCATGCGCTCGATGTCGCGACGGGCAAGGAACAGTGGTCTTTCAAAACCGCCGCCGCCATCGAGGCCACGCCGCTTGTGCTCGACGGCACCGTTTTCATCGGCTCCAGCGACGCCTTTCTCTACGCGCTCGACGCCGCGACCGGCGCGCTGAAATGGAAATACGAAACCGGCGACAAAATCCTCGGCGGCGCGAACCACGCGAAATCGCCCGACGGCAAAGGTGAGTGGATCCTCGTCGGCAGCTACGACTCGAATCTCCACTGCGTGGATGCCGCGACGGGCAAGGCCGTGTGGACGCATGGCACGGACAATTACATCAACGGCTCGCCCGCGCTCACGCCCGGCGGCGAGATCATCTTCGGCGGCTGCGACAGCTACATCCACGTCCTCCAGCTCGCCGACGGCAAAGAGCTGCGCCAGATCGAAAGCGATGCCTACATCGCCTCGTCCGTTGCCACAGCCGACGGCCTCGGTTATGTGGGCAACTACGGCAACATCGTCATCGCCTTCGACGTGAAAAGCGGTGACGTGAAATGGAAATACCGCGACCGGAACTTTCCCTATTTCTCCTCCTCCGCAGTCACCGCCGACCGCGTCATCCTCGGCTGCCGCGACAAGCGCCTCCACTGCATCGACCGCGCCACCGGCAAAGGCGTGTGGACTTTCCAGACCCGCGGCGAAGTCGAAAGCTCACCCGTCGTCTGCGGCGACGCCATCATCGTCGGCTCCGCCGACGGCCGGCTCTACTGCGTCGCGCTCGCCGATGGAAAAGAGCGCTGGGCCTACGAAATCGGTGCACCGGTGACTGCGTCGCCAGCCGTGGCCGACGGCCGCATCGTCATCGGCGCGGAGGACGGCAGCGTCTATTGCTTCGGCGCGAAGTAGCCGCCCGCCGGCCTGGCTTCACCGGCTGGGTCTCTCAATAACCTTTGCCCCGGCTGACCCGTACAACCCGGACGATTTTTTCCGGTTCGAGCCAGTAGGTGACGACAAACCGGCCCATCACTTTCACGCTGTAGTCCCGCTGATTCGGCGAACGCTCCACGAAATCGCACGGCTGATGCGGCTCCCGCGCCAGCCCGTCCAGTCCATCGAGCACCATCCCCCGGTCGCGGGCTCGCGCGGCGAGGAGAAAATGCAGCGCTTCGCGATCGACCGAGAGCTTCCAGCCACTGCTCACAATCCGCGCGCGGCGAGCGCCTCGTGCAGCTTGCGCGCTTCTTCCATGCTCACTTCATCGCCCGCGCGCATCGCGTCCAGGCGGCGGTCCAGCTCGCTGCCCTGCTCGGGATCGGCGGCGCGGGCGGTGTGCTCGATATAGGCGTGGAGAAAAAGCCGGTCCTCGGGCGAAGTCCGGTCAACCATCTCGATCAGTTCGGAGCGGCTCATGGCGGCAACGTAGTGACTGAGGGCACGAAGGCAAGCCGTGCTCACTTTTTCCCCGCCGCCTGCGCCGGGCGAAACTATGCTTCGCGCGGCCGGGGTGTTTGTGGGCAGGCGCGCATTCGGCTCCGCCCCGAAGACACACCCGCCGTGGGAAATGCAATTTCCCTCCGCATTGCGTTAGCAAACGGAGTTTGGTAACGAGGGGCTGAAACTGCCATGAAAACGCTTCTCTCTTGCCTTTTTCTTAGCGCATCCGCGTTTGGTCAGCTCGGGTCTTTGCCAAGACAGAGCGAGCATTTGGCGACAATGGAATCCCCTCAGAAAATGGGAAAGCCGACTTGGATCATGACAATTGACCGCGATTATACTGCTTTCGCCGAGACGCCGGACACGACCATGCTGCACTTCGAGAAAAAGCCCGCTCACAAAGGGGCTTTGGATCGGCCTGATAATACCGATTGGATGAAGGATATACGGGATTCTTTTCCGGTGATTCAATTGAGGCGATACGAACTGAACTCAGCCGTTGCGATGCTTGGAAAATTCGCGGAATGGAGCGCCACAGCCAAGAAGAACAGCATCAAGTCTTACGAGAAGGAAATCGGCAAGACGGAGCGCGGCGACCAATCATTCGTGTTTTCGGTTGCGGGGTATGTCCCTTCACTCATCATACGGAAACCGTCTCAGTCTGAAGAATCACTGGACGAATTCGACGCTGCGACGGTGGCGGCCCTGATTGCGAAGCTGCCGGAGTTGGACGTAAAGACTTTTAAGAAGAAGGCTCAGGATACGCGGGATCCTTTGTTTAAGTAAGTCGTTCGGGCGGCAGTCCTCTTTTTGCCTTGTTCCCAAACTCCTGAGCCTGTCCCGATTTGGTGGACATGAGTTGGGAAGGGCATGGGTAGTTAGTTGAGTTTGTTCTCGAAGTCCACAGATGCCTGCGGGCAGGCGCGCATTCGGCGCCGCCCCGAAGACACACCCGCCGTGGGAAATGCAATTTCCCTCCTCATTGCATTACCAAACGGAGTTTGGGAACGATGGGAAGGCACTTGCGCTCCTACGGCGAAAATCGGCTCAAAAATCCGACCGTCATTTGATACAGCACAGGCACATCAGCCTCTTTGAACTCAGGGAGATTATGCGCAGCGGAATTGCCCACGCCCGCCATGAAATCAATCTGTTTCGCGACGACCTTGTCCACGATCTTCGCCTGTTGCAGCGCCACCTTGAAGTTCTCAATGCCGGGCTTTCCGGTGATCGTCAGCTTATGAGCGGCAATCATTTTCCGCAGCCGCTCTTCGAGGACCGCTCGCAACACAACGGCGGCAGCGAGCATATATCCTTTTTCGATCAACGCCTCGGCGTGTTCTGTGAGATCGGACAGAACTTCGGCCTCAACCAATTCATCAATGGTTACGAGCCAGCCATTCTTGACGGCTTCCATAATCACACCGGAAACTTTTTCCATGATTTCAGCGTTGTGAACGAACGTTTTATTCTCAGGTGGAAAGGAATTCCTCCAGAGCGCCCCATGGTCTCCGAGCATTTGCATCATGAGCTTTGCTTTGGCGAGCACGCCCTGCCATGTCGGGAAATCGACTCGGTCGTAATCACCACTTTTAGGCTTGAACCTCGTTTGGACGAGCTCCCCACAATCGGCGTGAAGGGATTTGGCGAGGTCGAGCAGCTTTTTGTTTTGGCTCATCCGAGTGACTGTGAACGTCCGGGCGTTTCGGCACACGGATAAAAAACTCCGTTAAACCACTCGTTCCCAAGCGGAAGCGGAACTCTTCGTGGCGGCGCGGGATGGGCGGGCAATTTAATACGCACACACACTATTTCGTTGCGCGGCGCGTGGCGTGGCGCGAGGGTCGCGCCCGCTCCACAAAGCCCCTCGCATGAAGACTGAAACTTTCGACCAACTCCTCGCCGATGGGGATGAAACCACGGCGGGCAACTACTTCGTCGCGAACTACCCGCCGTTTTCGTTTTGGCAAAAAGACAAGGCCGATGAGGTGCAGCGCGCGCTCGCACAGCCCGCGCCGGCCGGTGTTCCGCTGGGCGTTTACTTCCACATCCCGTTTTGCCGGAAGCGCTGCCACTTCTGCTACTTCCGCGTTTATACGGACAAGAACGCGGAGGAGATCAAGGGCTACCTCGACCTCGGCATGCAGGAGCTGGAGCGCTATGCGGCGACGCCGCGCATCGCGGGACGGAAGCCGAAGTTTGTCTATTTCGGCGGCGGTACGCCGAGCTATCTCTCGGTCTCACAACTCACCGCGCTGACGGATCGGATGAAGGCGGCGCTGCCGTGGGACGAGGTGGAGGAGGTGGCGTTCGAGGCCGAGCCGGGCACGCTGACGGAGGCGAAGCTGAGCGCGATTCGCGACATCGGGGTGACGCGGCTTTCATTGGGCGTGGAAAATTTCGACAAGCACCTGCTGGAGATCAACGGGCGGGCGCATCGGGAGGATGAGATTTACCGGGCGTATGATTTCGCGCGGAAGATCGGCTTCCCGCAGATCAATATCGATCTCATCGCGGGGATGATCGAGGAGTCGGACGAAAACTGGCAGCGGAACATCGCCAAGACCATCGAGCTGCAGCCGGATTCGGTGACGATTTACCAGATGGAGATCCCGTACAACACGACGATCTACCAGCAGATGAAGGCCGAGGGAAAACTTGTCGCGCCGGTCGCTGACTGGCACACGAAACGACGCTGGGTGGACGAGGCTTTCGCCGCGCTGGAGGGTGCGGGCTATACGGTGACGAGCGCGACGACGGCGGTGCGCGATCCGCAGAAGACGAAGTTTCTCTATCGCGATCTGCTCTGGCAGGGCGCGGATTTGCTCGGGCTCGGGGTCGCGAGTTTCAGCCATGTCGCGGGCGTGCATTTTCAAAACCTGCCGGACTTTGAGACCTACACCGCGGCGGTGCAGCGCGGGGAGCTGCCCATCGGGCGCGCGCTGGTCACGACCGAGGAGGAGCGGATGATTCGCGAGCTGATTTTGCAGCTCAAACTCGGGCGTGTGAGCCAGAGCTATTTCCGCGAGAAATTCGGCATCGTCATCGCCGAACGCTTCAACCAGCAGCTCGCCGAACTGACACGCCGCGGGCTGCTCTCCGAGCACGGCGACTGGCTGGTGCTCACCCGCCCGGCGCTGCTCAAGATCGACGTGATCCTGCACGCGTTCTTTTTGCCGCAGCATCAAAACGCGCGCTACACATAGGCTTCTTTTCTCTTCCTCTTCCTCCTAATCTTCCTCTATGCCCTTCTCCCACGAAAAGCTCATCGTCTATCAGCGCAGCATTGAGTTCATCGTGTGGCTCGAACCGATACTGCAAGGGCTGCCATCAAACATTGCCGCAAAGAATCAACTCGATCGGGCCTCAACCAGCGTTCCGCTCAATATCGCCGAAGGAAACGGGAAGTTTTCGACGAAAGACCGGGCGCGCTATTTTCAAATCGCACAAGGCTCCGCCTTGGAATGTGCCGCCGCGCTGGATGTGCTCGTGGCAAAGCAACAAGTCGGGAAGCAGGCCGCTGCTGAGGGCAAGGCGTTTTTGGAAGAGGTGGTCAATATGCTGATGCGAATGCTGGATCGTCTCGATTCGAGGGTGTCGGACTGCCGGGTTGCGGAAGAGCCTGCGGAATTTTGTGTCACGGAGGAGGAAGATTAAGCGGAAGAGGAAGAGGAAGAAATCGCGATGGCTGCCACACTCCAACAAGCCGACCTGCTTTATCCGCTCTCGCACTTCTGCCAGGCGGGCGGACACCCGCTGCCAGCATGCGAGTTCATTGACGGCGCGGTGATGCCCGAGCCGTATCGCACGCTGCTCGTGCATCATGGCGACATGACTTCGCGGCTGGAGGAGTTTCACGGGGCGCCAATGAAGCTGCGCGTGCTGCACCGCGAGACGGGCGGCGACGCCTACCGCCGCGAGGTGCTGCTCTGCGCGCAGGACAGCGGTCTGCCGGTGGAATATGGCGCGATTGAAATCCATCTCGACGCTTTTACGGAGCCGTTGCGCGCGCTCATTCTCGAAGGCCGTGCGCCGCTCGGCGGGCTGCTCAATCGCCACGCCATCCGCTACCGCAGCGAGCCGCGCGCCTACCTGAAACTCGCGCCCGATTCCGTGATGGACGCGCACTTCGACCTCGACGGCGCGCATACCCTCTACGGTCGCAGCAATGTGCTGCTCGGCGACGGCGACCGCGTGCTCGCCCGCATTGTCGAAGTCCTGCGTCCGTGATTTTTCACCAAGCGAATCCGTTCGTATGAATAGTCCGACCCGATCTGCCGATTACGACGCCATCATCATTGGCGGCGGTCCCGCCGGAGCCACGGCGGGCGCGCTGCTCGCGGAGAAAGGGCGGCGGGTGCTCATTCTCGAAAAGGAGAAGTTTCCGCGCTACCACATCGGCGAGTCGATGATGCCGTTCTGCTGGTTCACGCTGAACCGGCTCGGGGTGGTCGGGGAGATGGATCGGATCGCCTACACGAAGAAGTACAGCGTGCAGTTTGTGACGGCCGACGGGCGGCAGTCGCAGCCGTTTTATTTCTTCCAGCACTACGATCACCCGAGCGCGGTGACGTGGCAGGTCGAGCGCGCGGACTTCGATCTCATGTTGCTGAACAATGCGCGGGCGAAGGGCGCGGAGGTGCGCGAGCAGACGGCGGTAAAGCGCGTGCTCAAGGATGACGGCGGGCGGGTGGTCGGCGTCGAGGCGGTCGGACCGGACGGTGAAACGTGGCAGATTTTTGCACCGATGACGATTGATTGCTCGGGACGCGAGCAGGTGGCGGTGGCGCGCGAAGGCTGGCGGGTGAAAGATCCGCAGCTCAACAAGCTGGCGATCTGGACTTACTTCCGCGGGGCGAAACGCGATCCGGGGATTGATGAGGGCAACACCACGGTGGCCTACGTCGAGGGGCGCGGATGGTTTTGGTACATCCCGCTGAAGGACGATGTGGTCAGCGTCGGGATCGTGGCGGAGAGGGATTATCTTTTTTGCGAATCGAAAGACCCCGCGGAGATCATGGGCCGCGAAATCGGGCGCAACGCGTGGATCAAAGACCACCTCAGCATCGGCGGGCAGTTCGGCGAGTATTGGGTGACGAGCGAGTTTTCCTACCGCTCGAAATACTGCGCGGCGGACGGGCTGCTGCTCGCGGGCGATGCGTTTGCGTTTCTCGATCCGGTATTTTCCAGCGGCGTCTTCCTCGCGCTGAAGAGTGGCGAGATGGCGGCGGATGCCGTGGATGCCGCGCTGACGGACGGCGACACGAGTGGCGCGCGTTTCGCGGACTACGGCGACAAGCTTTGCACGGGGATCGAGAACATGCGGAAGCTGGTCTATGCGTTTTACGACCCGAATTTTTCCTTCGGACGGATGTTGAAAACCTATCCGCAGCATCGCGGGCGGCTGATGGATTCGCTGATCGGCGACCTTTTCGAGCGCGATTTCACG
>JAYWEP010000315.1:0-13510 GCA_043779205.1 Chthoniobacter sp. | reverse complement strand
ACCCTAACGGGATTCGAACCCGTGTTACTCCCGTGAAAGGGGAGTGTCCTAGGCCTCTGGACGATAGGGTCTTTTCTTGGAAAAGAGGGCGGGAAGATGCCGGGGAGTCACGGGGCGTGCAAGGAGTTTCTCGCCCGCTGGCGGGTGGCTGTTTTTCAGCCCGATCCGAGGAGCAGGTCGGCGGTGCGGTGGGTGGCGCCGGCGTGGAGGGTGGCGATGGCGCGGGCGCGTTGCGCGAGGGTTTCACGGCGGGTGGCGTCGGCGAGAAGCGTGGCGATCTGAGTGCGGAGTCCGGCGGCGTCGCGGATCTGCACGGCGGCGTCGGCGGCGAGCCAGCGGGTGACGATGGGGGCAAAGTTTTCCATGTGCGGGCCGAAGATGACGGGCTTGCCGGCGAGGACGGGCTCAACGGGGTTTTGGCCACCGGTGGCGGTGAGGCTTTTGCCGATGAAGACGACGGTGGCGAGCGTGTACCAGTCGCGGAGTTCGCCGGTGGTATCGACGAGGAGGGCGTCCGGGGGGGCGTTGGTTTCTGGTTTCTGGTTTCTGGTTGAGAGACGAGAGCGCAGTTCGATGCGGAGGCCAAGCGGACGGAGGTCGGCGAGGATGGCGGCGGCGCGCTCGACGTGGCGGGGGACGAGGATGAGGAAGAGCGCGGGAAACTGCGCGCGCAGCTCGCGAAAGGTATCGGCGAGGATGGGCTCTTCGCCGGGAAAGGTGCTGCCGGCGAGGAGCACGGGGGCGTCGTCGCGCACGCCGAGCTGGCGGAGCAGGGCGCGGAATTCGGGGGTGCGATCGCCGGTCACGGGAGCGGCATCGAATTTCGCGTTGCCGGTGACGCGGATGCGCGCCGGATCGACGCCGAGGGACTGCCAGCGCGCGATGTCCTCGGGTTCGGCTGCGGCGAGCGCATCGAGGAGGCGAAAGATGGGGCCGGTGAAAAAGCGGCAGCGGCGGAAGCGGGCTTCGGAGCGCGGGGAGAGGCGGGGGAGAAAGGTGACGGGGAGAGCCCGGCGTTTGGCTTCGGCGAGGAGATTGGGCCAGATGGCTTCGATGAAAATGAGGCGTTGCGGACGCACGGCGTCGAGGGCGCGGCGGACGGTCCACGGGGCGTCGAGCGGGTTGTAGATGATTTCGAGCCAGTCGCAGGCGTGCGGCAGGGCGACGGCGAAACCGGTGGAGGTGGTGACGGAAAGGGCGATTGATTGCTCCGGTGCGAGTTCCCGGATCTCCCGCGCGATTTTCAGCGCGAGCAGGGTCTCGCCGACGCTGATGGAGTGGAGCCAGATCCACTCGCCGCGGGCGAACCGCTCGCGCTCCGCGGCGGTGTAGCGGCCCAGGCGCTGGCGGAATTTTTCGCGATACCCGCCGCGGCGGAACATGCGCAGGAGAAAGCCGGGGAGCAGCGCGAGGAAGACGAGCGGGAAGAAAAAATTGTAGATGAAAAGCGCGCGGCGCGCGGCGGCGGGGAGACGGGTGACGGACGGCTTTTTGACCACGGATTTCACGGATTACACGGATTTCCAGAAAACCAATCCGTGAAATCCGTGAAATCCGTGGTCAAAAAAACCAGGCAGAGACGAGTTTCCGTACATCCTTTTAGAAAGGGTCTTCAACGGATTCACGCGGACGGCTCGATGGGCTCCGCGGCCCGCAGAAAGGCGACCTCGGTCGCGCCGTAGCGTTTCTGCCGGAAGCATTCCCACGCGGTCCCGAGCTTGAGCTTCGCGCCGGGGAGATGCTCGAGGACGAAGATGCCGCCGGGCGCGAGCGCATGCTGGAGCATGGGGGCGCAGAGCAGTTCGGGAGCGAAGTCGCGCTCGCCCTCGGCCTTCGCGTAGGGTGGATCGGCGAGGATGATCTCGAAGCTGGCGGTCGAGGCGAAACGGTCGATGAAACGGAAAACGTCCATCTCATGCACGGTTGCGGACGGGCCGGTGAGCCGCGTCTTTTCGAGGTTCTTCCCGATCGCCGCCACGGCGCGGCGCTCGCTTTCCACGAAGGTTACGCTGCGCGCGCCGCGGCTCAGCGCCTCGATGCCGAGCGCGCCGCTGCCGGCGAAAAGATCGAGCACGCGCGCCCCGGCCACGAAGTCGCCGAGGCTGGAAAAAATCGCGCCTTTGACCACGTCCATGGTGGGCCGCAGGTCGGTGCGCGGGGTGTGCAGCGGGGTGCCGCCCGCCGTGCCGGCGATGACCCTCACGGCTTCACCGGGGTGATCGCCGTCGTCGGCGCGCCCGGTGCGGGAGCAGCGGCGGCGGGTGTTGCGGGCGGCTTCGCCGCGGCCGCCTTTTCCTGTTCTTTCTTCCGCTTCTTCTCCTCTTTTTTCTTTTTGTCGTCGTCTTTGTTCGAACCCCCGAAAATTCTGCTGAGGACGTTGTCGAACTGCTGGCCGATCTTCGGTCCGCCAATCAGCCGCTCCATCAGGTTGGTGCGGAGCTTTTCGGTCGAGCCGGTGATGTTGAAATCGATGGTTCGCTGGCCGTTGTCGGCGGTGCCAAAACTCTCGCGCACCAAGTCGGGAAGCTGTTTCACGATGCCCTCCTCGACGGCGAGCTGCGCGTCGAGCGCGACCTTTTTGTCAAAGCGCACGGTGCCCTTGGCACTGAGCTGGAGATTGAGCGCGGCGAGGATCAGCTGATCGACATAGACCTTCTCGCCGGCGATGTGGAAATCGCCGTGCGCGTCCTTCACGCGCAGGTCGGAGAGCTCGCGGATGTTGAGCAGTTGGCCGATGGTTTGGAAAAGTTCGAGCTGCTTGAACTGGCCGTCGCGGAGCTGGAACTGCCCGCTGCCTTCCGCCCGTTCCGCGCGCCGCATGTCGCCATGCAGGGTGAGCTTGCCGCCCGCGGTGCCCCCGGCCTGGCCCGGCTTCCAACCCACCTGGGTGGCGAGCCGGTCGAGGTTCACCTGCTCGAAAGTGAAGGCGGTCTCGAACGGCGATTTCGGCGCATCCGGCTGCGCGCGATAGCTGCCGCGCACGGAGCCTCCGGCGAGCGTGGCCGTCAGGTCGGGCAGGATGAGTTCACCGGCGGCGTATTTGAAAGGGGTGCGCACATTTTCCAGGGCCAGCGTATCGGCCCAGACCGCGCGCCCGATGACCGCGGCGCCTTCCACATTGGCCTCGGTGAGCGCGGTGTAGGTCATGTTTACGTCGGTGAAAGTGGCGGTGTGTTTCCCATCCTTGTCCACGAGATCGACCGTGCCGCTTTTCACGACGAAGCGCCCGATGACGACCGTGAATCCGCCGTCGCTTTTTTTCTCCGCCTTGTCCGGCTTCGGCACCTTGTTTTCGTCCGCGGTCACCGCCTTTTTTTCGAGCGCGGGCAGCTTCCATTTGCCTTCGGCGTCCTGCTTCCACACGACTTTCGGGCGATCCACGCTCATCTCGGAAATCGAGAGCTTCCCGGCGAGCAGCGGCAGCACGCGGTAGTCCGCGGCGAAAGAGCCCGCCTCGAGAAAAGTGGTGTCGCCATTCGGGATCGAGATGCCGGTGACGCGCAGGCCGCTCCACGGCGAGAGGCTGGTGTTGGTGATCTTCAGCGGCATCCGCAGCGCCCGCCCGAGCTGCTCCTGAATCTGCTCCTGCGTGCGGGGCGACTGGATGTAAAGATTCACGCAAAAGAGCCCGAAAACGACCAAGAGCAGCAGCGCTCCGAGCGCGAGGAGAATAGCCTTGGAAAGTTTTTTCACGGCGCCCAACCTAGCCGCCGAGCCTCGAAAGAAAAGGTCGAAACGCCCGCCCAAACATGCCGGAAATCCTTGTCATTCTGAACCCTGCCGCCCGCAGCGAGCGGGCGAAAAACACCTGGAAAAAAATCGAGCGGTTTCCGGGCTGCACCCTCCGCACGACTTCCGCGCCGGGCGATGCCCGGGCCGCCGCGGAGCGCGCCGTCGCGGAGGGTTTCACCACCATCGTCGCGGCGGGCGGCGACGGCACGATCAATGAAGTCGTCAACGGCATCGCCGGCTCGGACGTGGCGCTCGGCATCCTGCCGGTCGGCACGATGAATGTCTTCGCCGCCGAACTCGGCCTGCCCGGCGATCTGGATGCGGCGTGGGCGGTCATCCGCGCCGGGCGCACGCGCAAGATTGATCTGGTGCGCGCGAATTCCCGCTACTTTGTCCAGCTCGCCGGCGTGGGGCTGGATGCGCAGGTGGTCGAGGAGACGAGCTGGAATTTCAAAAAAAACTTCGGGCCGCTCAGCTACGTCATCTCCGCCGCGCAGATCGCCGCGCGCAAACCGCCGCGCCTCGTCGTCGAGGCCGACGGCGTCGAGCGCGAGGGCTCCTTCGTGCTCATCGGCAATGGGCGCTACTACGGCGGCCCCGTCGCGGTCTTCAAGGACGCCCGCATCGACGACGGCAAACTCGACGTGCTCATTTTCAAAAACCTCGGCTACCTCGACATCGCGCGCTACCTCGGCACCATCTTCATGGGCAAGCACACCGGCCTGTCCGACGTGGAGTACTTTCAGACGAAAAAAGCGTCCGTCCGCAGCGAGGAGGACGTGCCCGTGGAAGTCGATGGCGAAGTCGCGGCGCGGCTCCCGGTGACGTTCCGCATTTCATCGCGGAAGCTGCGCGTGGTCGTACCCATCGGCACGACGGACGAGTAGCGGGTGGAGCAGGCGGAATCCTCCGACGGTTGCGGCTCTATTGCAGTGGCGTTGCCGCGAAGATTTCCTTTCTCAGATAGAGAACGCAGGGTGCTTCGCCATCGTGCAGGACAAAGGCCATCCGAAAGTAGGAGTTTTTGGCGACGGCACGTTCGGCTTCGTGAATGTGGGCCGCATCCACGACCATGAAACCCGAGTCGTAAATCGGCGGCTTCCGGCCTTGGTCGAAGTAATCGACGCTCATAAAGTCACCCAGCAACCACGGTAGCGGATGAGGCAGGGATACCACGACCTTTCCAAAAACCTCGTGCCCGTAAGGCTCAACATGCAGATGCCGGTCGAAGACGCGCGCGAGTTTCTGAATATCGGCACTGGTTGCCGCATAAACGTGTGCTTCCGCAGGATCGGAGTAGCGCCAGAAGTTCAGCCGGAAACAATCGCACGCTGCCAAACCTACTAACAGCAAGGTGACAACCGGGCGAATTGCGGCGAGCCAGCCGCGACTCATGGCCCCGAAAGCACAGCCCGCCAGCAAAGGCAGGAACCCGCCAAGGCTGACCAGGCACCAAGGCGTCTTGTAAGGCACCAAAGAATAACCGAGGAATAACACTAGACTGGCAGCGGTGAAAAAGCGCACCGGTCGCCCGCCGCCTTGGATAAGCAGCGGCGAGGCGATCAAGGCCGCCAGCAAAGGCACTTCATACACCGCCAGCAGCTTCAGCCAGTACCACCAAGGCTTGGCGTGCTCTTCGCCGCCGGTTCCAATTACTGCCCAGCGGGTGAATCCGTCGGCAAAGCGGGTCCAGCCGTCGGGCTGCCTGCCGAAGCCGGTATAGAATCCCCACACGATGCCCAGACCAATAGCCCCAACACCTATCCAGCAGAAGACCTGTCGCCACTGCCGTGTCGTTGGCTGCCAGCGCAGATGGGTGCGCGGCCACGGTCTGGACGCCGCAACTAACCCGCCGACCAATGCAGCCAGATGCAACAGAGCTGTTTCCTTAGTCAGCAGACAACCCACTGCGCCACCCACGACGAGCATCACTCCGGCGGGAGAAAATCCACCCAGCAGCCGGAGAATGCCCAAAGCACAAAGCAGTGTGAAAAAGACCAGCTCTGTTTCGTGAATCGCGTAGCGCGAAACCCAGGTGAAACTCGGGGAAACCGCCATCAGTATGGCGGCGATTTGTGCCGCACGACGCCCGATGAAGGGGTGGAACGCTATGCACAACGCTACACCGCCGAGACCAAACAGGGCGGTGGGCAGACGCAGCGCCCAATAACTGCGTCCACCCCATGCGAAGCTGAGCTTGAGCAGATGGAAATGCAGCGGGCCATGCGCCACATCCGGGCGGTAGTTGTAGCCGTGGCTCCACGTCATCGTCTCCGCCAGCCAGCCATCGATGCCTTCATCCGCTTGCGGTGGGCGCAAGTCGAGCAAAGTAAGACGCAATATCGCAGCTACCAGCAAGATCACGACGGCATCTGTCCACTGCCATCTTTCTGAAATCCAACCACGAATTCCCATCTCGATTATTAGCCTTGCGAAGAATTATCACCCTTGCGGAGCAGCAGCCAACCAAGGCTGGTGGTGACACTGCCCACAGCGAACCAGCGCGGCCAGAAAGCCCCGGCCTCGCTGGCGAGTTGGGGAACATGCGGTTGACGCCGTGGGGTGGAAAGGGACGAACCGCGGATGATGCGCGGGGCGGGCACAGGGGTGATGGGTTTCGGAACCAGCGTCGGCGGCGGAGTCACGGGTGCGGGTGGTGGCGGAGGTGGGGGGTTCGGGCGACCTTCTGAGGTAAAAGGCGTGTGTAACTTCACGATTTCTTCATGCCCTTTGCGTAGCAACTCCCACCATTGTTCGTCCGTCAGGTCTTTGTTTTTAAGCCACCATTTGTGCTGTATGTCTGATGGCTTAAATGCAGGGAAGCCGTAAACATTCATGTCGCTAAGTGCGATATCTGCTTTCGCGTTCGACGATTGCCAGGAAACATCGAAATCCTTATATGTCTCGCCTTCAAGAAGCAGAATCGGCCCAAGGATGCGGATGACTTTCGGATCCCGAATGCTGCCCAGGTAATAAATCAAGTCATCCGCCGCTTGTCGCTGGCTCTTTACACGGTCAGAGATTTTCAGAACCCGCTCAAAGCGATCGGGATCCTCATAAATCCAATCCCCCCATTCATCCGTAGGCCCGTATAAAGAGCCGGGAAGAAGCGTCCAAAGGGTGTCGAGAAACCATTTGTCCCAGCCGGGGGTATTCAGCATCAGGAGTTCAGCCCGGTCGCGCACCGAAGGCTCCCAGGCTTTCCTCCGCAGCTTGTAATAGGCTGGAACCGCCTGTTCGGGAGGAAATTTCTTCAAGTCGTCCACCCTAGCGGGATCCCGCAGCTTGATGTAAGCTTCCGCCAGTTGCGCCGCACTCCTGTCTTCTCCCGTCTGCGCGGTCAAAGCCACCGGAACAAGCAAAATGCCACAGAGCAGTAATTGTTTTGCCTTCATTTGTTTTTATTCGGATTTAGATAGTCCCGCATCGTTACCCATTCTATTTTGATCAAGTTGAATCCTCCATTGTAACCCATGATGCGGCCGGGCAGTGGTCCGGGTATTGTTTCCTGGGAATTGGCTGGGATGGGTTCGTCGGGTTTATTGTCATTCCACGGATGGTGGGCACTGAGCATGTGGCCGTATTCATGGCAGTAGGTATTGGCATCCATATTGACCCGGAGGACAGCGAAAGTGGAACCGTATCCTCCCGCCTGCCCTTCGACGCTGCTGAGCCCGGCATCCACGATGAACATAACCCGTTGATAGTATGTTTTCCTATCGAGGATATACTTGGCGAGGCTGGCAAACTTGAGCATTTCAATCTCGTTGTAAGTATTCAAAACCCCGTAGTTAAGAATCTGTCCGCTGGTGTCCTCATTATAACGAAACCGGTAGTAGGTGCTGGTCAGCAAATCAACTTGGACTCGGATGCCTGCCTGCTTTTCGTAAAGGGCTTGGAATTTTTCTCGCAGAGCGGAGAGATTTGGCAAAGTCGTGTAGTTGGATGGCATCGGGGCCTCGGTAATGGCGGGAGCTGTAGGATCAAACTGTGGACGGACGACAGCGATAAGCACATGCTGGTCGATCATGTCCAAGACATCCACATCCAGCCCCGCCAGCGTGCTGCTGTCCACATAGCTCTGAAGGCGGAAGGTGCCCTTTGAGCCGTTGCCCGAGGAAACCGTGAGCGTAGCCCCGTTGGCTGGAGTGCCGGCGACTTGTAGGTGCTCATCCTGCGATAATGAAAGGCGCGTGTTCTCCACGGTCGGGCTCACAGTCATTTTCACTGAGTTATTCCCGCTCAGCCCGCCAATGGCCAGCGCCTTGGGATTGCTCACGCCATCGAACCCACCGCCAAACAGCGGATCGACCGTGCCGGTGAAATCTCCCTGCGGAATGGTAAAGGTGGCCTGCCCGGAGACGTGCTGAACGGACTGCCCGGCCCCGGTATAGGTCAGCGGAGGCAGCGATGCCGGCACGGTGGCGGCGGCGAAGGTAACTCCGGCAAAGAGATAGTCCGTCCCCGCAGCCAGGCCGGTTCCAGTGATGTCCACATTCTGGGTGATCGGCTTTCCTTTTGGCAGCCAGCCGTATTTCTCCCCATATCGCGTGCCGCTGTACGGAGTAACCTCCTCCGTCGTAAAAGGCCCGGTGTACTGCACCGGATCCTGCGGCGCGGTATTCGCCGTGGTTTCATCCGGGGCAAATGGCCCGACGGAGATGGTGCCGCTCGCCACTCCTTGGGGCAGTGACGGCTGAGTGCGGGCGACCCCGGCTACCAGGCGCACGCGCACGTCATCGACCACCTTGTCGGAGGCCGGTCCGTAAAGCCGAATTGAGTCCTTTACCTGCCTGCTCGTTGGGATGCGACTACGCGTTGCCACGACATAACGATACCGCGAACCAGCCTCAGCATCGGGATCGGTCCATTCGGTGGCTGTCCTCAATTCGACCAGAGGATCCCACGGATCAGCATTCTTTGCCCGGAAGACGACAAACGTACTCACCGGGTTCCGCGGCGTGAAACCCGACGGAGCCTGCCATTTCACCAAGACCCGCTTGCGATCGAGACGGGTGGCCTGCGTGACCACGGGCGGAGGCGGGGGCGTGACCAGCGTTGCAAAGGCCGGCCCCGCTCCGTCCGCAGTTTCACTCGACTCACCCGCCAGATTTCCGGCGGCGACACCGGCTCCGGCAAGCGCACGAAAGGACAGAAAGGTAAAAACGACTAGAACGCTGATGACGTGTTTCATTGGGCGGGAACGTGGAAGTGCGTGCGTCCGGGGCCGACGCGGCCCAATTCGCCGGCGGAGCCACCCGGCGGGTGATCGCGGATGACAAAGTAGGTTTCATTGTCCGAGCTATCCACCCAATAGACCTCGCGGCTGCCATCGAGATTGGTAACTACGGTCACGCTGGAGGGTGCCGTCGGCACGCCCGACCCACCGCCATCCGTGGGATCATATGGGTCGGTGCCAGCCAGGAATTCCTCGAAGTTGGTCTTGCCGTCGCCATCGTCATCGCGCGAGGCGTCGCTGGGGTCCTGCGGATTGAAACCCCATGCGATCTCCCAATCGTCCGGCATCCCGTCGTGATCGGAATCCAGCGCCAGAAAAGGATCGGTGCCCTGGCGAAGCTCATCGTCGTTGCTAACCTTGTCGCCATCGAAATCCGCGCCAAAGGGATCGCTCGTGGGGATGTCCGTATGTTTGAGGCGCAGGAAGAATTTCTCAGCCGGAGGAGCAAAGGCCCATTCGATGGACTGATTGGTGCCGGACTCGATGACCGGCAGATAACGCCAGTGGATGAGGTCTTCCGAATGCTGGATGAAATAGGTTCTCCCCGCGCGCCCCCACCAAGAAAAATGATGAACGCCCTGGGCCGCATTGTAGGTCACGCGCGAACCCTCATTGGGATCGCCATACTGCTGCGCCACTGCCAAACCGGCGGCCGCAACCAGAACCAAGACAGCTTTAAGTCGATGGGAGTGCATAAGCTCAGCGGTTGGTCGGATAGACGCGGCTTTTCACCGGCCAGAATTGGATGACCGTTTCTTTCGGGGGCGGCGGAGCGGCCGGCGCTTCAAGTTCACGCGCTGCCTGCTCGGCTTGCCACCGCTCGAAAGCCGCAATGAGCGCCGCCTTGTTTGCCTCGAAATAGCGATGCAGCGCGTCGATGCCTGCCAGCGCCCCGCTGGCCACAGGCACCGCCGGATCCGGGGAAACAAGCCAGTAAGCAGGGCGCGGCACTGCTGCTGGAGGCGGCGAAGGAAGACGCTGGAGCGCCTCCGCAGGCCAGCCTTGCTGGAGCGCAGTTTGCCTTCGAGCTTGAAATTGCTCGCGGCTTTCGTTGGCCAGGCCCATGAGCAGCGAAAATACGCGATCCTCGGTCTCGATCATCCCGAGGCCGGTGAGGTAGTTGAAATCCATGTTGCTCACGGCCTGATATTCGCGTCCCTCCCAAGACCACCGCAGCACCGTGAACTCATGGTCATAAACTGTGGCGAAGAGGAACAACACGACGCTTTGCTTTTCCTCAGCGGGCGCAGGCTGTCCGCGCTGCGGCACCGCATCCGGCTTTGGCGGGACGGCTGGTGCGGAAAAAGAAGGCGGCACCACCCGGTCGTAAATGATCGGGTTCAACCCCGAATCAATTTTGACCCGGTCGAGCACTTGCCGACGCGGCACGGGAATCGGGCTGGCGCCGGCCGCATCTCCCGCAGATGCCGCGCCGGGTGAAAAGGACAGGCCGATGACAGATGCTCCCAACAATAGAAACGGTGTTCTGCTCATAGAGTGGTCGATTCGACTTGTCCCGCATTAGCGCAACCGGCATGGCCGGTCAAGCGCCCCGTCATTTATGACTCTGCGCGGTTTTTTGACCAGGGCATATTTTCCGCGGCGTGCCGGAACCGCACGCACTCACCACCCAAAGAATCGTCGCACTGCTCAAGGCGGAACGGCAGCGCCTGGGCTGGTCTCAGGAAACATTGGCGGTGGCGGCAGGCGTGAGCAATTCCTGCGTCCGGCATCTCGAACACAGCCGCGCCTCGCCGACGATGGTCACGCTGCTCAAACTTTCCGAGGCGCTGCAACTCGATCTTGCCAAGTTGTTGCGCCACGTCCGAGGGGAAGGAAAGCCGAGAATGCAAAAGCGCGTCTCCGCCAAGCGGATTCCTAATTCTTAAAACGCGCAGCCTTCCCGGCACTCCCCTCACACATCGCAAATCCCCACCGCCTGCTTCAGCGAAGCCAGCACATCCGCCCGCGCCGGGATGAACTCCTGCGCCACATGCCCCTTGAAGCCCGTCTCCACGATCGCCCGCATGATCGGCGCGTAGTTCAGCTCCTGCGTCTCGTCGATCTCGTGCCGCCCCGGCACGCCGCCGGTGTGGTAGTGCGCGAAATATTCGTGCCCCGTCTTGATCCGCGCGATCACGTCGCCCTCCATGATCTGCATGTGGTAAATGTCGTAGAGCAGCTTGAAATTCGCCGAGCCCACGGCCTTGCAGAGTGCGATGCCCCAGTCGCTGTGATCGCACATGTAGTCGGCGTGATTCACCCGGCTGTTGAGCAGCTCCATGCAGATCACCACTCCGCGCTTTTCCGCCAGCGCCATGATCTTCTTCAGCCCCTCCGCGCAATTCTTCAGCCCCGTCTCATCGTCCATCTTGTCGCGGTTGCCGGAGAAGCAGATCAGGTTTTTGAAACCCGCGTCCGCCGTCGCATTGATGAAAGGCTCATAGGCCTGCACGAGCACGTCGTGATGCTCGGTGCGGTTAAAGGCCTTCGTGATCCCGCCGACCGAGGTGCCGTCCGCGAGCTTGCCCGACGCCCCGCTGACCATCGCGCAGATGAGATCGTGCTTTTTCAGCGTCGGGAAATCCGTCGGCGGCAGCAGGTCGATCGAGGTCAGCCCCATGTCCTTGCCCGCCGCGCAGAGATCGTCGAGCGAGACTTTCGGGTAGCACCATTTGCAGACCGAATGGTTCACATGGCCCTTCGTCCCGCCCGCCGCATCGGCGGCGGAAAGGCGCTGGTGCAGGCTCGCGGCGGTGGCGGCCACGGCGGCGGTGGAGAGAAAGGTGCGGCGGGAGAGCGGGGAGGGATTCATGCGCGCAGCCTACGCCCGCGCGGCGCATTCGCCAAGCCCCGTGAATGACGAGCGCCGCGCCTGCCAAGCCCCACCCACCGCCCACACTCCCACCGCCGCCATGTCCTCCCGGCCGTCTGCCGCCAACTTAGGCCAAAAAGACTCGCGCGCCCCTTCAAAGGGCGGCAGCATGCCGGCATGACAGCCAAGAAATTCTATGACTGGCAGACTGTCGGTGGCACCGATGACGTTATGGGTCTAGTCGATTGCCTGGAGAGAGCGGACATTCCGTGGTGCGCTATCGGAGGAGTCGCAATCAATCACTGGGCGGCAGAGCCGATGGTTACTCAGGACGTTGATTTTGTTGTCGCCGCCGAGGCCATTGACCGCGCCGTGGACATGCTCACCGAAGCCGGTTTCCGACCCGAAAGATTCCAGTGGTCAATTAACTTCAAGGGACATTCGAGAGTCAGTCTTCAACTTAGCACTGAGGATTTCTATCGTGACTTCCCGACCAGAGCCGTTCCGGCCGATGTGCATGGCATTTTGCTCCGAGTCGCCTCGGTCGAGGACACGCTGAAAGGCAAGATCAAGGCCTGGAGCGATGCAGCGCAACGACAGAGCAAACGAATTAAAGACCTCGGTGATATAGCCCGCTTGATCGAGACACATCCGCATTTATGGGAGTTTCTAACTGATGATCTTAAACAGCAGATTGAACGCCCAATGGCCTAAGGAGCCGCTGAGCTTGGGGTCGTTGGGCTGAAGTAATCTATGAAAAAGCGTCCTCCCTCAGCCAACGCTTCCCCAAAGCGGAAAGCGTCGCCGAAACGCATTATTCACGCGATTCAGATTTACGATCTTGAGAAGCTTGGCTTTCCTCTCGCCGTGTTTGAAGGAACAGGACAGTTTCAAGATATTGGAAAAGGTGACACGATGGATGGACGCTGCTGGCCGGCCATCAATGGTCACAATAACTATGCCAGAATCTATCGCGTCGTTTCCATCCGTCACACGCTCACCACTGATCCTTCGGGACAAGTGAAGCATCTCAAAAGTCTCTTTGTAGAGCCTGCCGTCCCGCCACGCTCTGAGAATCTCTCCACCAACAGCGATGCCGCATAACCCTGCGCCGCCGCGACCGCTTTCCCAAAAAACAAACCCACCGCACACCTATGACTAACACCCTCGTCCAACCCTACCTCTTCTTCGGCGGCCGCTGCGAAGAGGCGCTTGCATTCTACCGCACCGCGCTCGGCGCGGAGGTGGACTTTCTCATGCTCTACAAGGACAGCCCCGAACCGCAGCCACCCGACATGCTCGCGCCGGGCTTTGAAAACAAAGTCATGCACACCACCTTCCGCATCGGCGGAACGACCCTCATGGCTTCCGACGGATGCGGGGAAGGTGCGGGCTTTAAGGGTTTCTCGCTCTCGCTCGCCGTGCCGACGGCCGCCGAGGCCGACCGCGCCTTTGCCGCCCTCGCCGACGGCGGCGAGGTGCGGATGCCGCTGACCAAGACCTTCTGGTCACCGTGCTTTGGCATGGTCACCGACCGCTTCGGTCTCGGCTGGATGGTCAGTGTCGTGGCTTGAGCGTTTCATCCCCAGGCTGGCAACTGATGCGCGAGGGCAGGATCGTTTTTCGGGATTGCTCAATAGGTATTGACGGCGAGAGAGAAGCGGGTAAGCAGAAGGAATGAAATGCCAACATTGTGAAAGTGAGGAAGTGGTGAAGAACGGGAG
>JAYWEP010000314.1:0-4918 GCA_043779205.1 Chthoniobacter sp. | reverse complement strand
CAACGTCGCGCTGACGAAACGGAACCTCGTGCCGATGTGCGGCATCCCGCATCACGCGGCGGAGAATTACATCCGCCGGCTGATCAAGGCGGGCCGGCGCGTGGCGATCTGCGATCAAGTCAGCGAGCCGGTCAAAGGGCAGATCGTGCAGCGCGAAGTCACGCACATCGTCAGCCCCGGCACGGTCTCCGACCTGCATCTGCTCGATGCGAAACGGAACAACTTTCTCGCCGCGATTTACGCGGGGGCGAAAGGCGGGTTCGGGTTCGCGTTCGTCGATCTCACGACCGGCGATTTCCGCGTCACCGAACTCGCCGACGCCGCCGCGCTCGCCGATGAACTCGCCCGGGTGCAACCCGCCGAGGTGCTCGTCGCCGAGGAGCAGGCCGCGCAGTTCCGCGAGGTGCGCGGCGTGGTCGCGCGCGACGGCTACACCTTCCTCCACGAGCAGGCGCACTTCACTTTGCGCGAGCATTTCAAAGTGCAGTCGCTCGACGGCTTCGGCTGCGACGCCATGCCCGCGGCCATCGGCGCGGCGGGCGCGATCCTGCATTACCTGAAAACCGAGCTGCGCCGCTCGCTCGGCCACATCACGCGGCTGGCGGTCTATCGCAATTCGCAGTTCATGGTCCTCGACGCGACGACGCAGGCGAATCTCGAACTCGTGCAAAACCGCGGCGGCGGTCGCGACACCAGCCTGCTCGGCGCGCTCGACCGCACGGTGACACCGATGGGCGCGCGGAAATTGCGCGACTGGATTTTGCACCCGCTCTGCGACCTGTCGGCGCTAAAGGCCCGCCAGCAAATGATCGCCGACCTGCTCGCCGAGCCCTTTCTCCTCGGCAACATCCGCGAAACCCTCAAGTCCATCCGCGACATGGAGCGCACCGTCGGCCGCCTGACCCAGACCGGCGGGAATGCGCGAGACCTCCAAGTACTCCGCACTTCGCTCGAACAAATCCCGCAGTTGAAAACCGACCTCGAAGCGCTCTCTACTTCCTCTTCCGCTTCATCTTCCTCTGCTCCGAATTTCCCAATGAAGGAAGAGGAAGCGGAAGAGGAAGAGGAAGACGGTTCACTTGGGCGGAAGATTCTCCGCGACCTCCACCCCCTCCCCCAACTCGTCGAACTCCTCGCCCGCGCCATCGTCGATGAGCCGCCAGCGCTGACCCGCGAGGGGGGCATGTTTCGCGACGGCTACCACGCCCCGCTCGACGAACTCCGCAACGCCGCGCGCGAGGGCAAGGACTGGATCGCCCAGCTCCAGCAGCGCGCCATCGAGGAGACCGGCATCAAGTCGCTGAAAGTCCGCTTCACCTCGGTCTTCGGCTATTTCATCGAGGTCACGAAATCGAATCTCGCCGCCGTTCCGCCGCACTGGCACCGCAAGCAAACCGTGGCCACCGGCGAGCGTTTCATCACGCCTGAGCTGAAGGAAGTGGAGGGCAAAATCCTCGGTGCCGACGAGCGCGCGAAAGCTCTGGAGCAGGAGCTTTTCCTCCAGCTCCGCGACGAGGTCATGCGCGAACTCGCCCCGCTGCAAAGCACCGCCGCCGCCATCGCCACGCTCGACGTGCTCGGCGCGTTCGCCGAAACCGCGCGCCTTTTCGGCTACTGCCGCCCGGCGCTGAGCGAAGACCTCCGCATCGTCATCACCGATGGCCGCCACCCCGTGCTCGACCAGGCGCTCATTGAGGAAAAATTCGTCCCCAACGACGTGCTCCTCGACAGCGAAAGAAACCGCCTGCTCATTTTGACCGGCCCGAACATGGCCGGCAAAAGCACCTACATCCGCCAGGTCGCGCTCCTCGTGCTCATGGCGCAGATCGGCAGCTTCATCCCCGCGAAGAGCGCCGAGATCGGGCTCGCCGACCGCATCTTTACAAGGGTCGGCGCGAACGACGACCTCTCGCGCGGCCAATCGACCTTCATGGTCGAGATGAACGAAACCGCCAACATCACCAACAACGCCACCGCCCGCTCGCTCATCATCCTCGACGAAATCGGCCGCGGCACCTCGACCTTCGACGGCCTCTCCATCGCCTGGAGCGTCGCCGAATTTCTCCACGACGAAACCAAGGCGCGCACCCTTTTCGCCACCCACTACCACGAGCTCACCGAACTCGAAATGACCCGCCCCGGCGTGCGCAATTACAACGTCGCCGTGCGCGAGTGGAACGACCAGATCATCTTCCTCCGCAAGATCATCAAAGGCGGCGCCGACAAAAGCTACGGCATCCAGGTCGCCCGCCTCGCCGGGCTACCGGCGTCCATCATTTCGCGCGCGAAAGAGATCCTCTCCAACCTCGAGCAGCACGAACTCAACGCCGACGGCAAACCCACCATCGCCGAAGCCCCCCCGCTCCCGACGCATGGCAAACCGCGGAACAAAGAAAAGGCCGCGCAGGCGCTCGCGGAGATGAAGCCGCAGATGACGCTGTTTTGAAAACGCGGCAGTCGGTCATTTCGAAAAACCCGCCGTCATTCTGAGCGGAGTTCCGGGAGGCTTTGCGACCGGAACGCAGCGAAGAATCGCTGACTGAAATGGGCGGAGGCGGCGGGCGAAGCGTGCTTACCTCGCGCTGCCGGAGAATGGATTCTCAATGCCAATGGGCAGTCCGCTAAAGTCCGTCTGATTGCGGGTCACGAGCGTGAGGTCGTGAACTTGCGCCGTCGCCGCGAGAAAACCGTCCATGATAGGCAGCGGGCGGATGGCCATCAGTTCACCCCAGGCGGCGGCTTCCGCAGCGCGGATTGGGAGCAGGCGTCCCGTGCGCCCGTAATCCCGTTGCACATGATCGCACCACCGGCCCAGGTTCTCCGCCTGCGCGGGGTCGCGCCTGGAGATGAGCGCGATGCCGCGCCGCAATTCCGCGAGGGTCACCGTGCTCAAAAAAAGCTCCCTCCGGTTCCGCCCCGCGAACCACGCCGCCAGCCCCGCATCCGCGCGCGGACCTTTGCGGAGTTCGGAAACGACGTTCGTATCCAGCAGGTAGCCGTTCACGAGAGATCCACGTCGCGCGGCACCTCGCGCAGCCGGGCAAAGTCCTCATCGTCACCCGCGCCCGGCATCTCCATCAAGAGCGCCTTCAAATCCGGGAACGCCACCTCGGCGGCCTCCGCCTCCAACCGCTCCGCGAGAAAATCAAAAACCTCCCGCTTTTCGGGCAGCGCCAGTTTTTCAATTGCGGTTTCGATTTCGATGACTGTGCTCACGGGCGCAAGATGCCCGCCGCGGCTGGCAGCGTCAACGCGATCATCGGGCGCTCGCCGTGGTCCGCCGCACGCCGAGGCCGGAGGCACAAACCCGCCGTCATTCTGAGCGGAGTTCCGGGAGGCTTTGCGACCGGGACGCAGCGAAGAGCCGAGTCCGCGAGACGCCTATGGGACTGCGGGGCAATCGCTGACTGAAAATGGGCGGAGGCGGTGGGAGTGATGGCGCGCGTATCTCACCAGACCGCCTCCGCCCGTTACAGTCAGCGATCCTTCGACTGCGCAGCGCAAAGCCTCCGCTCCGCTCAGAATGACGGCGTGGTTTTCGTCCCTCGTTCATCCGGGTGCTGGCGAAATACGGGGTCGCATTCGATGAGCGCTATGTTTGGGACTGACGGGCCGCCGGTGGATGAATCGCGCCGTTGGCGCTGGCGCGGGCGTTGACGATGCACCTGGGGCGTTGCCCCAGGCTGTGATGAGGGGACGCCGTTGGCGTCGTGCTCACCCGAGAGCGCCGGATCAGAGCCGCAGCTTCCGTAGCGCCAAAGGCGCAGCCTTCATCCCAGCCCGGGGCAACGCCCCAGGAAACCCGCGCCGCCAGCGCCAGCGCTGAAAGCGCGACTCATCGCCCGGCCACGAAGCACAACTTCCCCGGCAATGGCGCGTTCCGAAGCCCTCGGCTTCTAATCCCCTGTGGACTTTGAAAACCAACTGAACTAACACCCTCCCGCCCCAATCATGTCCACCTTACCGGGACACGCTTATCCCACTTTGGGTACGAGGCGAATGGACACTCGCTTCAATGAAGTTCACCTCTCAACCTCCGATTCGTACCACAGCTCTGTGCAGGCTCTGCGGCAGAGAGGAACCGTTACGACATTCCCATATCGTGCCGGATTTTTTCCTAGAAGGAGTGGAAGACGAGATTCCCAAAGGGCCGACCGGAGGCTTGCAACGCACGCACATTCTCTTGAGTGCCCGCGCGGAAATCAAAAGCGGTCGAAAGCAGCGCGGCCAATATGAAAAAAGCCTGGGTATTAAAGAGTATCTCCTGTGCGGTGATTGCGAGGAGCAGTTTGGGAGATACGAAGGCTATGCCCGCGCCCTTCTCTACGGGACTGCACCGGGTAGAATTCGCAAGCGCATGGGGCTGGGAACGCCAGTGAGTTTTGAGCCGGCGCGGAGCGAGCTACGCGTCGATTACGTCCTTATGAAGCTCTTTGTCCTCTCTTTGCTTTGGCGCGCTAGCGTCGCAGCGGGGGAATTTTTCCGCAGAGTGGTTTTGGATGCTGACGAAGAGAACATCCTCGCTGCTACATTGCGCACGGAAGCGCCGGGGAGCGGCGAGTTTTACCCTTTCGGAATGACTGATCTCCGTTATCTCGGCAGCGGTATGGAGGATTTCATAGAGGAGCCGGAAATCGTCGTTGATCCCGGCGGTACCCGCATTTTCCAGTTCCTCGCCGGAGGATTCGTTTTCTTTATTTTCTTACAAGGGGCGACTCCGCCGGTGGGCATCGCGTTTGCCGATTTTTGCGTCTCTGCGGCAGGGCTGCTGCCTCTTTCAAGAGTCGATTACACCGGCCGGCTAGCAAAAACCACGAACGCCCTAGATGTGAAGTTCCAATAGGTTGTTCATGCGGCGAGGACTTGGAAAGGTGGGGTTGTGAAATCAACACCAGCCCAAGAACCAGCGCCGCATGAA
>JAYWEP010000313.1:0-13946 GCA_043779205.1 Chthoniobacter sp. | reverse complement strand
ATCGCGGAGACCGAGGCGGGCAGCCAGGCGGCGTCGCTCCAGCATCGCACGGTCTATCTCGCGGACATCGGCATGCTCTCGCCGATGATCGGGCTGCTCGGGACGGTGTTTGGGATCATCCGTTCCTTTGGCCTTCTCGGCAGCGGCCAGACCGCGACCTCGCGCGATCTGCTGCTGGCGAACGGCGTGTCCGAAGCGCTCGTCGCCACGGCGAGCGGCCTCGTCCTCGGCATCACCGCGATGTTTTTCTACTCCCTCTTTCGCAACCGCGTGCAGAGCCTGATCTCCGATCTCGAAATCGCCTCGGCGCACATCCTCGGGCTCATCGCGCTGAACTATAACAAGAAGCGCGAGCCCTCGCGCGTGGCCGTGGACGAGGAGTTTTAACCGCGCCCGCATGAAGCTTCGCAAACGCGCCGAGCCGCACACGCTCGGCTTCCAAATCGCGCCGATGGTGGACATCCTCCTCGTGCTGCTCTGCTTCTTCATCGTCACCTGGAGCTTCGCGAAAAAGGAGCTCGATCTGAAAGTGCGCGTGCCCTCGGCGCAGAACGCGACGGAGACCGCCTCGGTCGTGAACCAGACCGTGCTCAATGTGCGCACGGACGGCACCGTGATCTGGAATAACAAGCCGGTGCCGCGCCCGGAGTTGCTCACGCGGCTGAAGGATTTGTCGGGGCTGTTTCCCGACTACTCGATCATCGTGCGCGGCGACGAGCACGCCGAGTACCGCTACATCTCCGCGGTCCTTGACACCTGCCGCGAGGCCAACATCTGGAACGTCGCGTTTGCCACGCGGAAAGTGGAATGAAGCGCCAGGTGCTCGCGGGGTTGAGTCTGGTCGCGCTGGTTCTCGCGCCGGCCCATGCGCAGGACGCGCAGTCGCAAATCCTCAAGCCCTTCAAGCTGGATGAGGACGGCAAGCCGATCCCGCGCGCCGAGCCGGTCATCCCCCGCGCCGAGCCCGTGGTGAAACCCGCGCTCGCCGTCGCCGCCGAGCCCGCGGCCACGCCGAAGCCCGTGAAGCCCAAGCCCGCGGGCGTGGTCGCGCCGCCCAAGCCGATGGCTGCGCCCGAGCCCGAGGATCCCGGCACCATCCGCATCACCCCCACGGGCACTCCGCGCACGCCCGAGCAGCTCCAGCTCGATGTCGCCAACGGCTACTACGGCCGGAAAATGTTCGAGCTGGCCGCGCCGGAGTATGAGAAATTCACCACCCTTTATCCGAACAGCGAGCAGCGGCCCGACGCCCTTTTCCGCCTTGGCGAATCCTACCGCCGCAATGGCGCCATCAACGCCGCGCGCAACGCCTACGAGACGCTCCTCTCGCAGTACCAGAACGGCGACTTCATCGGCCCCGCCGCCTACCGGCTCGCGGAAATCTATTACCAGGCCAAGGAATTCCGCGACGCCCTCGCGCTCTACCGCAAAGCCTCGGTGCGGCTGAAAGATCCCGCGGTCGTGAACTCGGCGAAGTTTTTCACCGGCCGCACCCTCGAGGCGCTCGGGCAGAAAGCCGAGGCCCGCGTGGCCTACGAGGATCTCGCGGCGGCGAACGAGAACAACCCCTTCCAGGACGCCAGCCGCCTCTCGCTCGCGCTCCTGCTCAAGGAAGGCGGCCGCACCGCCGAGGCGCTGAAACAGATCACCATGCTCGCGGTCAAGGCGGAGAACCCCGACCTCAAACTCGAAGCCACCGTCCGCACCGGCCTGTGGTCGCTGGAAATGGAGCCGCCGCAGCCCGCGCCCGCGGACGCCGCTTTCAAAAAAGCCCTCGGCATGCCCGGCCCCGCGCGCTGGAAGGAAATCGCGCAGCTCGGCGTCCTGCGCATCGCCTTCGACGCCGGCAAATATCAGCAGGTCATCGACACCTTCAGCCAGCCCGGCGCGCAATTTTCCCCCGACGTGCGGCCCGAGCTGCTGCTCCTCACCGCGAACTCCTTCCGCCAGCTCGGCAACACCGCCGAGGCCATGAAGCTCTACGACCAGGTGCTCAGGGAATTCCCCAACTCCGTCTATGCCAAGGAGGCGCAGTACGAGCGGCTGAAAATGCTCTACGCCGCCAACGATCCGCAGATCCTGGCGGCCATCGACCAGTACCTCACGGCCAATCCCGAGGCCGAAAAGCGCGACCAGATTATGCTCATGAAAGCCGAGGTCTTTTTCAAAAAGCAGGACTTTGGCAACGCCGTGCCCATCTACAACACGCTCGAACTTTCGCGCCAGCTCAGCGGCGCGATGAAGGCCGAGGCCCTTTTCAAACTCGGCTGGTGCCAGATGGAGCTGCACGCCTTCGATCAGGCGACGAAGGCTTTCACCGGCTTCATCGACGGCTACCCCGGGCACAAGCTCGTCCCCGGCGCGCTCATCCAGCGCGGGCTCGCGTGGCAATCGCAAAAAAATCTCGGCGCGGCGCTCGCCGACTACAGCGACATCATCAAAAAATATCCGCAGGCCAAGGAGCGCGAAATGGCGCTCCTGCAGAAAGCGCTGATCCTCGGCCAGCAGGGCGACAACGCGGCCATGGCCGAGACTTTCAAGCTCCTGCTCAAGGACTACCCGAAATCGGCGGCGCGACCGCAGGCCGACTACTGGCTCGGCTGGGCGGCCTTTGAGGTGAAAAACTACAAGGAGGCGGCACCTTACCTGGAGGAGGCGCGGAAGCTCGACAAGGAGCAGTTCGGCGAGAAAACGAGCATCCGCCTGCTCCTCTCGCAGTACTATCTCGAGGACAAAGTGGCGACCGCGCGCGAGGTCGATTCTTACTCGAAGGAAGGCAAGACCAAGGTGCCGGCGGAAATCCTGCGCTGGCTCGGCCTCGAACTCTACAAAGGGGGAGCCTTTGAATCCGCGGAGAAGTATTTGCAAATGCTCACTCCGCGCGACGAGGTCGCGCCCGACGATTTCCTGCTCCTCGGCCGCAGCCAGCACGAGCTGGAAAAATACAAGGAAGCCGCCGAGTCCATGGGGAGCTACCTCAAGTCCGTGAAGCAGCCGACGCTGCGCGCCACCGGCCTGCTCACGCTCGCCAGATCGCAGATCGCGCTCAAGGCGCTCGACGCCGCGCAGAAGTCCGTGGACGAAGCGCTCACGCTCCAGCCCGAGGGCGAGATCAATGGCGAAGGCCGCATCAGCGCCGGCGACATCCAGACGGCGCGAGGCAATTCCGCCGAGGCGGCGAAACTCTACGAGACCGTCTATGCGACGGGCATCGACCAGCCGGAAATCACGCCGCGCTCTTTGTCCAAGGCCATCCAGGCGTACCGCGCCGCCGGCAATGACGAGAAAGTGAAGAAGCTGCTCAACATTTTGCAAAGCCGGTACCCCGAATACTTCCAGCGCGTCAAGGCGCCGTAGCGCTGGTTGTGGCGCTTGGCTGGTGTGTTATTCTCCGCTCCATGAATATCCGCATTTTGCGCGAACTGGCTGAAACCCGCCCGTTTGTTCCCTTCATTTTGACTTTGGCCGACGGACGCAAACTCAAAGTCGTCCACAACGAATTCCTTTCGTTCTTCCCCAGCGGTCGCGCCGTCATGCTGACTCACGGTGATGACAAGTTCACGATGATCGATCTGTTGATGATCACGTCCGTCGATGTCGATCCGAAGTACCGCACGCGGAAGACCAAGCCCGCGCCGAAAAAGCGCTGACGGCGGGTTGGCCGTCAGCCACACTTCGCGGCCATGACCCTCTGGGAGCCGCGACCACGCCAGCCATTCGTCGGTCTGGCGCTTTGCGCGGTGCTCGGAATTTTCGCCGCGGATCGCTGGCCGGTGGAGGCGCTGTGGCCGCTCGCGCTCATGGCGGCGGGCGCGCTCGCGCTGCTCCTGCGGCCCGTCACGGCGGGCTGCTGGCTGCTTTGCGCGCTCGCGTTTTTTTCCCTGCACACGCTGCGCCATCATGGGAATGCGGCGAAAGAACTCGCCCGCGAATTCACCGGCGGCCCGCACGTCGTGCAGGCGGTGGGCATCGTCTGGGACGAGCCGGAAAAGCCCGCGTCCTTTACCCTGCGCACCACCTGCCGCTTCCGCCTGAAGCTTGAATCCATCAGCCTCTCCGGCGAAACGCGCCCGCCCGGCGTGCTCGTGAATGTGAACTGGGCCGGCGAGAAGATGCCTGCGTATGGCGACCGCGTTTCCCTCACCGGCAGCGCCGCGAATCTCGAACCCGTGCGCAACCCGGGGCAATTCGATTTCACCGCCTACGAGCAGCGCCAGGGCATCTGGTCCGAAGTCCGCACCCGCTTCGCCACCGACTGCCGCATCGAAAGCCACGGCCTCGGAAATCCCGCGCAATCCTTTGCCTATCAGGCTTCGCACTGGATTCAGCGCCAGCTCGCGCTCGATCTCGAAGACGAGCCGGAAATCTCCGACCTCATCGCCAGCATGGTGCTCGGCCTGCGCGGCGAGACCCCGCAGGAGATGAAGGCGCTCTTCCAGCGCACCGGCACCATGCATCTCTTCGCCGTCAGCGGGCTGAACGTGGCCATGCTCGCCGCCATCGCGCTTTTCGTCCTCCGCCCGCTGCGCATCGGGCGCGCGCCGGCCATCCTCCTCACCCTCCCGATCCTCGCCGGCTACGCCCTCGTCACCGGCCTCACCGCGAGCTGCGTGCGCGCCACAATCATGTGCTCGCTCATTCTCCTCGCGCAGCTCGTCGATCGCCGCCCGCTGGCCTTCAACAGCCTCGGCGCGGCGGCCTTTGCCATTCTCGCGTGGGATACGAACCAGCTTTTCTCCCCCGGCTTCCAATTCTCCTTCGTCCTCGTGGTCGTCATCGTCTGGCTCTCGGGAAAAATCCAGCGCCGCCTCGAACCGCTCGGCAGGCCCGATGCCTACTTGCCCCGCGCGCTCTGGCGCTGGCCGCAGCAGGCCGGCGCGGTCGTGTCGGAAAAGTTCGCCGCCGCGCTCGGCGTCACCGTTTCCGCGTGGGTTGGCTCCCTGCTTTTCACCGCCGGATACTTCCACCTCTTCTCCCCATCCGCGCTGCTTGCCAACATGCTCGCCGTGCCGCTCGCCTTCGTCGTCCTCGTGCTCGGCATCGCCACGCTGCTCGCCGCGCCGCTGTGGAAAATGGGCGCGCTGCTTTGCAACAACGCCAACTGGTTCTGCGCAAAAGCCCTCCTCGCCGTCTTGAAAATCTGCGCGCTCATTCCCGGCGGCTGGCACTACGTCGAGGTTCCGCGCCTTTCGCCCGCGCCCGTCTGCGAGATCACCGTGCTCGATCTCGGCGAAGGCGGCGCGGCCCACCTGCGCACCGCCGGGCGCGACTGGCTGCTCGATTGCGGCGGCGACACCGCCTACGACCACATCATCCTGCCCTACCTCCGCACCCGCGGCGTGAACCGTCTCGACGGGCTCCTCCTCACCCACGGCGACGTGAAGCACATCGGCGGCGCGCTCCCCGCGCTCGACGATTTCCGCCCGCGCTTCCTCGTCGATTCCGTCCTCCGCGACCGCGCGGCCACGCGCAAAGATTTTCACGCCGAACTCGCGCGGCGCGGCCTCGGCAAAGGACTTTACGAAAGCGGCGACGCCATCCGTCTCGGCGGCACGACGCTCCGCGTGCTCTATCCGCCCGCCGGTCTCCAGCGCGCCACCGCCGATGACAAGGCGCTCGTCATCCAGCTCGAATCCGCCGGCACGCGCGTGCTCTTCATGTCCGACAGCGGCTTCGCGACCGAGCAGTGGCTCCTCGAAAACGAGCCCGACCTGCGCAGCGAAATCATCATCAAAGGCCAGCACGCCAAAGACCTTTCCGGCACCCTCGATTTCCTCGCCCGCGTGCAGCCGCAGGCCGTCCTTTGCAGCGCGCTCAGCTACGGCCAGCCGCCCCAGAACCTCGATGCGTGGGAGCAAAGCGTTGCCGCCCGCGGCATCATCGTCTTCCGCCAGGACCGCGCGGGCGCGGTGCATGTGGAAATTCGCGAAACCGGATTTGAAATCCGCGCCCGCGTCACCGGCCAGAGCTTTGAAATGAAACGGTAAAAAACATCCGTCCTTTCCGAATCCCGTTTCATCCCGTCAATCCCGTCTTTCTGATCTTTGGACGGGATTCACGGGATTGAACGGGATTAAAGCGTCGGCCAAAAATCCGTTCCGTTAATTTGGTCAAATTCCGTTAATTCCGTTTTGTTTTTTCGACGGAATTAACGGGATTCAGCCAAATTAACGGAATTGAGATTTACCGCGCCAGAGCCCGCGGAAGCTGGACCAGCACGGGTTCGCGAGCCGGGTCCAGCCAGCGGGCGAGCGCCGTCAGGTCGCGCCCGCGGAGCACCGTGCAGCCGGCAGTGCCGGTACGTTTGCCGCTCCAGAGGTGGAGGAAAATGCACGATCCCGCACCGGGGACATTGCGCGGATTCTGCGCGACGACGAGGCCCAGCGCATAGTCCGGCACCGCGCGCATCCGCTCCGACGAATGCCAGTCCGGCCGCGCGATCACCGCGCGATCCACGAGGCGATTGTAATGGCGCGACGCCGGATCATCGACCGCCTCCAGCGTCGGCCCGACCGGCATCGCCGGCAGCTTCAGCCCCGCGATTTTCCCCCGCGTCCCAAACGCCGCCGTCAGCCGAAACACCCCCGCCGGCGCACACCGGTCGCCCTCGCGCTTCCGCGGCGCACCGTCGCGCGGCACCGCGTGCAGACCCAGCCCCCACGCCAGTCCGCGCTCCCCGAGCAGCGCCGGCACGGCCTTTCCCACCGGCACCCACGCGGCTCCCGGAGCCGCCCGCTCGTAGCGCCGCACCGTCGCGCCGGACGCGCCCCAGTCCGCCGTCGTCACCAGCACCATCTGCCCGCAGCCGCGCGGAATCGCTTTCTCAAAATCGGCGGCGGGCGCGGGCATCGGTAGAAAAAGGAGACTGAGGAAAGCGGCAATCCGCATGCGCGGACGTTAGCGGGCGTGCGGGTTTTGCGCGGGGAAAATCCGCCGTCCGCCGGCCAAAGAAACACTTGCGCGGGTTTGGCCGCCTGCTACACGTTTGCCCCTCGCAAAAAGCTCGAGTGGTGAAATGGCAGACACGTACGTTTGAGGGGCGTATGCCGCAAGGCGTGGGGGTTCAAGTCCCCCCTCGAGCACTTTTTTTTCAACAAGGTGAAGGCGCGACCGCCGGCGCGAAAATGAAAGTCCACTCGCTCGAACACCAATCCTACGAAGGCCCCGGCAGAATCGCGGACTGGGTGCGGGTGCGCGGTCATGCGCTCACGCGCACGGCGCTCCACGCGGGCGAGGTGCCGCCGCCGCTGGCGGGCTTCGACCTGCTCATGGTCATGGGCGGGTCGATGAACATTTACGAGCATCGCGCTCATCCGTGGCTGGTGGTGGAGAAGCGGTTTCTCGGCGAGGTCATCGCCGCGGGGAAACCGATCCTCGGAATCTGCCTCGGCGCGCAGCTTCTCGCGGACGTGCTGGGCGGGAAGGTTTTCCAGAACGCGGAAAAGGAAATCGGCTGGTGGCCGATTCGCGTCTTCGACCGGCGCGCGCCATTCGCGGCGTTTCCCGAGCAGCTCACGGTCATGCACTGGCACGGCGACACGTTTTCGCTCCCGCCCGGTGCGCGCGGCGTGGCGGAAAGCGCGGGCTGCGCGCAGCAGGCGTTTGTGCATGGCGACCGCGTGGTGGGGTTGCAGTTTCACCTGGAGCAGGGGCCCGTGAATGTCGCCGAACTGGCGGACGCCTGCGCCGCCGAACTCGTGCCCTCGCGCTACGTGCAGACCCACGCACAACTCGCCGAGATGCAACCCGACTTCGTGGCAGCGGACGCGGCGCTTTTTGGGCTGCTCGATGCGCTGGCGCAGCACGCACCGGCATAAAAAAAGCCCCGGCCTCGCGAGGAGGCCGGGGCTTTGGAAAAATCAGCGCGGGGCGCTTACTTCACCGGCTCGGCGGGTTTGGCCGCGTCCTTCGCGGCGTCGCCGACTTTGTCCGCAGCGTCTTTGGCGGCGTCCTTGGTCGCATCGACGGCTTTGCCGGCGGCGTCCTTCGCGGCATCGGCAGCCTTGTCGATCGCGGCGGCGGCGGCGGGGGCCTTCTCCTTGGCGGTCTCCTTGGCTTCTTCGATCTTGGTCGAAGCGGCGGCTTTGGCTTCCTCAGCTTTCGACTCAACCATCGTTTTCGCATCTTCGATTTTGTCGGAGATGGCGGCGTCTTTCTTTTCACAGGCCGTGAAGCCGAGGGCGGCGACGGCGGCGAGGGCAAACATGGGGTTCAGTTTCATAGGGATTTTGGGTTTCGTGGTTTTGTGCGGAAGGGGATCGACCGCACGCGGCAGGCTGGTCATGTGACCGGAGCCTGTCAATCGCGACAACCGGCGCGGCGGCAATTACTTGGCGAGGAGTTTTTCGAGGAGCGAATTCATCCGCGCGAGCATCGTGCGCGGGTCGTCGAGGAGGCCGGCGGCGACGAGGGCGTTGTCGAAGATCTGCTCGCTGACTTCGCCGGCGAGCGGGGCGTCGGTGTGGCGGATTTTTTCGAGCTGCGCGAGCATCGGGTGGCCGGGGTTGATCTCGAGGTCGGGCTTGGCGTCGAGGCTGGGGCCACCCTCGCGGTTCATCATTTTCATCACGCGGCGCATGCTGGAGGTCAGGTGGGCGTCGCTGTCCACCACGACCGCCGGGCTGCCGGTGAGCCGCTTCGAGACGCGCACTTCGCCGACGCGCTCGCCGAGCTTTTCTTTCACAAAATTCGCCAGCATTCGCGCCTCGTCGTCGCTCATCGCGTGGGTTTTCTCGCCGTCGAGCTTGAGGTCGGCTTTCTCCGCGGCGATGAGCCGCTTTTTGTCGAACTCCCGCAGGTTCTCCATCACGAATTCATCCTGCGGCGCGTAGAGAAACAGCACCTCGAATTTCTTCTCGCGGAAAATCTCGAAATACGGGCTCGCCTCCGCCGCCTCGCGGTTCGGCGCGAGCAGATAGTAGATCTCCTTTTGCGCCTCCGGCATGCGGCTCACGTAGTCCGGCAGCGAAGTCGTCCTGCCCTTCTCGGTGTGCGACGACTCCGCGCGCAGGAGCTTCGCCAGCGCCTCGCGGTGGGAGTAATCGTTGGCCACGCCTTCCTTGATGCAGTGCCCATGCTCGGCGAAAAACCTGTCGTATTTCTCCGGGTCCGTCTTCGCCTCCTCGTCGAGCCACTTGAGCACGCGCTTGGTCAGCACCTCGTTGATTTTCCGCAGCAGCGCCGAGTCCTGCATAGTCTCGCGCGAGATGTTCAGCGGGATGTCCTCGCTATCGACCACGCCTTTCATAAAGCGCAGCCACTCGGGAAAAAGCCCCTTCGCCTTCGGCGAAATGAGCACCTTCTTGCAGTAGAGATTCACCTCGCTCTCGCTGCGCTGCATCGTCAGTTGCTCGTAGCTTTTCGTCGGGACGAAAAGGAGCGCGCGGATCGCGAGCGGCGCGTCGGCGGAGAAGTGCAGGCGATATTGCGGCGCATCGGAGTCGTGGCCCACGTAGCGGTAAAACTCCGCGTATTCCTCGTCGGTGATCTCGCTTTTGTTCTTCGTCCAGAGCGCCTGGACGGTGTTCACCGCGGTGCCGTTCAGCTCGATCGGGAACTGCACGAAATTCGAGTAGTGCCGGATGATCTGCTCGATGCGCGAGGCCGTGGCGAACTCCGTGTCGCGGAGCTGCAGCACGATCTTTGTCCCGCGCGAAAGCTCGCCCGCCGGCTCGATCTCGTAGCCCGTGCGCCCGTCGCTCGTCCACAGCCAGCCGGACTCGCCGGGCAGATACGACCGCGAGAAAACCGTCACCTTTTCCGCGACCATGAACGCCGCATAAAACCCCACGCCGAACTGCCCGATGAGCTGCGCGTCGTCCTTGCTCGCCTTGAGCTGCTCGAGAAACGCCTTTGATCCCGAGTGCGCGATCGTGCCGAGATTGTCGATCAGCTCGCCGTGGGTCATGCCGAGGCCGGCGTCGGTGAAAGTGATCGTCTTCGCCTGGTCGTCCGTCGCCACGCTGATCGTCAGCGCCGCGTCCGGCTCAAAGATTTCCGCGCCCGAGGTTTGCAGGAACTTCAGCTTCTCGGTGGCGTCCGCGGCATTCGAGATGAGTTCGCGGACAAAGATTTCCTTGTCGGTGTAAAGCGAGTGGATGACCAGATCGAGCAACTGCGCGATCTCGGCCTGGAAGACGTGTTTTTCGGTCGTGGACATAAGGGCGCGGAATCTACAGACACCGCTCCCTCCCGCGCAAGAGCGGCGCACTCGGCCGTTCCAGCGGCCGGCCGGAGAGGTCCACGAAAGGCACGAAAAAGGACACCGCAATGTTGGCCGTGCGTGCGATGACCGTGACATTGCCGCTTTCCATCCCCATGCCGCGAAGCATAGCTTCCCCGAAAGCCAGCGTGCCCAAAGCCTCTGAGCCTGTCCCGGTTTGGTGGACATGGTTGGGAAGGGCGGAGCAACCTCCGATGAGTATCAAAGGCAACTCAGGCCGCGGCGAGCAGCGTGCAGCGCCCGATTTTCGGCAACCCGCCTGCGCGTTCCATGCGGCGCAGTTCGTAATCGGCCTGGAGGTTGAGCCAGAACTGCGCGCTGTTGCCGAAGTATTGCGAGAGGCGGAACGCAGTGTCCGTGGTGATGGCGCGCTTGCCATGCACGATTTCATTGATGCGGCGCGGCGGGACGCCGATGTCCTTCGCGAGGCGGTATTCGGTGAGGCCGAGAGGCTTGAGAAATTCCTCGACGAGCATTTCGCCGGGTGTGACGAGCGGGAGCAGTTTGGTTTTCGGATTCATATTCGGTTCGGTTTGGAAATTCGCGGCGGTCAGTGGTAATCCACAATCTCAACACTGGCGGGGCCGCTTTCCGTCCAGCGAAAGCAGACGCGCCATTGCTGGTTCACGCGGATGCTGTGCTGTCCCTTGCGGTTGCCTTGGAGGGCTTCGAGCCGGTTGCCCGGCGGCACGCGCAAGTCTTCGAGTTTCGCCGCCGCGCTGACCATGATGAGCTTGCGGTGCATCACGCTTTGGAGGTTTTGGGGCAACCGCCGGGAGACGAGGCCCCGGTAAAGTTTTTCTGTTTCAGCGTCGGCGAAACTTTGAATCACGCCGGGCTAATAACGCCACACGTTATTAGCGTCAAGCGTTACATCCGGGGAGCACACTCGTCCCGAGTGTTGGCGAAGGCGTCCCGCCTTCGCGGACTTCCGTGCGCGTCGGCACTGAATTCGTGAGCGAGCTCTGGAGCGACGCGTGGAGGAAGTTCGTCGCGGCGGGACGCCGCGACCCACACTCGGGACGAGTGTGCTCCCCGGAGGCAGCCGCGCGCTTTCCCAGCTCGAAAAAATGAGATGCTTCCCGCCGCGAACGGGGGAGTTGCGGAGGGCGGGGCGGTTGCGGCAAGGTGCGCGTCCACCGTTTCACCAACCCCGCATTTTCAAAACTCTATGGGACGCCAATGGCTCCAAGCTAAACGTGAAGTCGCCGGCCTGAAAAAAGGCCAGATGGTCGGCAAGATCGTCAAAGAAATCATGGTCGCCGCGAAGCTCGGCGGCCCCGAGCCCGACGGCAATGCGCGCCTTTTCGCCGCCATCGAGAAAGCCCGGCGGGCGAGCGTGACGCGCGATGTCATCGAGCGCGCGGTCAAGAAGGGCGCTGGGATCGGCGGCGAGAAGTTGATCATGGATCACATTGTTTTCGAGGGCTACACGCCGCACAAGGTGCCGGTGATCGTGGAGGTGATGACGGACAACAACAACCGCACCGCGCCGGAGATGCGGCTGCTTTTCAAGCGCGGCCAGCTCGGCACGCCGGGCTCGAATAAGTTCCTTTTCGACCATGTGGGGATCGTCGAGGCGCATCACGCGGACGCGGCGGCGGACATCGAGGGCGCGGCCATCGAGGCGGGCGCGCAAAACGTGGAGCCGCTCGCGCACGCGGAGAATGACGACATCCCCGAGGGCGTGACCGGGGCGCGCTTCATCGCCGAGCGCGCGGATCTGCATACGGTTTCGCAGTGGCTCGCGAAAAACGGCTGGACCGTGGTGACGAGCGAGCTGGGCTATGTGGCGAAAAACTTCCCCGACCTGACGGAGCAGCAGCGCGCGGAAGTCGGCGAGTTTCTCACCGCGCTCGACGACAACGACGACGTGCATCGCGTCTGGGCGGCGCTGAAGTAGTGCGAGTGGTTTCCGATTCTTCCTCTTCCGCTTCCTCTTCCTCTTAATCTTCCCCCAACGCCAAAGAGGAAGATTAAGAGGAAGAGGAAGAGGAAGAGGAAGAGACCCAGCACGGAAACTTCTTTCGGCAGATGCTCGGGCAGCGTGCTCTCGGCAGCGGATGCTTTAGGCTGACGGCGCTCTTTTCCCCACTCCCCGCAGCAGCGGCAGTGCGATGCCCCACGCGATGAGCACATGCAGGAGAATGAGCACCTGGAAATACGAAAACGGCGTCCCGCCCGGCAGCAGCACCGCGCCCCACGCGCGGGGAAAATGATCCTTGATCCATCCGCCCGCGAGCGCGCCCGCGGCCCCGATCACGCCCACCGATGACCAATGCACGGCCATCGCCACCGTGCGCCCCGCACCGCCGGTGAAGAGCTGCGTGAGCCGGAGCTGGCAGAGCTGCACCCCGCCATAAAAGCCGCCGATGACGAGCGACGCCGCGCCCATCATCACCACCGGCTGCGGCACCGCGCCGACCAGCGGCAGCCGCCACCAGACGGGCGATGCGAAGAGCCACGCGAGCGTGAAAACCGGCCCGAGCAGCATCAGCCACACGGCCACCGTCCGCGCGCCGCAGCGGTCGATCCGCCGCCCGATCGCCGGCGCCCAGATCACCGTGCCGAGCGCCGAGGCCAGGATCAGCCACGCCGCCTGCGAATAGCTCGCGCCGAAGTTTTCTTGCAAATAGACCACGTTGAAAAATCCGGGCACGCCGTTCGCATAGCCCGGCAGCGCGAGCGCCGCCGTCCATGCGCCCATGGCCAGCGTGAGCCTGCGGAAATCCCGCTCCCGCAGCGGCGCGGCGAACCGCCGCCAGAACGGCACGCCCGGCGCGGGCCGCGTCTGCACCGGCTCCGCCACCCAGAGATGCACCACGATGTCCGCCACGCCCGCGAGCGTCGCGACGGCGAAGACGAGCGAAAAGCCCAGCAGCATTTGTGGAGGCTGATTCCACCGATCCAGCATCCACCCAAAAAGCAGCGCCGCCCCGACCATGCACACCGCCAGCAGCCGCGCCCGCATCCCCCAGAAACGCCCCGCCCGCCCCGCCGGCAGCAGGTCCGCCATCCAGCTCAGCCACGGCGCCGTGCTCGCCTGCCCCAGCATTTCGCTCACGCCCAGCACCGCGATCAGCACCACCGGCCACCACGCCCGCCCCTGCGGCCAGACCCACGGCAGCAGCGCCGGCACCAGCCAGAGCAGCCGGTGCGTGATCGCCACCACCGCCCAAAAAGTCTTCCGCCTTTCCAGCCGCTCCACAAAAAACGCCGACGGCAACTGCGCAAACAGCGCGAGCTGCCGCACCGCACCCATCACCCCGAGCTGAAAGCCCGTGGCCTGCACCGCCTGGAGGAAAAGCGGCAGCGGCATCCCATACGCCGCCCCGAGCCAGAACGTGCCAAACGCGCCCGCCGCGATATTCAGTCCCATCGCCCGCTCCACCGCGCGGTCGGAGAGCGGCTGGTCGGCGGTTTTAGGAAAAGTCTCAGGCATCGGCGGCAGGCCGCGTATGAAACGCCGCGTCCCCCCGCAACGAAACGACAATCTTCCTCCCCGCACTCGGCGGGAACCACTCATCGACACTAATGAACACTAATGAAGACTGCGCCAACGGGCCGGTGGTGGGGTGCCGCGTGCGCGCCCATTAGGCGCAAAGCGTGACCTGCCTTCCTCCCATTATTACTCCGGCAAGGAAACAGGTGGCAATCAGGCCGCGTAACGCACAAACTGGTTTTCAAAGTAAGAACCAACATGTTTAGGCAGCTTGCTTAGTCG
>JAYWEP010000312.1:0-12721 GCA_043779205.1 Chthoniobacter sp. | reverse complement strand
GCCGGTGGTCGCGCGTCCCGTGGCCGTGCCGCAGGCGAAGGCCGCGCCCGTGCAGCCGACCGTCCGGCCCGCGGCGCAGCCGGTCGCGCAGGCTCCGCGCGCCGTGGCCGCACCGCTGGCGACGGCGGTCCCGCGCGCCGTGGCGGCTCCGCAAGCGACCGCGGTTCCGCGGGCTGTGGCGGCTCCGCAAGCGACCGCCGTCCCGCGTGTCGCCGCGGCTCCGCGCGCGACGGCCGTCCCGCGGGCGGTCGCCGCCGTGCCGGTCGCGCCGCCGCAGGCTTTGAAGGCCACGCAGCCGCTGCCGGTCGAGGTCTCGGCGCAGGCGGCGGCGGCTCCGGTCACCGCGCCCGCCCCGGAACCCGCAGCCGTTTTCGCCGAACCCGAACCGGCTCCCGCGCCCGCGCCCGCCGCCGATGCCGCCTTCACCGGCCTGCCCGGCCAGACCATCGGCGCCTACCAGATCCTCCGCCAGCTCGGCACAGGCCGCTGGGGCACCGTGTATGCCGCGGTGCAGACCGCGATCAATCGTCCCGTCAGCCTGAAAGTCCTCGCCCCCGCGCAGGCGGCCGATGCCGGGGCGCGCGCGCGTTTCATCGCCGATGCGCGGGCCAAGGCGCATGTGCAGCACCCCTCCATCCTCGCGGTGTATGAGGCCGGAGAAGCGGCGGGCCACATTTTCTACGCGCATGAATACGTGGACGGCCGGACCATGGCCGAGCTCAAAGCCAGCGGCGAAAAGCTCGACGAGCGGACCGCGCTCAAAGTCCTGCACACCGCCGCCGACGGCCTGGCGTATTTCTCGGTGCATAAAATCCCGCACACCCCGCCGGAGCCGGGCGGCATTTTCCTCGCCACCGACGGCGGGCCGCGCCTCGCGAATCTCGCCACGCAACTCTCCGACCAGCAGCTCCCCGTCGAGGGCGAAATCCAGGCCCTCGGGCGCATCCTGCTCGGCGTCCTGCCGGCCATCCAGGCGCTCACGCCCGGCATGCAGGATCTCGTGAAACGCATGGTCCAGAAAGGCCCGCAGGCCTTCGCCGCGTGGGGGCCGCTGCTCCAGGGCCTGAAGGCGCTCGAACCGAAAGTCGTCCCGCTCGAAGCCGCCAAAATCAGCGCGCAGGATCGCGCCGCCGTGGCCGCCGTGGTGGAACTGAAAAAAAATCAGAAGCGCTCCCTTTACGTCAGTCTCGCGAGCCTCGGCTGCCTCCTCGCCCTCGTCGTCGCGCTGGTCTGGTGGAAATTCTCCAGCAATGAGCGCCTCCTCGACATCCAGATCCACATTCCGGCGGGCGAATTTCCCTTTGGCGAAAGTGCCGATCCGGTCGCGCTGCCGGAATTTTGGATCGACCAGTACGAAGTCACCTACGGCCAGTACGCGAAGTTCGTGGAGTTTCTGAAAAACCATCCCACCACCGAGTACGACGAGCCGCGCCAGCCGCGCATCAAAGCGCAGGAGATGCACATGCCGAAGGATTGGGACAAGTACTACGGAAACGCCAAGGTCGGCCATCCGGTGCATTCCGTCCCGATCGATCTCAACTGCCCGGTCATGGCGATCGACTGGTGGGACGCATTTGCCTACGCGAAATGGAAAGGCCGCGAGCTGCCGACCGAGCAGGAATGGGAGAAAGCGGCGCGCGGCACCAAGGGCTTCATCTACCCGTGGGGCGACGACGCCGATCCGAAAAAAGCCAACTCCAACACCGACTTCCACGGCGGCGATCCCGCCGCGAAGGGCGAGATCGACGGCTTCGTTTTTTGGAACCCGGTCGATAAAATCAAGAGCGACAAAAGCCCGTTTGGCGTCGTCGGCATGGCCGGCAATGTCGCCGAATGGATCGCCACCTGGGATCCCGCGAAAAAGCATCCCATCGTCAAAGGCGGCAGCTTTATGTCCTCCGACACGCGCCTCGACAGCCGCAAGGATCTCGACGCCAGCTCCACCTCCGAAGCCCTCGGCTTCCGCACCGTCACCCACACGCCACCCGTCAAAAAATGAAACTCCCCCGCCTCCTCCTCCTCCTCGCCGGCCTCCTCGCCGTGCTCGCTCCGGCGCGCGCGCAGTTCGCCGTCGATATCAGCATCAAGCAGCGCCTCTTCATCCTCCATGAGCCGATCCTCGCCACCGTCTCCGTCACCAATCAAACCGGGCGCGACATCACCCTCGCCGACTCCCGGCAGGGCCAGTGGTTCAGCTTCCAGATCAGCAGCGAGGGCGATCACTTTGTCCCGCCGCGCGATCCCGACTACCATGTCCCGCCGCTCTCCCTCCGCGCCGGCGAGACCCTCAAGCGCACCGTCAATCTCAGCGAACTCTACGCCCTCGGCGACTTCGGCATCTACCGCGTCCGGGCGAATATCTACTTCGCCGAGACCGACAAATACTTCAGCTCGAAACCCACCCACATCGAGATCACCGAGGGCCGGGCCATGTGGCGGCGCACCGCCGGCGTGCCCGACGGCGCGAAAAACGCCGGCCAGACCCACGTCTTCACCATCCTCGCCCACCAGCACGGCGAGCAGAACCTCCTCTACGTCCGCGTCGAGGATCAGGACCACGGCACCATCTTCTGCACCACGCCGCTCGGGCGCATCATCGACGGCGTCCCGCCCGAATTTCAGTTCGACAGCGCGAACAATCTTTTCGTCCTCCAGCTTATCGCCCAGCGCAGCTTTGTCCTCTCCAAAATCGGCGTGAACGGCGAATTCCTCGGCCAGGCCCACTACAGCGCGCCCAAGACCCGCCCCTCCCTCCGCAAGCTCGCCGACGGCACCCTGCAAATCATCGGCGGCAAACGCGACGAGCCCGTCTCCACGAACCCGGCCGACCTCCCGCCGCCGCCCAAGCTCTCCGACCGCCCCGCCGGTCTCGGGAAACTCTGACGCGGCCCCCGCATGGATCTGCCGAAACGCCCCCGCCGCCTCCGCAGCTCACCCGCCCTGCGCGCGCTCGTCCGCGAGACCACCCTCAGCGCCGGCGACTTCATCCTCCCGCTTTTCGTCTCGGAAAAAATCACCGCGCCCGCGCCTGTCGCGAGCATGCCCGGCGTCTTTCAGCTCACGGAAAAAGCGCTCGTCGAGGAAGCCGCGGGCGCGCATGCCGATGGCGTCCCCGCCGTCCTGCTCTTCGGCATCCCCGCGCACAAAGACGAGGCCGCCTCGCAAGCCTACGCCGACGACGGCGTGGTTCAGCGCGCCGTCCGCGCGCTGAAAAAAGCGGTGCCCGAGCTGCTCGTCATCACCGACGTGTGCCTCTGCGAATTCATGTCCCACGGCCACTGCGGCGTCACCACCTTCCACGGCGACCGCGCCCGCGTCGCCAATGACCCCAGCGTCGAACTCCTCGCCAAAACCGCCGTCTCCCACGCCCGCGCCGGAGCCGACATCGTCGCCCCCAGCGACATGATGGACGGCCGCATCGGAGCCCTCCGCCGCGCCCTCGACGCCGCCGGTTTCACCGACACCCCCATCCTTTCCTACGCCGCCAAATTCGCCTCCGCCTTCTACGGCCCCTTTCGCGACGCCGCCGAAAGCGCCCCCGCCCGCGGCGACCGCCGCAGCTACCAGATGGACCCCGCCAACGCCCTCGAAGCCCTCCGCGAAGTGGCCCTCGACATCGAGGAAGGCGCGGACCTCGTCATGGTCAAACCCGGCCTGCCCTACCTCGACCTCGTCTGGCGCATCAAAGAGCGCTTCGGCCTCCCCACCGCCGCCTACCACGTCAGCGGCGAATACGCCATGCTCAAGGCCGCCGCCCAGCTCGGCTGGCTCGACGAAAAAGCCTGCGTCATTGAGCAGATGCTCGCCTTCAAACGCGCCGGCGCCGACCTCATCCTCACCTACTACGCCCGCGACCTCGCCCGCTGGCTGCGCGGGTAGCGCACGCGCCCCGCGTGTTGGAATCGGCGCCCTCGCCGATTCTCCGATCCGGTGCCGACCGCCCGATCGCGCGCCGATTCTCCGATCCGGTGCCGCCCGTCGGTCGGGCGCTCCATCTGCCGCCGGGTGTCCGGCGAGGGCGCCGGACACCACCCGCGGGGCGCGTGCGCTACCCAGGGGCGCATTTTCCCCTTGCCGCGCTCCGCCGAGTGTATTACGTGTAGTAACACACATGAGGCTCTTCCCCATCGCCTTCCAGGCCGGCGTGCCCGTCTATGAGCAGGTGCTCTACGCCGCGCGCAAGGCCATCGTCTCGGGCGAGCTGAAGGAGGGCGACGACTTCCCCTCGGTGCGGGCGCTGAGCGCGGAGTACCGGATCAACCCGAACACCGTGCAGAAGGCGCTCACTGCGCTGAAACACGAGGGGCTCATCGAGAGCGTGCCCGGCGTGGGCAACCGCGTGTGCGCCGTGCCGAAGTCCACCGCGAAGCAGCGCGACAAACTCCTCGAAGGCCAGCTCGAGGCCGTGGTCATCCGCGCGAAACAGCTCCGCCTTTCCATCTCCGAAGTCACCGACGCCCTCCGCGCCCATTGGAAAAACCTATGAACGACATCCTCGCCATCGAAACGAAATCTCTCGCCAAAAGCTACGGCCGCACCCGCGCCTTGGAGCCGCTCGACCTCGAACTCCCGCGCGGCTCCGCGCTCGCGCTGCTCGGGCGCAACGGCTCCGGCAAAAGCACGCTGCTCCGCATCCTCATGGGCTTCCTCGCACCGACGAGCGGCGAGGCCCGCGTCTTTGGCAAAACGCCGGGCGCGCTCACCGAGCCGGAGCGCGCGCAGATCGGCTACATCGCCGACGGCCAGGACATGCCCGACGCCATGATCACCGCGCAATACCTCGCCTTCCTCCGCCCGCTCTATCCCACCTGGGACGAGGCGTTCTGCCAAAAGCTCCTCGGCCTTTTTGATCTCCCACTCGACCGCCGCCTGCGCCATCTCTCGCGCGGCCAGCGCGTGAAAGCCTCCTTCGTCGGCGCGCTCAGTTTTCACCCCCGCCTGCTCCTGCTCGACGAACCCTTCGGCGGCCTCGACCCCGCCGTGCGCGACGAAGTGCTCGACGCGCTTTTCGACCTGATGACCCGCGAGGAGTGGACCATCCTCGTCTCCTCGCACGAGATCGACGAAGTCGAGCGCCTCGCCGACCTCGTCGTCATCCTCGACGCCGGCAAAGTCGCGCTCCGCGAGGACAAGGACACGCTGCTCGCCAAGTGCCGCGCCGTCAGCCTGCACACCGCGACTTCGCTCACCGCCGCCGCGCTGCCGGAGCATTGGTGGAACGCCCGCGCCGGAGAAAATCGCGTGACCTTCCTCGACTCCGCGCACGAGCCCGAACGCTTCGCCGCGGACATCTCGCGCCTCTTTCCCGATGCCGCGCATCTCGCCGTCGAGCCCGCGCCGTTGAAGGCGATCACCCGCGCCCTGCTCCGCCACAACGACTGATTTTCCACCATGAACCTCACCCTCCACATCATCCGCAAAGACCTCCGCGCGCTGCGCTGGGGGATGCTCCTCTGGGTCGCCGCGTGCCTCACGCATCTCGGCCTGCGCCTCGCCCAGCTCGCGCGCGGCGACACCGCCGCGCTCACCCCGTTCTGGCGCGGCATCGAGAGCACGAACCGCTGGGACTACACCGCGCTCATCGTCCTCCCGATCCTCCTCATCCCGCTCCTCCTCCACCTCGATCCGCTGCGCGGCGCGCTCGCCTTTTGGAAAACTTTGCCGATCAGCCGGCGGCGTTTGTTCACGGCGAAAAGCGCCCTGCTCCTCGTCTTTTTCTTCGCGCTGCCCTTCGCGTGCGAGGCCGTCTATTTCGTGAAAGCGGGCCTCTCCGCCGTGCTCGCGACGGCGCTCGCGGATTGGGCGTGGCGCTTCCTGCCGGGCCTCGCCGCCGTCGTGCTCGGCTGCTTTTTCACGCGCAGCCTGAAAGTCGGCGTGCCCTGCGTGGCCGCGCTGCTCTGGCTCGCCGCGCACTTTTTGCAATGGCCGTACGGACGTGACCGCATCGGCAGTCCGCTCACCGCCGCCAGCGTACCAAGGCCGGGCATTATCGCCGCACCGCCCGGCGTGCGGATCGAGTTTGATCCAAAGTCCGTGAGCTTCCAGCGTGGTACTCACGAGGCCGAGACGGCCCCCGGAAAACCGCGGCAGATCGAGGAGGTTTTATCGGTGGAACTCAAGGTCGGGGTCACCGGCTTGCCGGAGGATGTGCTCGTGGGTGGCGTCGGGGTAAATGTCACCGCCATTCACTTGCCGGGCCGCGTTGTGAACAGCACGCATAGCTTGGCGCAAGGCCGTCCTTCTGCCTTCGCTGAGAGTCGGTTTCTTCCCGTGCAGGAACGGCGTGCGGAGTTGGGCAGTCGCGAACAGATGCGCAATCTCGGGCCGAACATTTGGTCGGCGAGCACTTTCTATTTTGACATCGCCGCGAAAGAACTCGCGCCCGCCGGAGCCCTCGTCGAGGGCAAGGCGCTCGTTGGACTGGTGCGTCGCCGTCCCGTCTCGACCCTGCCGCTCGTGGAGGGCGCGCGATGGCAGCCAGGACTTCATCGTCTCACGCTCGCGGATGTGGCTCCGCCGGATGCGCGGCAAATGACCTACCGCGCGACCCTCGCGACGATCCTCGCCGACCCGCGCGGAGCCACCGGCGGACTCGCGCTCACGCCGCAGACAAATTTCGCGCTGTGGCTGGAGCACGACGCGCTGCCTTTGCGCAAACACCTGCAATTCATCTCTGCCAGCGCCTGGCGGAATGGTCCGCCGGCAGAGGGAAGCCCCAGCTATGGGAACAGCCAGTTCAGCTACGCCGCTTCCGTGACCGCCGACATCACGCGCAGCCGCAAGCGCACCGAGTACGGGGTTTCGTTTGATCCCGTGCAGGCGCTGAACGCGGACGCCACGCCGCTCTCCGTCGCGCGCTTTGCCGAGGAGCAGGCGCAGGTGCGGAACTGGCACCTCGCCATCGTGACCTACGAGAATCTCGGCATGATCGAACTGCCCTTCAAAACCGTGGTGCCACGCCCCCAGCGCGCGGGTCAGTCGGACGATGGCGGCGATGAGTTGAAGCCCGCGCCGCCCGCGCTCAGCACCATGCTCGATGAGGTGAAAATCCCGGCCCATCCGAGCCGCGCGGAGGCGGAGCAAATCTTCGCGCGCATTGCCGAACTCGGCACGGCGCGGGGCGAGGATGAGGTTCGACGCCATGAGGATTTGCTGTGGAAAAAGCTCGCCGCACTCGGGGCGGACAATGCCGAAGTCCTGCTCGCCGCCGCCACCGAGGCGCTGCGCCGGGTGCCGCGCTCGGAAAGCTCGCCGAGCAACCAGCGCGAATGGGTGATCGAGGAGGGAGACTGGCAGCGCAGCACGGCATTTTGGCGGCGCGTGCTCATCGCCGCTTGCGACCTCGCGCGGCCCGGCGACGAGGCGCTTTTCCTCCGCTACCACTCGCCCACGGTGAGCCTCCTCCGTGCGATCAAACCGCGCGGCTGGAGCGCCGCGGCACTGCCCGCGATGTGCGCCGCCGCCATGAGCGAACCCGTGTCGAACGAGTGGCAGGATTTCATGGCGCGCAACCCCGGCCCGCAGACCGGGGCCGCGCTGCTCGCGCAGATTCGGCAGCGCGCGGTGTGGCCTGGGCGGGTCGCGGAATTCATCGCGCTCGGTGCGGTGCCCGCGCGCGCCGCCGCCGACGCGCTGTGGGAAACGGCCGTCGCCAGAACCGGTTCCATCGAGGAATTGACGCCCGCCTTTCCCCTCGCGGTGAAGCACGGCGTGGAGATCGTGCCGCGCGATTTGCTGCGCCTTTTGCGGCTCAAAAACGATGAGCAGAGTCGCTCTTACAAAACGTCTTTCAAGACGCTGCAATCCTCCTTCGTGCAGAGTTTTTCCCTGCGCAGCGACTGCCCGCCGATCGTCGCCGAAGCCGCACCGTGGCTGGAGGAAAACGCGCTCCTGCTGCAATTCAACGACACCACGGGCCGCTACGAACTCCCCGGCAAAACCACACCCGCGCCCGTGCTCGCCGCATGGGGCGAATACATCGACCCGCTCGGCGGCGGGCGCGTGCGGGTGGAGGGCGAGGCGCTCGAACTCACCGCCGCGGGCATCCTCGCGGACTACTGGCAGGATGTCGGCAAGCGCACGTCGCCACGGATCATGCGGGAGGTGGAGGGCGACTTCACCGCGGAAGTCACCGTTCAGCCCGCCTTCAATCTTTCCAAGCCGTGGAACGACAACCGGGATTCTATTTTTCAAAGCGCGGGCCTGCTCGTGGATGCGGGTGCTCCGCGGACGATTCGATGGGAGCACGCTGTTTCCAAAACCGCCGACAATCACGAACTCCGTGATGAAACGATGCGCTCCGGCAGGAGTACCGTCCTCCAGCACGCCAGCGACAAATGGAACCGCGCGAAACCCGTGCGTCTGCGCATCGCGCGGCATGGCGATCTTTTCACGACCGCGTGGCAGCAGGAGGACGGTGCCTGGGTCGAGACACCCGCGCAGCGGAATCTCGGCTGGCCGCGCAAGGTGCGCCTCGGCGTGTTCCTCGTAAACAATTGCACGCGTCCATTGAGCGCCCGCTTTAGCAATCTCAAAATCGAAACGGTTTCCGCCGCGCCGCTCGTGCTCGCGGAGCCCATCGTCCCACATCCAAGTGGCGAGCCGACTCCCGATGGCACGGCGCTCGGCAAGTGGGGCAGCGTCGGAAATCCGGTGGGTGCGGGCATTTTCAAACTCGAAGGCGGGACGCTGTCTATCGACGTGCAACCCAAGGTGGAGGCGGACTATAACATCCAGTCTCACACGACCGCGCCGTGTGTGCTGAGCGAGATCGAGGGCGACTTCACGCTCGAAGCAACCATCGCTCCGACGCCGCGGAAAAAATGGCAGAGTGGCGACCTGATCATTACTTCGAGACCGGACTTTTATCTCCGCGTGGGCGTCGGCAACGATGGCAAGCTGCTCTTTCACAACTGGTATGCCGACAGCGGCTGGCCGGCGAACATCCACAATCTGGAAGCCAAGCGCGACATGACCAAACCGCTCCGCATCCGCCTCCAGCGCCGGGGCTGGATGCTGACCATCGCGCACCAGCAGGAGGGCGGCGAGTGGGTGGAATTCTATCCGGTCTATCTCGCGACCTGGCCCCCGAAAATCCGCGCCGGCGTGGTCGCGCTGAACACGACCGACGAGCCGTTCACGGCCGTCTTCACCGACTTCAAGCTCACGCACGACGCGCCGCCGCCATGATTTTGACCGGCCACGCACGCGTCTTTCCGCTTGGCATCGCGCGGGGCGCGGCCAAGCGTGCGGCCGTCCTTTTTTCCCCATGTCGATGCTGCGAATCCTCCTCTCCGGCGCGTGCCTGCTCGTTGCCGCCGCCTTTGCCGCCGAGCCCGCGCCAACGCCCGGCGCGCTCGCGTGCGAGTCGCTGCCGGGGGCGCGGTTTCAATTCGGCGGGGTGGTCGGGGCGCGGGTCGAGGCGAATATCGACGGCTGGCTGCTGCGCGCGCCGGGGGCGAATCCGGGGATGCTGGAGATGTTTCGCGGGCGCGACCGGCAGCCGGTGCCGGTGCTGGTGCCGTGGGCGGGGGAGTTTGCGGGAAAATATCTCATCTCGGCGGTGCAGGCGGTGCGGATGAGCGATCGCGGGGACTTGTGGGCGGAGGTCGGGGAGTTTGTAAAAGAGCTGATCGCGACGCAGGCGGAGGATGGCTATCTGGGGCCGTTTCCGCAGGCGCGGCGGCTGCGCGGGGAATGGGATTTGTGGGGGCACTATCATGTGCTGCAGGGGCTGCTCGCGTGGCACGAGCTGACGGGCGATGCGGCGTCGCTGCGGGCCGCGCGCCGGGCGGCGGACCTGATCTGCGCGACCTATCTCGACGGCCCGGCGCGCGTTTTCGACGCAGGCTCGCCCGAGATGAATATGGCGGTGATCCATGTGCTCGCGATGCTGCACCGGCTGACCGGCGAGCCGCGCTATCTGCGGCTGGCGCGCGAGATCGAGAAGGATTGGGAGCGGGCGGGGGACTATCTGCGCACGGGCGTCGCGGGTGTGGAGTTTTTTAAAACGCCGCGTCCGCGGTGGGAGAGTCTGCATGATTTGCAAGGGCTCGCGGAGCTGTGGCGGGTGACGGGCGAGGAGAAATATCGCGCGGCATTCGAGCACCACTGGCGCAGCATCGCGCGCTGGGATGTGCATAACGCGGGGAGCTTTTCCAGCGGCGAGCAGGCGGTGGGAAATCCGTACGCGCCCGGTGCCATCGAGACGTGCTGCACGGTCGCGTGGATGGCGCTGAGCGTGGATATGCTCCGCCTCACCGCCGACCCGCGCGTCGCCGATGCGCTGGAGCTTTCCACCCTCAACGGCGGACTCGGCGCGCAGCATCCGAGCGGGCGCTGGTGGACTTACAACACGCCGATGGACGGCGTGCGTGAAGCGAGCGCGCACAGCATCGTTTTCCAAGCGCGCGCCGGCACGCCGGAACTGAACTGCTGCTCGGCCAACGGCCCGCGCGTGCCCGGCATGCTCAGCGATTGGGCGCTGATGCGCGACGCGCGCGGGCTGCTGGTGAACGCGCACTTCCCCGGTGAAGTCAGCACCGATCTCGCGCGCCTGCGCTGCGAGACGGACTACCCGCGCGATGGGCGCGTGAAATGGATCGTCGAGCCGCGCGCCGCGGGCGAGTTTGCGCTGCGCTTCCGCATTCCCGCATGGTCGGCGAAAACGGGCGCGCGGCTCAACGGCGGGGACATCGCCGCAAAGGCGGGCACGTATTTGGAAATCTCGCGCGTGTGGAAAAGCGGCGACGTGATCGAGTTCGATTTCGACATGACGCTGCGCGCGATGCCGGGCGAGCGCGAGCAGCTTGGCAAAGTCTCCGTCTTCCGCGGCCCGCTGCTGCTGGCCTACGATCAAAAGCAGAATGACTTCGACGAGGCTGAAATCCCGCCCGTCGAGGTCGCGCGGCTCGGCGAGGCGCGGCTCGCGAAGCCTGTGGAGACGGGCCTCCTCGGGCCGTGGCTGGTCGTCGAGTTGCCGGGTGCGCGCCCGCTGCGGCTGTGTGATTTCGCCAGCGCCGGAGCTTCCGGCACGCGCTACCGCTCGTGGCTTCCCGCGGCCAAATGAGGGGCCAGCCCGCGCGAAGCAGCGGCCCTTTGGAGTGCGGTGGCAGAGCGAAAGCGAGCCTCCGGCGAGCTTTCGCGGCGACACCGCTGTCGGAAAGGCGGGCGCAGGCGGTGGCGGGCGCTCCACCCTCCCGCAGACCTTCCGAAAGCGGTGTCGCCGCTCGTCCCTCGCTCTGCCACCGCACTCCAAGGATGAGCGTGCGCGGCGCGCGGAGCCGCGTATCCTCGCGCGATGAGCAGAGACTTTGAAGAATTGGATTTTCGCAAGACGCCGCTCGGCGAACTGACGCTGCGCCGCCGCCGCGTGGCGGTGCTGGACGGGCTGGAAGTTTTCGAGGTGAAGCTCGGAGAGGACTTCCTCATGTCGAGTTTGTTTCACGAGGTCGAGGTGGCGCTGGCCGATCTCGGACTGGCCACGCTCGGGGCGGGAGAGTGGGATGTGGTGGTGGGCGGGCTCGGGCTCGGCTACACGGCGGTCGCCGCGCTGGAGAATGCGGCGGTGCGCTCGCTGCTCGTGGTGGAGGCGCTCGATGTGGTGATCGAATGGCACCGCCGCGGCCTCGTGCCGCTGGGCGCGAAGCTGACCGCCGATCCGCGCTGCCGCTTGATCCACGGCGATTTCTTCGCGCTCGCCGCCTCCGGGACGGGCTTCGATCCCGAGCAGCCGGGCCGCCGCTTTCACGCGGTCCTTTTGGACATCGACCACTCGCCGCGCAATCTGCTGCACCCGCGGCACGGTGCCTTTTACTCGCCCGAGGGGCTGCACGCGCTGGCCGCGCATCTGCATGCGGGCGGTGTCTTCGCGCTGTGGTCGGACGATCCGCCGGACGACGATTTCCTGCACGCGCTCGGCGAGGTTTTTGACACGCCGCAGGCCCATGTCGTGAAGTTTGCCAATCCGCTGCTCGACCGCGAATCCGCGAGCACCGTGTATGTCGCCCGGCAGCGGGCGTCCCCGGACATGAAAGTGCCGGCTTAGAATTTCGGCACACCCGGCCCGCCCGGCGTTCCGGTCTTCGGCTGCTTCGCGAGCTTCTTTTCGTACGCCTCGACCTCATGCACCTCCAGCGTCAGCAGCAGGTTTGCCTTGAGGCTGGCCTGCGCATGATCGCTGCGCTCCCACTTGCGCCCCTCAAACATGGTCTTGAGCGCATCGATGCCTTTGTTGCCGGTCTTGGGCTTGTCCTCCTTCCAGGAAAACTTCCCCTTTTCCCCGTCCAGGATCGCCTCGATCCGCGCCGTCGTCCCATTGATGAAAGCTGCCCGCACCCGCCAGCCCTGGAAATTGTAAGCCACCTCCTTCGCTCCTTCGAGCAGCGGCTTGTCCGTCGGCCCGACCAGCTCCGGCGCCGGCACTCCGTAACGCTGCTGCGACTGCGCCTCGGTCTCCCCGAGCCGCGCGTGGAGGGGAAAGGCGGCGCCGAGGAGCAGCGCGGAAAGGAGCCAGCGGGCGGGGAGGGATTTTCGGGAGTTCATGGGTTTAAGAATTGGCATCCGCGCACGAGCGCGGCGACACCAGCGCAGACGACCCATGCGTCGCCGGGGTTACGAAAAACGGGATTGCTCATCAGGTATTGATTACGACTTGGTGAGCAAATAAAACAAGATGCTGGCGGCGAGATTGGCGAGTTTCTTGGTGTAACAATGGGTCTTG
>JAYWEP010000311.1:0-15022 GCA_043779205.1 Chthoniobacter sp. | reverse complement strand
TGGCGGGAGAGATACTCGATGGGCCCGGGCTCGCCTTTATCGACGCGGATCTGCTCCACGCCGGGATCGCTCTCGACGTAGAGGATGCGCTCGCATTGGCGCACGTCGTCGTTGAGTTCCTGGGTGCCGCAGATGTTGAGGATGGCGTCGGCGGTGCGGTAGAGAGCGAGCAGCTTTTCGCGTGTGAGGCCGTGGCACGGATCGCCCGGCAGATAGCGCGCGCAAAAGGCCCAACGCCCCTCGAAGCCGAACTGCGCGGCGAGCCGGGCGAGCGTTTCGAGGGCATACGAGTAGTCGTTGATGATCTCGTAAGTCGTCGGGTTGTAGGGCAGCCGCGCGGAGTCTTCGACGTACCAGACCTCGTGCCCGAGACGCAGGAGGCCGACGATGTAATGCACATGCTGCCAGACCACGCCCGCGATCGGGCAACTGGCCATGAAGCCCATGACAACGATGCGTTTTCGTTTCATTCGCCCGACCTTAGCGCACCCGTTCGCCGCCGCGGAAAGCAAATCCGCATCCGGCTCCGGCACGCGCTGTTGTGCGCCGCGATGGAAGCCTCGCCGGCCATGCGACGGTGACGGTTTGAAGATGTCCTGTGCGACTATCACGCCCCCGCACGCCGGAGGCGTGCCGGAAATTAGCCGGGGTAAAGCGCAGCGACACCCCCGGAACCCCGCCCCACAAGCCATGCGCCCCGGCAGGGGCGCGAGAAGAATTGCGTTCACTGCCGGTGTTTCGCAATCTCGGTTCCGTGCTGCCCGTGAATCTCATCAAGACCTGCGATTCGTGGCGCGTCTTCGATGCCGGCGTCGCTGGATTTTCCGAAAAGGAGAAAGGCGACGCTTTCGAGTTGCTCGTGAAGCTCACCCTTCAGGTTCACCCGCTTTACGCCACCAAGCTGGAAAAGGTGTGGCATCACCATGAGGTGCCTTCCGACATCCGGGAACAACTCCGCCTTCCGCCAAAGGACAAAGGCATCGACCTCGTTGCGCGGACCTTCGATGGCGAATATTGGACGATTCAGGCGAAGTATCGCTCCGACCCTTCCGCGTCGCCCACCTTCACGGAACTCTCGACCTTCGCTGCGTTGAGCTTCGCCGTGTGTCGCGGCGTGGCCTTTGCGTTGGTTTGCACCACCACGCGACGCGTTACCTCCGTGCTCGAAGGAATTCCGCGCATCGGCTTGCTGACCTCTGATTTTTGGCAGGGGCTGCCGGCTGAATTGTTCGCCGAGATCGCAACGACCCTCAGCGGCAAGACCCCGTCGCTCGTTCCGATAAATCCTTATCCGCACCAAACGCGTGCGGTAACAAAGGCGTTCGACCATTTCGTTTCACAGGCGAAAACGCGTGGAAAATTCATCAGCCCATGCGGCTCGGGGAAAAGCCTCAGCGCGTATTGGATGGCGCGCTCACTCGACGCGAAGCGCGTGGTCGTTGCGGTGCCGAGTCTCTTCCTCATCGGGCAGACCTTGCGCACATGGCTGCGCGAAGCGGTCGCCGACGGGCACCGCGTGGAGTGGCTCTGCGTGTGCAGCGACGAATCAGCCGGTGAGATCAAGGCCGACGATCTCGTCACCCACATTCACGACCTCGGTATTCCGTGCGAAACCGACCCGGCGCTCATCGCCGGGAAGATGCAGCAGATGACCGCGCCCGTGCAGATCGTCCTCACGACTTATCACAGTTCGCCAGCCTTCGCCGCCGCTGCGCGACTCGCGGGCTGGGCGTGCGACCTCGCGGTTCTGGACGAAGCGCACAAGACAACGGGCCATCGCAACAGCTCGTTTTCGCATCTGCTCTTTGATCGCAACCTCACAATCCCGCGCCGCATTTTCATGACCGCCACCGAGCGGCGCTACGTCGGCAAGTCGGATGAAGTCGTTTCGATGGACGATCCCGACCTCTACGGCGGGACCTTCGAGTTGCTCACCTTCAAGGCGGCGATCGAAGCTGAGCCGCCGATCCTTAGCGACTATCAGGTTCACACGATCAGCGTTACCGATGAGGAAATCGAGCGGCTCATCCGCGAGCGGAGTTTTGTATCGCTGGGCGCAGACAAGTTGAGCGACCGCACCGCCACGTTGTTCGCAAGCCTCATCGCCGTTCGTCGCGCCGTCGAGACGTGCGGAGTACGGCACGCGGTGTCGTTTCACAGCAGCATCGCTCGCGCGCAGGAATTCCAGCGGCTGTCGCGGGAGTTCAATCGCGCGCTTCCCGAACTGCCCTCGGTCGCGTCGTTTCACGTCTCGGGCAAAATGCCGAGCGGTGAGCGCGACGCCGTGCTGCGCGACTTCGCGGCGAACGAACCGTCGCTCGTCACCAATGCGCGCTGCCTCACCGAGGGCGTGGACGTGCCGAAGATTGACTGCGTGCTCTTCGCCGACCCGAAGGGCAGCAAGATCGACGTGGTGCAAGCGGTCGGTCGTGCGCTGCGACTGGCCGCTGGCAAACTGCGTGGCCACATCATCATCCCGTTCGTCGTGCCGGAGGGTGCCGCGCTCGACGCAGCCGCGGAAAGCGCCGGCTTCGCGTTCGTCGTCTTCGTGCTGCGGGCGCTGGCCTCGAATGACGAGCGCATCGTGGATGAACTCCGCGCTATCTCCCGCGGCCAGTCGCCGAAAACCGGTCGCATCCTGAACTTCGATGTGAGCGCCATCTTCCCCGTGGCGATGGAAGCCGACCAATTCATCAAGGCGATTGAGCTGAAATGCTGGGGCCGTCTCGCCCAACTTGCACCGATGCCTTACGAAGACGCGCGGGCGTTTGTACGGCAGCATGGGATTCGGAATCAGAAGCAGTTCCGTGCCTATCGCCGAGGTGAACTCGCCGGTTTGCCGCCAGTGCCTCAAGATCTCCCGGCTAATCCAGACGGGATTTACAAAGGAAGTGGCTGGGTGAGTTGGGGAGAGTTTTTCGGGACCGGTTATGAATCGCCAAAGGGAAAAACGTTCCTCTCGTTCACCGAAGCGCGGCAATTCATCCATTCGGTCGGGTTGAGCACTCCAACTGAGTGGGATGATTACTGTGCCGGGCGGCTGTCGGGAAAGGGCAAGAAGCCCGAAAATATCCCGTCTCGTCCATTCCAAGTGTACAAGGATGAGTGGCAGCGATGGCCTGACTTTCTCGGCTACGCTCCGAAAATCGGGAGAGATTGGCTTCCGTTTGAACAAGCTCGCTCTTTCGCGCGAAGCCTCCGTCTGCGAGGCCAAATCGAGTGGAAGAAAAAATATTGCTTAGGAAAGATGCCGGATCGTCCGCCTCGCCCAGAAGACGACATTCCAACTGCACCCGATTCCGTTTACAAAGACAGCGGCTGGAAAGACTGGGGCGACTGGCTTGGAACCGGGAGCATCAAGTCGCAAAACCGAGTCTATCGCGACTTCGCTTCGGCCCGTGCCTTCGTCCGTTCACTCGGCCTTCGCTCAACCACCGACTACTACAAATTCATCGGCAACAAACTCCCCGGTTTGCCGAAGCGTCCGCTCGACATCCCAAACCGTCCGGCAAAGGTCTATGCCGACAAAGGCTGGGCCGGTTGGGACGATTTTCTCGGACGGACGGCGAGTTAAAAGCTGTAGCCCGATCCTTTGTCACGGAGGTCGCACCCGCTTCCCGCGCCGCTGCCGAGGCGCATGGATTTTGCGGGCGGGGTTCTGGGGGTGGCGCTGCGCGGTGCTTCGCTTACCCCCGGCTAATTTCTGGCGAAGCCTCCGGCTTGCTCTTGTCGGGAAGATGAGGGGCTTGGTCGTGCATGCTTCTGCTGGCGGCGACAACCCGATTCCAAGTCACGCGAGATGCTTCACGATGACCGCGGGATTGCCCGCGACGACGACATTTGGCGGGACGCTTTTCGAGACGACTGCACCGGCGGCGACGACGGAGTTTTCGCCGATGGTCACGCCTTTCAAGATGACGGCGTTCATGCCGATCCAGACGTTGTCCTCGATGATGACGGGGGCGGTTTTTAGCACGGGGCGGGGCGGGCGGTCTTTGTAGAATGGGGCGAGGGCGAGGGTGTCGATGCGGCGCTGGGCGGCGTCGATGGGATGGAAGTCGGAGTCGGCGATGCCGACGTTCCACGAGACGAGGACGTGCTTGCCGATCTCGATGCGCTCGTCGGCCATGATGAGCGCGCCATTGAGCAGGGTGAAATCGCCGATCTTGCAGGTGCCGTTTTCGCCGAGGGCGAAGGAGACGCCGGCGTAGAGCGAGACGTGTTTGCCGAGCTCGATGGCGGGCTGGCGCTTGCTGCGCATGAAGCGGAAAATCTGCGCGGTCTCGGCGTAGAGACCTTCGCCCCAGGTGACGTTTTCGGGGATGGGATGCTGCCACCAATCTTGTTCGACGCGGCGGTCGGCGGTGATGTTGCTCATGCGTTCCTTTCAATCACGAAAGGCGCGCAGCGGAAAGGACGGCGCGAAGAAAATCTGAAATAATGCTTGTGGGTATGGCATGAGTGCCATACCTTCCGCGCCATGAAGATGACCATGCACATTGATGAAGAGACCCTCGCCGACGTGGTGAAGATCACGGGCGTCGCCAGCAAGACTGGCGCGGTCGAAAAGGCGCTCACCGAAATGGTGAGAAGGCACAAGCTCAAGGAACTCGGAAAGAAGGGCCTCGGCCTCACGTCCGAAGAACTCAAGAACGCGTGGGAAGATCCTTTCGATAAGGAGTCCCTTCGAGTAGCCGAAGATGCCCCCAAATATGGCCGGAAGAGCACTCGTCGATAGCAGCTTTTTCATCGACCGGTTGCGCACCGGGCTGGATCCGCTGGCGGAACTGGCCGCGCATTCGGACGATTGGGAGATGCTGACGTGCGGGGTGGTGATGGTGGAGGTCTTGCGCGGCATGAAGCAAAAATCCGCGCACAAGCGCATGGCTGATTACATGGGCTGCATGCTCTATGTGCCGACGCTGAATGCTGTCTGGGAGCGGGCCGCGAAGCTGGCTTGGGAACTGGATCGGATGGGACGCGTCATGCAGGTGACTGACCTGATGATCGCGGTCTGCGCGCTCGAATATGAGGCGGCGGTGCTGACGCTCGATGGCGATTTCGCGCGGGTGCCGGGGCTGCGCGTGATCTCGCGGCTTGTTTAGCTGCCGAGATTCGCGGAGCGGTAGAGTGCGGCGTAGGTGCCGCCGCGGGCGACGAGTTCAGGGCCGCGGCCTTCCTCGACGATGCCGCCCGCGCCGAGGACGACGATTTTTTCCATGGCGTGAATGGTGGCGATGCGGTGGGTGATGATGAGGGTGGTGCGGCCGCGCATGAGCTCCTCCATCGTGACCATGATCGCGGCTTCGGTGGTGGGATCGAGGGCGCTGGTGGGTTCGTCGAGGAGGAGGATGGGAGCGTTTTTTAGAAAGGCACGGGCGATGCCGATGCGCTGGCGCTGGCCGACGCTGAGGTGGCCGCCGCGTTCGCCGACTTGGGATTTGTAGCCATCGGTCATGGCGGTGATGAAGTCGTGGGCCTGGGCGCGTTTGGCGGCTTCGACAATCTCGGCTTCGGTGGCGTCGGGGCGGCCGTAGGCGATGTTTTCGCGGATGGTGGTGGAGAAAAGCAGCGTGTCCTGGAGGACGATGCTGATTTGGTTGCGGAGGGATTTTTTCGTGAGGTCGCGGAGGTCGTGGCCGTCGAGGAGGACGCGGCCGGCGGTGGGGTCGTAGAAGCGGGGGACGAGGGAAAGGAGGGTGCTCTTTCCGGCACCGGTGCCGCCGACAAAGGCGACGGTCTGGCCGGGTGCGATGCGGAGATTTACGCCGCTCAGAATGGTGCGCTCGGGCGTGTAACCGAAGGCGACGTTTTCATAGACGAGTTCGCCGCGCGTGGTGTCGATGGGCTTGGCCGTGGACGATTCTTTGACCTCGTCCTCCTTGTCGAGCACCTCGAAGCAGCGCTGCGCGCCGGCGGCCGCGCCCTCCAGTGCCCAGGCGACCTGGGTGAGCGCTTCGAGCGGCTGGTAGAGCATGAGGATGAGGGAGGAAATCCAGATCAGCTCTCCGAGCTGGAGCGTGCCGGCGAGCACATGCGTGGAGCCGACGAAATACATCGCCGCAGTGCTGAGCGCGATGAGCGTGCTGATAATGAGCGAGCTTTTCATCGAGATGAAATTCAGCCGGAGATTGGCCTCCAGACTTTCGCGGGCGCTGCTGCGAAACTGCGCGATTTCAAAATCCTCGCGGCCAAAAGCCTGGACCATCTTGATGGAGCTGAGCCCCTCCTGCGCGACGGTGAGGACGGCGCTTTCCCACTCGGCGATGGTCGTGGATTCGGCGCGGATGCGCTTGGCGTAAATGAACATGGCGCCGACCATGAAAGGGATCACGGCGAGCGAGAGGAGGGTGAGGCGCGAGTCGAGTTTCCACATCACCGCAAAGGTGCTGACGATGGAAAACGCGGACTGAAAAATGAAGATGGCTTTGCTGTAAAAGGACTGGATCGACTGCGAGTCGTAGGCCACGCGGAAGCTGGAATCGGCGCTGCGGCGCAGGTCGTGATATTTCAGCGGGAGCGAGTGGAGGTAGGCGTAGATTTCCGTGCGGAGGCGGAGGAGCGAGTGCAGGCCGACGCGGAGGAAAATCATGCCGGTGAGCAGACCGAGCAGTCCGGAAAGCAGGTGCAGCGAGACCATTACCGCGCACATGAGCAGCACGATCGCGGGCAGGCTCCAGGCGGAGAGATCGTAGCCGAGGGCGGCGAGGTGGTGGTCGTTTGGAGGAGCTTTGAGGACGTGATCGATGATGAAGGCGAAGGGCCACGGGCGCAGCAGACCGAGGGCGATGGAAACGAGCGTCAGCCCGACGGCCAGGAGGGTGGGCGCGAGAAAGGGCCGGTAGTAGGCGAGCGCGCGGCGGTAGATGGACATCGGCGGGATGAGAAACCGCTGGGCTTGGGAAGGCAACGCTGCGGTAAAAGCAGCTTGGGCTTTAGTCCAAAGTGCCGCGGACTTTGGGCTAAAGCCCAAGCTACTTTGCAGGAAAGCGTTGGCCGCGTAGGATTGCCGCCCGATGACCAATGATCGCTCCCAAACGAAACGCGCCCGCGGCTGGACGCGCTGGGTTTTCACCGCCGCTTGGCTGGCGTTCATCTCGGCGGTTATTTTCTGCGCGGATCGGCATTGGCTGACGCCGGTTTACCGGTTCATCACGGCGTATCCGGGGAGCGACAAGGCGGGGCATTTCGTGCTCATCGGCGGCATGGCGTTTCTGCTCAATCTCTCGCTCGATCTGCGCAGCGTGCGCTTGCTGGGGTGGGGCTGGCTGCTCGGCGGTGTGCTCGTGGCCGTGGTCTGCACGCTCGAGGAAATCTCCCAAATCTGGATTCCGGGACGCACCTTCGATCTGCTCGATTTGGCCGGCGATTACGCGGGGATCGTGTTCTTCGGCTGGCTCGCGAAAGTCGTGGCGAGGCGGGGCGGACAAGTTTGAAATTGTCCCCCGCGCGCACGGCTGGTAGCTAGAGCCCTCTTTTTCCAAAAATACCCCATGAGCAAAAATACCGAGTCCCAGTTAGTCGAAACCCGCGTCTTCAAACCAGCGAAGGATTTTTCCAAACGCGCCCGCGTCAAGAGCATGGCGCAGTATCGCGCGATGTGGGATGAGTCGGTCAAGAAGCCGGAAAAATTCTGGGCGCGGGAGGCGGCCGACCTGCTCTGGAACAAGAAGTGGACGAAGGTGCTCGACTGGAAAATGCCGTTCGCGAAGTGGTTCGTGGGCGGAAAACTGAATGTCTCGGAGAACTGTCTCGACCGGCATCTCGGCACGGCGCGGCAGAACAAGGCGGCGATCATCTGGGAGGGCGAGCCGGGTGAAAAGCGCGTGCTGACTTATCAGCAACTCCATCGCGAGGTGTGCCGCTTTGCCAACGTGCTCAAGCGCCACAAGATCAAAAAGGGCGAGCGCGTTTTGATCTACATGCCGATGATCCCGGAGGCGGCGATTGCGATGCTCGCGTGCGCGCGGCTGGGTCTCGTGCATTCGGTGGTGTTTGGCGGATTCAGCGCGGAGTCGATCAAGGATCGCGTGCTGGACAGCGGCGCGGTCGCGATCATCACGGCGGATGGCGGATTCCGGCGCGGGAGCGTGATTCCGCTGAAGGCGAATGTGGACGCGGCGCTCAAGGGCGGCGACCACGCGGTGAAGACCGTGATCGTTTTCCGCCGGGCGATGAATGACATCCACATCGAGGAGGGCCGCGATTTCTGGTGGCACCGCGAACTCGAATATGTGGACGCCAACTGCCCGCCCGTGGCGCTCGACAGCGAGCATCCGCTTTTCATCCTCTACACGAGCGGCTCGACGGGCAAACCCAAGGGCATCCTGCACACCACCGGCGGCTACCTGCTCGGGTGCTACACGACTTGCAAGTACGTCTTCGATCTGCGCGACGACGACGTTTATTGGTGTACCGCGGACATCGGCTGGGTCACGGGGCACAGCTACGTGGTCTATGGCCCGCTCGCGATGGGCGCGACTTCGCTGATGTATGAGGGCGCACCCGATTGCCCGGACAAGGGCCGCTTTTGGAAAATCATCGAGGAGTTTGGCGTGTCGATCCTCTACACCGCGCCGACGGCGATTCGCGCGTTCATCAAGTGGGGTGATGAGTGGCCGAAAAAATATGATCTCTCGTCGCTGCGGCTGCTCGGCACGGTGGGCGAGCCAATCAATCCCGAGGCGTGGATGTGGTACTACAACGTCATCGGCGGCGGGCGCTGCCCGATCGTGGATACGTGGTGGCAGACGGAAACCGGCGGGCACATGATCACGCCGCTGCCCGGCGCGACGCCGACGAAACCCGGCACTGCGACGCTGCCTTTCTTCGGCGTGGATGCGGCGGTCGTGGACGACAACGGAAACGAAGTGCCGCCGGACACGATGGGCAAGCTGGTCATCCGTAAGCCGTGGCCGTCCATGCTGCGCACGATCTGGGGCGACAAGGCGCGTTACAAGGAGACGTATTGGAGCGAGTTCAAAGGGATGTATTTCGCGGGCGACGGGGCGCGGCGCGACAAGTTGGGAAACTTCTTCATCATCGGGCGCATCGACGACGTGCTGAACGTCGCCGGGCACCGGCTCGGCACCGCGGAAGTCGAGGGCGCGCTCGTCTCGCATCCGGCGGTCGCGGAGGCGGCGGTGGTGGGTCGGCCGGACGAGTTGAAAGGGCAGGCCGTGGTCTGCTTCGTGACGCTGAAGCAAGGCGTGAAGCCGGTTCCCGAGCTGCGCGGCGAGTTGAAAAAACATGTGCGTACGGTCATTGGCCCGGTGGCGACGCCGGACGATATTCGTTTCACCGAATCGCTGCCGAAGACGCGCTCGGGGAAAATCATGCGCCGTCTGCTCAAGCAAATTGCCTCGGGCCAGGCCATCGTCGGCGACACCACGACGCTCGAAGATTTCAGCATTTTGGCGAAGCTCGCCGCGACGCCGGAAGACTGACGGGTGAACCATTTTGCGCCAGGCCTGCGCGAGGCGTTCCGAATTTGTGGCCGGCTGGCCCACCGGATCAGGATCTTCATGGCCCGGCGGGAACTGGCGCGCGCCGAGACGGATCTCGGCCTGCTCGGCTGGCAGCAGGCGGACTTTGAGGGTGAGGCGCAGCAGCACGTCCGGCAGCTCACGGATTTCGAGCGCGAACAGTCGCGGCTCACCAATGTGAGCGCCGCGCTGGCGCGCGCGATCCGGCGTTTGCAGGACGAGCGGGCGGCCGCGCGGCACTGCCATGATGAAGCGCGCGCGCAGCTCGAAGCGGAGCGCGCGAAGGTGGCGGGACCGGTCGGGGAGGCCGAGCAGCGGCTCGCGGCGCGGCAGCGGGTGCGGGCGAATTTTGGCGAGAGCATCGCGGCGCTGGATCGCGAGCTGCGGGAGGTCAGTCAGCTCTACGCGGAAGTGGCCGGCATCGAGCCGCAGACGGCGGAGATTCGCAATGAAGTGATTCGGCTGCGCGAGCGGACGGTGGCGATCCCGAATGAGAAAACCGATCTGCGCGTGCGGCAGCAGCAGGCGGCGAATGAAGTCCGCGCGCTGGAGGAGTCGGTCGCGCGGGGCCGGCTGGCGGTGGCGGCGGTGGATGAAACACTGCGCGCGCAGCGTGCGGAGTTTGAGGGTGCGGACGGCGCGCGGGAAAAGGAAATCGCGGATCGCGAGCGCGAAAAGGCGGCGGTCGAGAAGGAGGGCGACGGCGTGGAAAAAGCGAAGGGCAATCCCTACCGCAAGATCGGGCAACTTCTCGCGGACAGCGGCATCGCGCCGATGAACCAGCCGCAGGCGCTCGCCGCGGTGCAGCACGGGCGTGAGACCGTCGCGGGCCTGGAGCGCGACCTGGCCGCTTCGCTCGAAGCCAGCGGGCGCGAGGATCGCGCGGCGCTGCGGAACTCGTGGCTGTTGTGGACGGCGGTCGCGTTTGGTGTGGTTCTGTTCATTTGGTTGGTGTTGCGCTGAGGACGGGCGGGAGTTTTCCGGCGGCCAGAGTTTCTGCCTAAAACCCATTCCGTTAATTCCGTCCCAAAAAAACAAAACGGAATTAACGGAATTTTGCCAAATTAACGGAATGGAGATGAGGAACGCAATTTTGGCAGACGCGCTAATTTTCGCGCATCGCCGTCCGTTTCACCGGATGTGACCTCTGCTCCTGCCCCTGCCGAAAATCGCGTTGCCCATCCGCGGCGGCGTGGGCACGCTGCGCGCATGGATCCCCGGATTTACCAAATCACGGCGCTCGCCGGGCTGCTGATTTATGGCATGGGCTGGCTGGATTTTGAGATCGGCGCGGCGCAGGCGGCGCTCACGCTCGGCGGGGTTTTGCTCACGCAGTGGGCGTGCTCGCGGCTGGGGAAAGCGGAGCGTTTTGATCCGCGCAGCGCGCTCATCTCGGGGCTGTCGCTTTGCCTGCTGCTGCGGACAAATTCGCTCGCGCTGGCGGCGGCGGGTGCGGTCATCACGATCGCGGGGAAGTTCACGCTGCGCTGGCGCGGGAAGCATCTTTTCAATCCCACGAACTTCGGCCTCGTGGCGATGATGCTGGCGACGAACGGCGCGGTGTGGGTTTCGCCGGGGCAGTGGGGGAATGTGGCGTTCTTTGGTTTTCTGATGGTCTGCGCCGGCGGGCTCGTGGTCATGCGCGCGGCGCGGAGCGATGTGACGCTGGCGTTTCTCGGGTTCTATCTCGCGCTGATGTTTGGCCGTTCGCTTTGGCTCGGCGAGCCGATGGCGATTCCGCTGCACCGGCTGCAAAGCGGCGCGCTGCTGCTCTTCGCGTTTTTCATGATCAGCGATCCGAAGACGACGCCGGATTCGCGCGCGGGGCGCATCGTGTTTGCGGCGCTGGTGGCGTATGGCGCGTGGTATGTGCAGTTCCGGCTGTTTCGCACGAATGGTCTGCTGTGGTCGCTGGCGGGACTTTCGCTCGCGGTGCCGCTGATCGACTGGCTGCTGCCGGGCAGGCGCTATTCGTGGAAATGGCGCGGCATCGAAACGCTCAACGTCCAACGCTCAACGCTCAACGCTCAACAATCCCCAATATGAAAACAAAAATCCCACTGCTCATCCTCGCGTTCGCGCTCACGCCGCTCGCCGCCCACGCCTTCTGCGGCTTCTATGTCGCGAAGGCGGATACGAAACTTTTCAACAAGGCCTCGAAGGTCGTGCTCGTGCGCGAGGACGACAAGACGGTGATGACGATGGCGAATGATTTCGAGGGCGAGGCGAAGGATTTCGCGGTGGTGATTCCGGTGCCGACGTTCATCGAGAAAGGGCAGATTCATGTGGCGGACAATGCGCTCGTCGAGCATCTGGACGCCTACTCCGCGCCGCGGCTGGTGGAGTATTTCGATGAGGATCCGTGTCGGCCGATTGAGACTACTTTTGCCCGCCGAGGCGGCATGGCGGCTCCGGCGGCGAAGGCGGCCGATGCAGAGCACGCCAGGGCGCTCGGCGTGAAAATCGAGGCGGAATACACGGTCGGCGAATACGACATCCTCATCCTTTCCGCGGAGCAGAGCGGCGGGCTGGAGACTTGGCTGATGGAAAACGGCTACAAGATTCCCGAGGGTGCGGGGCCGATTCTGGAGAGCTACATCAAGCAGAAGATGCGGTTCTTTGTGGCGAAGGTGAACCTCGAGGAAAAGGCGAAGGCGGGGTTTCATTATCTGCGCCCGCTGCAGGTCGCGTATGAGAGTCCGAAATTCATGCTGCCCATCCGGCTCGGCACGGTGAACGCGGACGGGCCGCAGGATTTGTTTGTCTTTGCGCTCACGCGCAAGGGCCGCGTGGAGACGGTGAACTACCGCACGGTGAAGCTGCCGACGGGGATGGAGATTCCGATTTTCGTGAAGGAGGAGTTTGCCGATTTCTACAAGGCGATGTTCAGCGAGCAGGTGGGGAAGGAGAACATGCACTGCGTTTTCACCGAGTACGCGTGGGACATGGGCTGGTGCGATCCGTGCGCCGCGGAGCCGCTGTCGAATGCGGAGCTGAAAAAGCTGGGCGTGTTCTGGCTCGGCGGTGAGGGGCGCAATCCGCTGGCGCGTCCGGCGAACAGCGATGTCTTCATCACGCGGCTGCATGTGCGCTACGACCGGAAGCATTTCCCGGAGGATCTCGTCTTTCAGGAGACGCGGGACCGGGAGAATTTCCAGGGCCGCTACGTGCTGCGGCATCCGTGGAAGGGCGAGCCGAAATGCGACGCGGCGAAGAAGTATCTCGAAGCGCTGCCGGAGCGGCAGGACAAGGAGGCGCAGACGCTCGCGCAGCTCACCGGCTGGGAGATCGGGAAAATCCGCGAGCGGATGAAGCTGCCCACTGCTGCGGGAAAGTCGGGCGAGGGAAAAAAGTGGTGGGAGAAATTGTGGAAGTGAGCGCGGCGCCCGCTAGTCTCGCGGCCCGATGAATGAAACGCAGCCCGCCGAATCCGCACCCGATTTTTCCGGCAAGCCGTGGGCGCTGCGGCTGGGCGCGATGCTCGTCGCGGCGTTCGTGGTGATCGTGCTGCTGGCGTTCATGGATCGTGAGGCACGCCCGAATCTCGAAGCGGCTCAGGATCGCGGTCCGGTCGTGGGGAAGCGCTGAAAGAAGTCGGCGGAGCCGGGTAGGGACGGCACGGAAGCGCCGTCCCCACCGACGCTACGCCGGCAGCGCTTTGCGGTGGACCCAGACGCTGTTCACCAGCCCGAGGCCGAACATGACCATGACCAAAAACGTGCCGCCGTAGCTGATGAGCGGGAGCGGCAGGCCGGTGATGGGCATGAGCGAAATGGTCATGCCGATGTTTTGATAGACGTGAAAGAAAACCTGCGCCGTGATGCCAATGCTGATGAGCAGGCCGAGTTCATCCGCCGCCTGATGCGCGGTGACGAGGCAGGCGAGGAGGAGCACAGTGAAAAGCGCGATGAGCACGACGCCGCCGACGAACCCGAACTGCTCGGCGATGGCCGTGAAAATGTAGTCGGTATGCACGGTGGTGCCGGGGATGAAGCCCTGCTCGACCTGGGTGCCCGTGGCCATGAATCCCTTGCCCGCAAAGCCGCCGGAGCCGATGGCGATGAGCGACTGGTTGATCGCCCAGGCTGCGCCCGTCGGGTCGATCGCCGGGTCGATGAAGGCGAGGATGCGCTTGTACTGATAGGGCTTGAGGACGAAGCGGATGAGCACGGGCACAGCGGCGGTGGCGATGAGCAGGAGCGAGATGATGTAGCGCTTCGGCAGTCCGCAGAGCAGCAGCATGGACATGATGACCGGCACCCAGACGAGGGTCATGCCGACATCGGGCTGCTTGAGGATGAGGAGCATGGGCCCGCCGATGATCGCGCCGGTGAAGACGAGCTTCATCATCGGATGCAGCTTGCGGAATTGGCTGAGAAAAAGGGCGACCGTGAGCACGCCGGCGACGACCGCCATTTGCGAAGGCTGGAAGGTGCCGATGCCCGGCAGGTTCAGCCAGCACTTCGCGCCGCCGTGCTCCTGGCCGAGTTTCGTGTAGGTGAGGATGATGAAAAAAATGCTCGTGAGATACATGGGCAGCGCGGCCCATTTCACCCAGCGGTAGTCGATGAGGCTGGTGACCATAAAGACGATGAGGCTTACGCCGACAAAGATGGCCTGCTTGTGCCAGTAGCTTTGGGACAGGGTGTCGTCGCGAAAAGCGGAGGCGCTATAGACGGCGATGACGCCGAGGATGCAGAGGGCGATGCTCAGGCCGACGAGCACCCAGTTCATGCCGAGGAGTTTTCTGATGAGGGGAGTCATGGGAATTTCAGATTGATGATTTCAGATTTCAGATTGAAGGCGCATCAGGCGAACTTCGGCACGGCGGCGAGGAGCTTTTTCGTGTAGTCGTGCTGCGGGGCTTCGTAGATGGCTTCGGCGCTGGCGCTCTCGACGATCTTGCCGCGATACATGACCAGCACATGATCGCTGACGTGCTCCACCACGGCGAGATCGTGGGCGATGAAAAGATAGGTCAGCCCGAGCTCGGCCTGGAGGTCTTGCAGGAGATTGACGATCTGCGCCTGCACGCTCACGTCGAGCGCGCTCACGGGCTCGTCGCAGACGATGAACTTCGGCTTCACCGCCAGCGCCCGCGCGATGCCGATGCGCTGCCGCTGCCCGCCGCTGAACTCGTGCGGGTAACGCTCCATCATCTCCGGCTTCAGCCCGACTTGTTTCATCAGCTCGTTCACGCGCTCGCGGCGGTCGCCGCGGTTCATCGCGGGGAAATGGATTTCGAGCGCCTCGCCGACGATTTGGAAAATGGTGTGCCGCGGATTCAGCGAGCCGAAGGGATCCTGGAAAATCATCTGCACCTCGCGGCGCAGCGGGCGGAATTCATTTTCGCTCATCGGCAGAATATCGCGCCCGTCGAAAAGAATCTGCCCGCTCGTCGCCGGGACGAGCTTGAGGATCGTTTTCCCGATCGTCGATTTGCCGCTCCCGCTTTCGCCCACGAGTCCGACGGTCGTACCGGACTCGATGGTGAAACTGACATCATCGACCGCTTTCACATCATCGACATGCCGGCG
>JAYWEP010000310.1:0-5276 GCA_043779205.1 Chthoniobacter sp. | reverse complement strand
CGGAAAAGACCACCTCGCCGTCGATCACCGCCGCGCATTTCCGATCCGACCCGCCGAGATCGAAGCCGATGCGGCATCCATCAAGATGCCGCCCGAGCGGGACGGAAATCTCGCGCGCCGCTGGCATCTCCGCGAGTTCGCGCGACTCCACGACCATCTCGCGCCCGTAGATTTTCGCGCCCATGAAATCCCAGTCGAACGCCCGTTCGCCGTTCGCCGCGTAGATGCTGCGCACCATTTCCGCGATCGCCGCATCCCCGCCGATCATTACGCGCCACCCGCCGCGCGCCCACAGCAGGAACTTCACGAGCCGCTCCACGTACTTGCGATTGAGCGCCACGTTTTCGCCCGCGGGCGGCAGCACCCGCGTGTCGAAGCGCGACACCGTCCCATCCGTCCGCTCCAGCGCGATAGCCAGGGGATGCCCGCCGGCACTTGCTTCGCAGCGCGCGCGGTAGGCGCGGTTCCACAGCTCGGCGGGGACGAAACCGGGATCGAGCGGCGGCGTGAGGGCGGGGCGGACGTACATCGGGCGCAAAGCAGTAGTGTGAGCTTTCGCGATATTCCAGACCATTGCGATGAGCGCGAATTTTCCGCGCCGCGCGGCCCGCTGTTGACGATTCGCCCGCCCTTCCCGCAGTCTCCTTTTCAGCTCCATGAAGACCACGCGCACAGCCATCGGCATTGATTTCGGCGGAACCAGCATCAAATCGGCGGTCGTGCAGGAGGGCCGCCTGCTCGCGCACGGCGAGCCCATCGACACGGCCTTGCACACCACCGCAAAATCGCTGATCGACGAAATCCTGCGCGTCATCGCGGCCCTGCGCGGCGCGCACCCCGAGGTCGCGGCGGTCGGCGTGGGGCTGCCGGGTTTTGTCGATAGCGTGAACGGCATTGTCCACGAGTTGACCAACGTCGAGGGCTGGGACGAGGTGCCGCTCCGCGCGATCCTCGCCGAGCGCACCGGCCTGCCGGTGATCATCGAAAACGACGCCAAGGCCATGGCCTACGGCGAGTTTAGTTACGGGGCCGCGCAGGATGGCCGCCATGTCATCTGCATCACCCTCGGCACGGGCGTCGGCGGCGGGCTCATCCTCGACGGACGGCTCTACCGCGGCGCGCAGCTCGGAGCGGGTGAAATCGGCCACGCGAGCATTGATTACCGCGGCGTGCCGGGGCCGTACGGCGATCGCGGCGGACTGGAGGAATACGTGGGCAATCACCAAATCGCCGAGCGCGCCGCGCAGATGTACCGCGACGCCGGGCGCGAGGTGCCGCTGGAGAAATGCACGCCGCGCGACCTCGAACACGCGGCCCACGGCGGCGACCCCGTCGCCCTCGCCATGTGGGACCGGGTCGGGGCCGAGATCGGCTGCGCCCTGGTGAACGCGATTTGGATTTTGAACCCCGACGCCATCGTCATCGGCGGCGGCGTGGCCAATGCCGGCGACCTCCTTTTCGAGCCGATTCGCCGCATCGTCCGCCTGCGCACGACCGCGCTCTTTCACGATAATCTGCGCATCGTCCCCGCCGCCCTCGGCAACGAGGCGGGCATGATCGGCTGCGCCACGCTTGCCGCCGAGGCGGCGGGTTAGCGCTCGCGCGCAGGAAGTCGGCGGAGCCGGGTAGGGACGGCACTCCGTGCCGTCCGTCGGGCGAGCATCGCGAGGCGGTGGGCGCTTCGGACGCCGCGCGCAACCCACCCGCCGCCTCGCTGCGCTCGCCCCGGACGGCACGGAGTGCCGTCCCTACCTATTTCTCCTGCTTGAGCCGGGTGCGGCTTTTGACCTCTGCGCTCCCGTCCACATACAAAAAGATGCGGCCCTTGCCCTCGGCGGCGGGGCTCGCCGCGAGAATGGTCTTCGGCGCATCGCTGGTGCTGCCGCCAAAATAATCGTAGGCCACCGGATTTTTCGGATCGGGATACGGGCAGCCGAGCAGGCTGGCGTCGGGCAGATATTTCGGCACGAGCTCATCCAGCTTCGCGGGAAACTTGCCGTCGTTGTCGCGGGCGTATTTTTGACAGGCATCGCCGACCTGTTTGAGCTGGCTGAGTGCTTTCGTTTGCATTCCGCGCTCCCTCACTTCGCCGAAAACCGGCAGGGCGATGCCGGCGAGCATTGGGATTCCCAAAAGCACCATCAGCGCGACGGTCAGATAGCCCGTGACCAATCCGCCGATCGCCATGCCGCTGCCGGTCAGGTGTCCGCCGGATTTCCCGATCCGGCCCAGCGCGAGGTGCCCGCAAATGACCGCGGGAATGCTCGTCAGTCCGCAGGTGATAAAGCCGAGGCAGCCGAGCACGAGGCTGGCGATGGCGATGCCGGCGTTTTGCGGCGGCGTGAGGCCGGCATAGGGCTGTCCGTGCATCGGCGGGGGAGGCGTGTTGTCCATAAGTGACGGCGGATTTAGCGGGCGGAAGCCGGTCTGGCAATCCGCGAATCCGGGCCCCGTGCGAGTGGTGAAAAAAACTTTGCACGGCTTTGAACGGACGGGAAAGAGCGCGGTCTGAGATGACTGTTTAGGGGAAATTAACCGGGTCGTGCATGTTGAATTTTGTGTGTTTCCTCAATATGCGCGGCCCGGATTTTCTTTTCCGGCGATTCCCTTTCGTTGACCCGCATTTCCCCGCCCGCTAGCCTCCGCGCCATGTCCACCCGCACCGCGCGATGAATCCCGACGCTCCGCTGCTCGGCATCCGCGGCTTTCTCATTGATGCGCCCGAGTTTGGCCGCCTCCGCTCATGGAGCGACGGCGCGCTGATCATCGACGGCGGGCTCATCGCCGAGGTCGGTGACTACGCCTCGCTTTCCCGAAAGCCGCGCGCGCAGCCCGTGCGCTGGCGGCACTCCCCGCGCTCGGCGATTTTTCCCGGCCTCATCGACCTCCATGCCCACGTCCCGCAATACCCGGCGGTCGCGCGCGGCGGCGGCGACCTGCTCCCGTGGCTGCGGCAGCACATCTTCCCGCTGGAGCGCGAATTCACCGGCGCGAAAGGCCGGCGCGAAGCGGGCGCATTTTTCTCCGAACTCGCGCGCCACGGCACGACCACGGCGATGCTCTACACCGCGGTCTTTGAGGACTCATGCGAGGCCGCGTTTCACGCCGCCGCGGCGAGCGGGCTGCGCATCATCATGGGCAAAATGATGATGGACGTGGGCAGCTACGGGCAGCTCCAGCCGACGAAGATCGCGTCCATATCGCTCCACGAAAGCGAGCGCCTCTGCAAGACCTGGCACGGCGCGGCGGGCGGCTTGATCGAGTACGCGTTCAGCCCGCGCTTCGCCGTGGCGTGCAGCGAAAAACTCATGCGCACCGCCGCCGAACTCGCGGCGAAATACGGCGCCTACATCCAGACGCATCTCGCGGAGAATCTGGAGGAGATCGAGAAGGTGAAGCATCAGTTCCCCGCCGCATGCGACTACACCGACGTGTACGAGAAATGCGGCCTCCTCACCCCGCGCACCGTGCTCGGCCACTGCCTGCACCTCAGCGACCGCGAGCGCGCCGCCATCGCCGCCGCCGGAGCCAGCGTCGCGCATTGCCCGACGGCGAATCTTTTCCTCCGCAGCGGCATCCTCCCGCTGGAAAAAATCCGCGCCGCCGGCCTGCGCGTCGGCCTCGGCAGCGATGTCGCCGCCGGCCCGGAGCTGAACATGTGGCAGGTCATGCGCTCGGCCATCGAGTCGCAGAAGGCGCGCAGCTTTTACGAAAAGGAAACACCCATTCCGACGCCCACCGCCGCGCTCCACATGGCCACGCAGGGTGCCGCCGAGGCGCTGGGCAAAGGCGCGGTCATCGGCAGCTTCGACATCGGCAAGGAAGCCGACCTCACCGTCATGGATTACGCCGCGCTGCTCCCCTACCGCCAGAGCTCGAAGACTGTGAACGATGTCTCCGGCGAAGACCTCGCCAGCGTCTGCATCTACCGCGGCGGTCCGCACGCCGTGCTGGAGACGTTTGTCCGCGGCCAGAGCGTTTTTCGCGCGCCGGAGCCGGAGCTGTTTTGAGGAAAGTTGAGCACCGTCGCTGAAAAACCATTCCGTTAATTTGGCAAAATTCCGTTAATTCCGTTTTGTTTTTTAGGACGGAATTAACGGAATTTGACCAAATTAACGGAATGAAGAGGCGGCAATTTTTCCCGACGGATTTTCTGTTTCACGTTTTCAGCAACCCATGACCGGCTCTCAACCCTTAACTCTCAACCGTCAACTTTCCCCGCACGATCCCGTCGCCGTCGCGCTCGCCGAGGACATCGGCTCGGGCGATCTCACGTCGCGTTATTTCGTCGGCAGCGAGCGAAAGAGCGCGCGGATTTTTGCGAAGGAACCCGCGGTCGCGGCGGGCATCGGGACGTGCGCGGAAGTTTTCCGGCGCGTCGATCCTCAACTCGAAGTGCGCATCGTCCGGGAAGACGGTGCGGCTTTGCTGAAAGGCGACACGGTGCTCGAAATCAGCGGTGCGGTGCGCTCGATCCTCACCGCCGAGCGCGTGGCGTTGAATTTCATCCAGCGCCTTTCCGGCACGGCCACGCTCACGCGGCGCTTTGTCGGGGCCGTCGCCGGCACGCGCGCGCGCATCCTCGACACGCGCAAAACCACGCCCGGCCTGCGCGCGCTGGAAAAGGCGGCGGTCGTCGCGGGCGGCGGCGTGAACCACCGCTTCGGGCTCTACGACATGGTCATGGTGAAAGACAATCACCTCGCCACCGGCACGCCGCCGGATCATCTGCCGGCGGCCATCCGCAGGTTCCGCGACGAAAACCCCGGCCTCCGCGTGGAGCTGGAAGCCGACACGCTGGAGCAGGTGCGCCGCTTCCTCGCGCTCGCGGGCGTGGATGTCATCCTTCTCGACAACATGACCTGCGCGCAGATGTCCGAGGCCGTCGCGCTCGGCGCGGGCCGCGTGCAGTTTGAAGCGAGCGGCGGCGTGACCCTCGCGACCGTCGGCGCCATCGCCGCGACCGGCGTTGATTTCATCTCCGTCGGCGCGCTCACGCATTCCGCGCGCGCGGTAGACATCGGCTTAGATTTTGAAAGCTGATGACCACGGACGCCAAAATTCTTTCCGCTCTGCGCGCCAACCCTGACGGCGTCTCCGGCGCGCAGCTCGCGGAACAGTTGGGCATCAGTCGTGCGGCGATCTGGGCGCGCATTGAGGAATTGCGCCAAGTCGGCTACGACATCGCGGCCAGTCCACATTTTGGCTATCGCCTCGTGAGTTCGCCGGATGCGCTGCACGCGGATGATTTGTTGGCGCGCTTGGGCATAACCCAA
>JAYWEP010000309.1:0-5374 GCA_043779205.1 Chthoniobacter sp. | reverse complement strand
GACTTCGCACGGCGCGGTGAGGGCCTCAAGCGCGGCGATGGAGGCGCGGAGTTCCATGCGGTTATTCGTCGTCGCGGCCTCGCCGCCGCTCACTTCCTTGGTGCGGCCGTCGCACTCCAGCACCGCAGCCCAGCCGCCGGGGCCGGGGTTTCCCTCGCACCCGCCGTCGGTGTGGACGGTAACTTTTTTCAAAAGGCTCACCCGATTCGGACCGCGCGGGTTTTGTCGAGTTTGAGGACGTCGTCGGGATGGAGGGCGGGCGCGGTTTTCGGGTCGGTGATCTTTTCCTCGCGGAGCTGCACGCTGCCCTGCTCGACGAGCCGCCGCGCATCGCCGCGCGATTTCACGATTTGAAAACACTGCGCGTAGCCCGCGACGACCACCGAGACGATGTCGCCCGCCAAGCCTGACAGCGACAGGATCGGCAGCTCGGCACTGGCGAGGTCGCGCTTGCTGAAGCGGGTGTTGAAATCCGCCAGCGCCGCCGCGCCCGCGTCTGCGCCGTGGTAGCGCTCGACGATGCGGCGGGCGAGCTGCTTCTTCGCGTCCATGGGGTGCCCGGCGGGCACGGGCTCGCCGAGGAGGAGCAGGTAGTAGCGCGCCATGAGTTCGTCGGAGATGCTCATCAGCTTGCCAAAGATCTCCGCGGGCGGCTCGTTCACGCCGACGTAGTTGCCGAGGCTTTTCGACATCTTCTGCACGCCGTCGAGCCCCTCGAGCAGCGGCATGAGAAAGACGACCTGCTGCGGCTGCCCCTCCTCGCGCTGGAGGTCGCGCCCGACGAGGATATTGAAAAGCTGATCGGTGCCGCCGATTTCCACATCCGCCCGCACGACCACGGAATCCCAGCCCTGCATGATGGGGTACTGGATTTCGTGGAGATGCACGGCCTCGCCGCGGTCGATGCGGCTTTTGAAATCCTCGCGCTGGAGCATCTGCTGGAGGGTCACGCGGGCGTTGAGTTTCATGACCTGCTCAAAGGTCATCATCTCGAACCACTCGCCATTGAAGACGGTGCGCGTGCGGCAGGGATCGAGGATTTTGAAAGCCTGCGCCTGGAAGCTTTTGGCGTTGCCCATGATCTGGTCGTGCGACAATTGCGGGCGCGCTTTCGACCGGCCCGTGGGGTCGCCGATCATGGCGGTGAAGTCGCCGATGATGAGGATGGCCTGGTGGCCGAGATCCTGGAACTGCCGCAGTTTTTGCAGCGCCACGGTGAAGCCGAGATGGATGTCCGGCGCGGTGGGATCGACGCCGAGCTTGATATTGAGCGGGCGGCCGAGCCGGAGTTTGGCGAGCAGGTCCTCTTCGCTGATGATTTTCGCGGAGCCGCGTTTGAGGATTTGGAGTTGCTCTTCGGGTGACGGCATAGGGCGTTCATCGCTTTGGATAAATGCCGCGCGGCGGGTGAGGCGAGCACGAAAATGGCAGGATGGCGCAGCGGTAGGGATGGCACTCCGTGCCGTCCGCGAACGTGAAGCCGCGCCCGCCGCCTCGCTACGCCCGCCCCGGACGGCACGGAGTGCCGTCCCTACCGGAAACAGCCCCCTACTTGTTCTTATTCAAAAGCTCGCGGATGTCCTCGATCGTGAGCGGCTTGAGGGTGCTGAATTTTTCCACGGAGTTGACCGAGTTGACCACGGATTCGCGACCGGCGCTGCGCCAGTCGCCCTGGCTCGCGGGATCGATCGGCGTGCGGAGTTTCGTGCTCTCCGGGCCGAGATATTCGCGCTTCCCGTCGTAAAGTCCTTTCGTCGCCGCAGTCTTGCCCGCGTCCCATGCTTCCTTCGTCGTCGCGGTCTTGGTGTCGGCGGCTTTCGTGGCATTCGGGATGGCGTATTTGCCGTGCGTATTCGCGTCGCGGGCGGCGAATTTCATGTCGCCCGCCCAGGCCTTTTTTGAACCGTAGAAATCGCGTGTCCCATAGCTGCCGGGATGGGCCTTTTGGTCGTAATAGAATTCCTTGACCCGCGCCTTGCCGGTGTCGTAGGTCCGCCCGCCGACGGAACTGCGGCTGGGGTCGTAAGCCTTGAATTTGTCGATGAGGAGAATCTCCGCTCCACGCTTCGAACCCGTCTCGCCATTTTCCGCCGCGAGCACGCGCCGCTGCTCCAGTAGGCGGCTGTTTTCAACCCTCTCGGCAGCGTCCTGCTGCTGCGCCGTCTTGTGACCGGACGCGCAGCCCGCGCTGAGGAGCGCGAGCAGGAGCGGGATGGGGAGGAGAAAGCGCACCCGCGAGAAGTGGCACACGCGGGGCGGGGGGGCAATGGAGAATGACGAATGACGAATGACGAGGATCGAAGGCCGAAGTGTGCGGCGAATGTCTGGCGATTTGTCATCCGTTTTTTTTTCGTCATCCGTCATCCGTCATTCGTCATTCCAAATCCCGTGCTTGACGCTCCCCACCGCAACCCCTCTTATACGCGGGTTTCCGCCGGGAGAGTGCTCTCCGGCGGTTTTTCACACCCACCATCGCCCATGAATTTCCGTCCCCTTTATCCCGCCGTCATCGTGCTTTCCGCCGTGCTCGCCGAACCGTTGGCCGTCCGCGCGCAGACGCCGCCGCTGATGCCGGGCGGCGCGCTGCCCACGGCACCCGCGGCCCCGATCGTGCGGACGATCGACGTGCAGTACGCCGGGGCGAGCACGGTGAGCAAGGAGAAGATCCTGGCGAACATGCGGACGCGGGTGGGCCGGCCGTATTCCGAGCAGGTCGTCGAGGAGGACATCCGCAATCTTTACGCGACGGGCAATGTCTCGAACGTCCGCATTTTCGGCGAGCCGCTGAAGGACGGGGTGAAGGTGATCGTGGTCGTGCAGTCGAAGGCGCAGATCGCCGAGGTCGTGCTGGTCGGGGTGCAGCAGCTCAAGCAGAGCCGCATCCGCAAGGAAATCAGCGCCAAGCCCGGCGACACGCTGAACGAGACGAACCTCCAGGCGGACAAGGAGAAGATTTCCAAATACTATGCGGACAAAGGCTTCACTGAGGCGGAGGTGAGCTACAAGACCGAGGTCAATGAGAAGCTCGGCACGGCGCATGTGACTTTCACCGTCAATGAAGGTGGCAAGACGGCGATCCGCTCAGTGACTTTCGAGGGCAACAGCGCGATCAAGACCAAGGACATCCGCAAGGTCGTGAAGACCCAGAAGAAGGGGGTGCTGAATCTTTTCACGAGCGGCGCGGGGCGGCTGAATTCGGAGCAGCTCGACGGGGATGTGGCGGCGATCCGCGATCTCTACCAGAGCCGGGGCTACATGGATGCGAAAGTCGCCGCGCCGCAGGTGCGGCGGGACGGGGCCAAGGTGGATGTGGCTTTCTCCGTCACGGAGGGTGAGCAATACCATGTGGGTAAGGTGACCTATGTCGGCGCGAAGGTTTTCACGCTCGATGACATCACCGCCGGGGCGAAGGTGAAGACGGGCGAGGTTTATACGCCGCAGAATGTGCGCGCCGATGTGAAGGCGGTGCAGGATCTCTACGGCACGCGCGGCTACATCGACTTCCAGGCGGGCGCGAATACCACGCCGGCGGCGGGCCACATCATCGACGTGACCTTTAACATGGACGAAGGCGTGCAGAGCTATCTCGAGCACATCAATATCTCGGGTAACACGCGGACCAAAGACAAGGTCATCCGCCGCGAGCTGCCGCTGACGCCCGGCGAGGTCTTTAACACGGTGCGCGTGGACGCGGGCAAGCAGCGGCTGATGAACCTGAATTACTTCTCGAAGGTGGACACCTATCCGGCGGACACGCTGGTGCCGGGGCGCAAGGATTTGAACGTGCTCGTGGAGGAAAAACGCACCGGGTCGTTCAACTTCGGCGCGGGCTTCAGCTCGATCGACAACCTGCTCGGCTTTGCGGAAATCACGCAGGGTAACTTCGACATCACGCGCTGGCCTTACTTCACCGGCGGCGGCCAGAAATTCCGCATGCGCATCCAGTACGGCACGCGGCGCAAGGACTTCGTCCTCTCGCTCACCGAGCCGTATTTCCTGGATCGCGAAATCGCGGTGGGGGGCGAACTTTTCTACCGCGAGGCCTCCTTTGTCTCGCAGGTCTATGACGAGCGGCGCTACGGCTTCGACCTCTCGGCCCGCAAGCGGCTCGCGGAATTCCTCACCGGGCGCATCAGCTACACGCTGCAGGACATCACCATCCAGAAAGTCGCGGCGGACGCCTCTCAGACGATCAAGGACGAGGCCGGCAGCCGCGTGGAAAGCAAGATCGCCGCAGGGCTGACACACGACACGCGCGATTCCGTCTTTCTCACCCGGCACGGTCATCGGGCCGACCTTGGGGTCTATGGTGCGGGCGGTTTTCTCGGCGGCGGCACGGACATCTACGGCTTCGATCTCGAAGGCTCGCAATACTTCCTGCTGCCCTTCGACACCATCCTCACCTTCAACGGCGAACTCGCCGGCGTGAACACCTGGGCGGGCGGCGACCGCGTGCCGATCTTCGACCGGCTCTTCCTCGGCGGCGCGAATAACCTGCGCGGCTTCAAGTTCCGCGACGTCGGCCCGAAGGACGTGAACGGCGAGCCCATCGGCGGCAAATCGCTCTGGCGCTTCACCACGGAGGTCACCGTGCCCGTGGTGGACAAAGTGCGCGCGGCGGTTTTCTACGACATCGGCTCCGTCGGCGAGAGCGCCTACAATTTCGGCGGCGCCGTGAACAGCGACGTCGGCATCGGCGTGCGCCTCGACCTGCCCATCGGCCCGGTGCGCATCGACTGGGGCGTTCCGCTGCAAAAAGACGAGTTCACCAGCGGCAGCGGGCGCTTCAACTTCAACATCGGCTACCAATTTTGAACGAACCCACCCGCCGCGAGTCTCAGCCAATCCCAAATCACCCAACCTCAACACACATGAAAAAACACATCATCCTTGCACTCGCCGCCGCCGTCCTCGGCTCGGCTGGCGCCTCCGCGCAAAACATCAAGATCGGCACCGTGGACATGAAGAAAGTCTTCGAGTCCTACTACAAGACCAAGGACGCCGAGGCCAAGATCAACGAAGCCCGGAACACCGCGAAGAAGGAGCTGGAGGATCGCATGGACATCGCCAAGAAGACCCTCGATGAGGTCAAGAAACTCGACGAGGAAATCAATAAGCCGGAGCTAAGCAAGGACGCCAAGGAGCAGAAGGCCAAGGTGCGCACCGAGAAAGCCGGCGAGCTGCAGAACATGGATCGCGAAATCCGCGAGTTTCAGCAGTCGCGCGAGAAGCAGCTCCAGGAGCAGTCCGTGCGCATGCGCGCCGGGATCGTCGAGGAGATCAACAAGGTCGTCGCCGACCGGGTGAAGGCGGAAAATTTCGACGTGGTGCTGGACAAGTCCGGCCCGAGTCTCAATGGCGTGCCGATCGTGCT
>JAYWEP010000308.1:0-9694 GCA_043779205.1 Chthoniobacter sp. | reverse complement strand
TGGTGACGGCAGACCGGCTCTTCGTCCACTTCGGGCACCTCGGCACGGCGGCGCTCGATCTCGCGGGAAAGGTGGTGTGGCGGCAGACCGATCTCCCTTATCCGCCGGTCCACGGCACCGGCGGTTCGCCGATTCTTGTGGGCGATGCGCTGGTGTTCAGTGGCGACGGCGCGCAGGATCCGTTCGTCGCTGCGCTCGACGCCGCGACCGGCGCGCTGCGGTGGAAAACCCCGCGCCAGACGCCGGCGAAGAAGCCGTTCTCCTTTTCCACACCGCTCGCGATCCAGGTGGCTGGCGCGACGCAGATCATCAGTCCCGGCAGCGGATTCGTGGGCGGCTACGATGTGAAAGACGGCCGCGAACTTTGGCGCGTCTGCTACGGCGAGGGCTACTCGGTCGTCCCGCGCCCGGTCTTCGCGCATGGGCTGCTCTTTGTCAGCTCGAGCTTCGACGTGCCGGTGCTCTATGCGATCAAACCCGACGGTGCCAGCGGCGATGCGAGCGCCACGAATGTTGCGTGGTCGTGCCGCAAAGGCGCCCCGCACTCGGCCTCCACGCTCGTGCTCGGCGATGAGCTGTACTTTGTCTCCGACGCCGGGATCGTGACCTGCGCCGACGCGCGCACCGGCGACATGCTGTGGAGCGAACGGCTCGGTGGAGGCTTCTCCGCATCGCCGGTGGCTGCGGAGGGCCGCGTGTATTTTCAAAACGAGGCGGGGGTCGGCTTCGTGGTGAAGGCGGGGAAGACCTTCGAGCTGCTGGCGAAAAACGACCTCGGCGAGCGCACCCTGGCGTCGCCGGCGGTGGCGGATGGCGCGCTGTACCTGCGCTCGGAAACGCGTCTTTGGAAGATCGCGCCGTAACTCATGCCAGACGGCGGCAAAGGCCGGACGATGCGGCCCGGCAGGGCCAATTTCCGAAGAGCCGCCGACGCCGGCGAATGTCCGGTTTTCAAAAAGCGGATGGGAGAAACAAGGCCGAGCAAAGGCGCGTGCCGGTCGCTTCCAGGACAGCCGCTCAGGGCGGCGGCACGAGGCTGAGCGGGGCCGGCGCGGGCTGGGGCGCCGGTGCGGGTGCGAGCTCCGCCTTTTTCACTTCCGCGCGTTTCATCCAGCCGATCTCGTAAAAGGAATCGGCGAACATCGCGCATTTGTCGGGGCCGAAAGTCCACTCGGCCCGACCGAGCCATTTCTTCGCCTCGTCGGGGCTTGCGTGGGCGAATTCCCAGCCGGCATTCGCGTAGTAATAGGCGGGCGTGTCGCCGGGGAAAGGGATCTGGTCGATCGCGCGCCGGGCGTCGTCGTAGTTTTTTTCGAGCAGCAGGGTGAGGAAGATGCGGAAGCGCGCCAGCTCGTCCTTCGGATTCTCGCGGATGAATTTCTCGAACATCTTCCGCGACTCCGCGTAGCGGCCCTGCACCAGCGGGATTTCAGCGAGGTTGAAGCGCGCGGCGTAGAATTTCGGGTCGAGCGTGAGCGCCTCCTCGCAGAGCCGCGCGCCTTCCTCAAATTTTCGCTCCTCGATCGCGATCGCGCCGCGCGTGTTCAGCGTCATGGGCGTAGGCGGGAGGATTTTGTCGGCCTTGTCGAGCGCCTCCAAAGTGCGCGGCCAGTCGCGTGTGCGGAAGGCGCGGAAGACTTCGTTCACCGCCTGGATGTAGGCGGGTGGATACACTTTTCCGCGATTCGGCGACGGCGGCGCGGGCGTGGACGGGATGAAGCGCAGGCCCGGTTTGTCCGGCGTGAAGGACTTGAGCGCATCCTCGGCGGCGAAGAGCGGCAGCGCGCCGGCAGCGACGAGGACGGTGAGGGCGAGGCGGAGAGTCGTCATGGCTTGTGGAAAACGGAAGGGCGTCATTTATCGCGCATTCTCGCCGAAAACCCAACCCGAAATCCGCCGGTCACGCGGAGGCCGGGGCGCGGCAGCAGCCTGCGGGCTGCACGCCGCGGCAGCCGGCGACGGCGAGCCACGCACCGAGCGTCGGCGCAAGGAGGTAAATCCACACCGCGCCGAGGTGTCCCGAGACGAGCGCCGGGGCGAGGGAGCGCGCGGGGTTCATCGACGCGCCGCAGATCGGCCCCGCGAACATCGCTTCGAGCATGATGACCGCGCCGATGGCCACGCCCGCGGTGAGTCCTTTTTCCTTCGCGCCCGTGGAGACATTCAGGATCACAAACATGAGCAGAAACGTGAGCACGGTTTCCAAAATGAACGACTGCGCGGCGGAGCCCGCGGGCAGTGTCGCGCCGAGCGTGGCGTGCGCGGGAAAGAGCGCGCGGAGCAGTCCGCTCGCGAGCAGCGCGCCGCCGAGCTGGCTGCCGATGTAGGGCAAAACGCGCGCGCCCTCGAAGCGGCGTGCGCGCCAGAAGGCGAGCGTCACTGCGGGATTCAGGTGCGCGCCGGAGATGTCGCCCAGCGTATAGATCATCGCCAGCACGATCAGCCCGAAGGTCATCGCCACGCCGACATGCGTAATCGCGCCGTGGCTCACGTCGTCGATGATGATCGCGCCGGTTCCCGCGAAAACGAGCGCCGCCGTGCCGAGGAACTCCGCGAAACATGCGCGCTTCATCGGGCCGCCTCCGGCGCGCATTTCTCCGCGCACCACGCCTCTACTTTCGCCCGGATCACGTCCCGGATTTTTCGCACCTCCGCGAGCTTTTCCTCGCGCGTGCCCGCGAGCGTGGACGGATCGGGAAAGCCCCAGTGCAGCCGGATGCCGCTGCCGGGAAAAACCGGGCACCGCTCCGCGCTCGTCTCATCGCAGACCGTAATGAGGTAGCCGAAAGTCTCGCCGCCTTTGAAAACATCCCACACGCCTTGCGGCACCTGCCGCGAGATGTCGATGCCCTCCTCCGCCATCGCCTCGACCACCAGCGGATTCAGCGTCCCCGGCTCGATTCCCGCGCTGCTCGCCTGGAAAAACTCCGGGCATGAGTGGTTCAGCCACGCCTCGGCCATTTGCGAGCGCGCACTATTGTGGATGCAGACGAAGAGCACTTTGGTTTTCATGGAAAAGTCCGCGCACCTTGCACGCGGCCCGCGCCCCTCGCAAGCGCGCGCCCCGCTGTCACCGAAACGTCACCTCGCTGCCGCGCGTTTTTTTAACCGCAGAGGCGCAGAGGGAAATGAGAGAAACGCAGAGGGATTGATTTTGTTTTCCGCCCTCTGCGTCCTCTGCGCCTCTGCGGTAAAAATCTGTCTTCTCCGCGATCCGGGCCTCGCGCAGCATCCGCGCATGGACACCGCCGCCCGCACCTTCCTCTTCGACCTCCTCAACACCCCCAGCCCCACCGGCTTCGAGCTGCCCGGCCAGCGCAAGTGGGCCGCCTCCGCGCGCCGCTTTGCCGACCGCGTGGAAAACGACGCCTACGGCACCGCCTGGGCCACCCTCGACGGCACCGCCAAAACACCGCGCCGCGTCAGGCTCGAAGCGCACGCCGACGAGAACGGCTTCATCATACAACACATCACCACCGAAGGCTGGCTCCGCATCGACCGCATCCGCGGCAGCGACACCGCCACCGCGCGCGGGCGGCGCATCGATCTGCTCGGCGAAAAGGGCACCGTCGCCGGCATCATCGGCAACACCGCCATCCACCTCCGCAAAGATTCCCTCGGCGACGAGAAAGCGCCGAAAATCCACGAACTCTACGTCGATGTCGGCGCGGGCACCGCCAAGGAAGTCGCCGCCCTCGGCCTCCGCGTCGGCCACCCCGCCGTCTATCACGACGCCGCCGAACCCTTCGGCAAAAACCGCATCGTCGGCCGCGCGCTCGACAACCGCCTCGGCGGCTTCATCATCGCCGAAGTCCTCGCCCGCCTCAGCCGCGCGAAAAAGAAACCCCGCGCCACCCTCATCGCCGTCAACGCCGTCATGGAGGAAATCGGCGGCCACGGCGCAAAGATGGCCGCGCACCGGCTCCGGCCCGATGTCTGCGTCGTCCTCGATGTCACCCACGCCACCGAGACCCCCGGCATCGACGCCGCCCAGCATGGCGAAGTCAAACTCGGCGGCGGCCCCTCCATCACCCACGGCACCTGCAACCATCCCGCCGTCATCGCCCGCGTCCTCGCCTGCGCGGCGAAAGCGAAGATCGCCATCCAGCACGAGAGCAGTTCGCGCTACAGCGGCACCGACACCGACGTTATTTTCGACTCGCGCGACGGCATCCCCAGCGCCCTCGTCTCGCTCCCGCTGCGCTACATGCACAGCGTCGTCGAGATGGCCGACCTCGCGGACGTGGAGAAAGTGATCGCGCTCCTCGCCGCCTTCGTCCTCTCGCTCGGTGAAGACGACGACTTCGGCGTGAAGCTGTAGGCGGTCCAACGCTCCCGTCGAAACCCCGTTCTGTCTGTGAAGCTCCAGCTTCGCGAGCGCGGCTGCGAGGGCCGCGCGCCGTCTCCGTTCGCTGCCGGACGAAGCGGAGCTTCGCAGACAAGGGCGTGACCAAGCAGGAGCTTGGTCACGAGAGGGCAGGCCGCGGTGCTGACCTTCGCGCCGGACTACCTGAGTTTCGAGGTGCTGGACTTCGACAAGAAACGCCGCATCACCGGGAAGCGGGTGCCGTGAGGGGAGAAGGTTGCAACCTATGTTGCATTTCCAAAGTTGAGCCTAAGCCTTCCAGTGTTAACGCCAAGACCAGTCGTGAATAAAACGCTCAATTTGCTCCTCTGCTGCTTTTGAGTTATCCCGACGGTAAGTAAAGCGATACTCGACGAAGACCGGGCCGTCTTGGAAAACCAGTAACTGAGATTTCACATCTTGCAGCGTGTGGGCGAAAGTATCGCGAAAAGAAAAAAAGGCTCGCCGCCCGACATGCTTTTTGTGGCCTTGAGTAACAGTCGCAGGGTTCTCCGAGAGAACCGCAATTTCCTGATGTCCCTGCAAGACCTCGGATCGCTTGGAGGCCCACTCCCGCGCAAGGTCTTCTGCGTTCGATTCGCTAGGGGCTGGGTAAACATACACTGTGGCCGCGATCAGGACTCCCGCGTTGTAGCCAGCCGAAACGTCCGATCCAGCTTGGTTATACTCCTTCATTTTTTCGCGCTCGAAAACACCAATGCGCTTCGGAAAAATGAAACCCGAAACGGTGTGTCGAATGCGATCATCCGGGAGCGTCTCGAAGGGTGCGGAACGTACGGACAACGTCAATGCAATGTTACCGAGCAGAGCCAGCGTGGTGATTAAAAGAGTGCACATAATGATCTCCTCGTTACCAAGCTCCTGCTTGGTAATGCCGCTGTCTGCGAAGCTCTGCTTCGTCGGCGTGGATCACGCGCGAGCGCCCCGCTCAGATGCCGACGCTGGGAAGCAGAGCTTCCAAGACAAGTGCGTGACCAAGCTGGAGCTTGGTCACGAGGGGGCGATTGCGCGCGCATCGCCTTACTCCTCATCCACGACCCACGTATCCTTCGACCCACCACCTTGCGAGGAGTTCACGACGAGGGAGCCTTTGCGGAGGGCGACGCGGGTGAGGCCGCCGGGAATGATGGTGGTTGTTTCGCCGCTGAGGATGTAGGGGCGGAGGTCGATGTGGCGGCCTTCGATGACGCCGTCGCCGCAATAGCTGGGGGCGCGGGAGAGGGAGATGACGGGTTGGGCGACGTAATTGCGCGGGTCTTTGCGGATGGCCTGGCGGAATGTCTCGTGCTCCTCCCGAGTGGCGTGCGGGCCGATGAGCATGCCGTAGCCGCCGCTCTCGTTGGCGCTCTTTACGACTAAGTTGGCGATGTTATCGAGGACATACTTACGATCCTCTTCAAACATCGTTAAGTAAGTCTGCACGTTCGGGAGGAGGGGTTCTTCGCCGAGATAGAATTTGATCATCCGCGGGACGAAGTAATAGACGACCTTGTCGTCGGCGACGCCGGTGCCGATGGCGTTGGCGAGGTTGACGTTGCCTTTCCGATAAGCCTCGACGATGCCGGGGACGCCGAGGCACGAGTCTTTGCGGAAGACGGTGGGGTCGATGAAGTCGTCGTCGATGCGGCGGTAGATGACATCGACGCGCTTCAAACCCTTGGTCGTTTTCATGAAAACGATGTCGTCTTTCACCACCAAGTCCTGGCCGACGACGATCTCGATGCCCATGGCGCGGGCGAGGTAGGAGTGCTCGAAGTAGGCGGAGTTAAAGATGCCGGGCGTCAGTAAGACGACGGTGGGATCGCCGGAGCAGCGCTCGGGGGCGACGAAGCGGAGGGCGTTGAGGAGCTCCTGGCCGTAGTGATCGACGGGGCGGATCTTCTGGCGGGTGAAGAGTTTCGGGAAGACGCGCTTCATCACCTGGCGGTTTTCGAGGACGTAGCTGACGCCGCTGGGGCAGCGGCCATTGTCTTCGAGGACGAGGTATTTGCCCTCGCGGTCGCGGATGAGGTCGCTGCCGCAGATGTGGATGTAGATGTCCTTGGGCACGTCGAAGCCGACGAACTCGGGGCGGAAATGCGCGGCGCTTTTGATGACTTCCTCGGGGATGTGGCCTTCCTTCACGATGCGCTGGTCGTGGTAGATGTCCTTGAGGAAAAGATTGAGCGCGAGGATGCGCTGCTGGAGGCCGCGCTCGACGTATTCCCATTCGTCGTGCGGGATGATGCGGGGGATGAGGTCGAAGGGGAAGATGCGCTCGGTGCCCTGGTTGTCGGAATAGACGGTGAAGGTGACGCCCTGGTTGAGAAAGGTCTGCGAGGCGAGGAGCTGTTTGCGGTCGATCTCGCCGTCGCCCATTTCGCGGAAGCGCTCAAGGAGCGCGCGGTAGTGCGGGCGGACCTGGCCGGGCGCGGCGAACATTTCGTCGCAGAAATCGCCGGGTTCGTAGTTGCTGAAGAGTTGTCCCATAGAAAGCTCTCCGGGCCGGCCGCTACGTGGCGGCCATGGCCTGCGCGAAGTCGCAGGCGGTGCTGGTGGACCCGAATTTCGGATAGACGAATTTGCACGCGGGCACGTTGTCCTTGGTCACCGCGGCGGCGTGCTCGAGTCCGCTGCTGCGCAAATGGTCGAGCGTGTGATGGAGCAGCGCGGTGCCGAGGCCGCGGTTGCCGTATTCCGCGAGCACGCAGGGGCCGGAGATGAGATGCGCATCCGCTTCGGCTTCCGTGGAGATGACGGATGCGGCGATGATGCGCTGGCCGTGCATGATGACGAGCGCGGGCGCGGCCTCGCGGACAAAGGCCAGGTCGATCTGCGCGGCGAGACGGTCGCGAAAAAGCTTGAGCGTGTCGCACCACGCGGAATCGAGCGTGAGCGTGGTGAAGACGACGTGGCTGACGAGCTTGGCTTCGTCGCGCGCGGCGGGGCGGACGACATACTGGTCTGGAAGCGGGTGGGCGAGTGGCGGGAGTTTTGTGAGATCCCAGGTAAAGCGCTTCCAGCGCACTAATTTCATAAGGCGCGGAGTGTAGGAGCGAGGTCGCGGAAATCAACGACGAACCGGGCGGAAGCCGAAAGTAGCTCGGGCTTCAGCCCAAAGTCGGGGGACTTCGGGCGGAAGCCCGAGCTACTTTGTCACGCCGCGTCCGCCGCTTTCTCCGCCTCGTGAAATGGCGCGTAAAACTCCTGCGCGCGCCGCAGGCCGCGGCGCAGCACCGGGCGCATATTCACCACGTCCACCAGCCCGACCACGAGATCGACGCTGTGCTGAAAAGCCTCCATCTCATCATTCGTCACAAAGCTCGAACCGACCACCGCGACGAACTGCCGCCGCCGCTGCTCCGCAGGCGTATGCACGGCCTCCGCGAGGATCGGATTCGTCTCGATGTCGGAGGCATTGAAATGCTCGGCGACGACGACCACGTCATAAATGTGCGTGCGGAGTTTCAGCAGGATGTCTTCGGTGAAAAGGCCGGTGTGAATCTTGTAGCCGAGCGCCGTGAGCTGATCGACGACGATGCGCTGCACCTCCGGCACATCGAGACAGACGAGCGCGGTCTGGTCGCCGGGTTCAAAAAGATCGAGACGGTTTTGCGGTTCCATAAATCAGGCTCCGACCCGCAGTGCACCGGGCGTGTGGGCGGCGGCTTCGAGATCGAGTTTGAAGCCGGTGGGCGCGTCGTCCGCGAGGCCGCGCTGTTTTTTCACGTTGTCGATGTGGCGCGTCATCTTCCCCTTGTTGGTCGCGTAAAGATCGGCGGTTTCCTCGGTGATGAGGCCGGCCTGGTAGGCGCGGTAGAGCGACTGGTCGAAGGTCGCCCAGCCGAAGGCCGAGTTGGCCTCGATGATGTCGTAGAAGCTGCGCCCATCGGCCTCGCCGAGCGCGATGGCTTCGCGCACGCGGAGGTTGGTGCCCATGACTTCGTTGATGAGCAGACGCCCGCCGTTGACCTTTGGCGCGAGCCGCTGGCTGACGATGAAGCGCAGCGTCTCGCTGAGGCGGAGGCGGAGTTGCGTTTCCTCCGCGAGGTCGAACATGCCGAGGATGCGGTTGATGGACTGGCCGGCATTGATCGTGTGAATCGTCGAGAGCACGAGGTGCCCGGTCTCCGCCGCGGTCATGGCGATTTCGACGGTCGCGCGGTCGCGCATTTCACCGACGAGGATGACCTTCGGCGCCTGCCGCAGCGCGGAGCGGAGGCCGTTCGGGAAAGTGTCGAAGTCCGCGCCGAGTTCGCGCTGGTTGAAGGTGGCGCGCTTGTGCTGATGGAGAAATTCGATGGGGTCTTCGAGCGTGACGACATGCACGGGCTGCGTCTCGTTGATCTCATTGAGGATCGCGGTCAGCGTTGTGGTCTTGCCGCTGCCGGTCGCGCCGGTCACGAGGATGAGCCCGTTTTTCTCCCGCGCCATGTCGCGGAAAATGGGGCTCAGGCCGAGCGAGGTCAGCGAGGGCATGTCGCTCTGCGCCTTGCGCATGATGATCGCGTAGTTTCCGCGCTGCTTGAAAATATTGACGCGAAAACGCGCGCGTTCGCCGACCGCGTAGCTGCAGTCGCACGCGCCACGGACGATGAGATCGCGCAGCAAATGGCGCGAGTGGCCGATGATGGTGAGCGCGATCTGCTCGGTCTGGAAGCGCGTGAGATTTTTCACCGCCGGGTGCGCATGCACTTCCTTCAGCTCGCCGTAACTCTCGACCTGGAACGGCCGGCCCACGGAAAACACGACGTCGGAAATGCCCGGATGCGAGTCGAGCATCGCGCTGAGGATGGCGTGGAGGTCTTGCTGGCGCATGGGCGGCGGGTGGCGGGCTTAATCCTCGAAATCGTCCGGCGGATTCTTGAGGAAGACGCGGAACTTTTTTTTGTCCTGCGCCTTCTCATAGGCTTCCTCGGGCGCGATTTTCGCGGCGCGCAGCAGCTCCATGATGGCGTCGTCGAGCGGCTGGTTGCCCTTCTTTTTGCCGACCTGCATCATGCCGGGAATCTGGTGCGTCTTGCCCTCGCGGATGAGGTTGGCGATGGGCGTATCGACGACCAGCACTTCGAGCGCGGCGAGGCGTCCGGGCTTGTCGATGCGGCGGAAAAGATTCTGCGCGACCACGCCTTTGAGCGACTCCGACAGACCCGCACGGATCTGGTTCTGCTGGCCGGCGGGAAAAACATCGATCACGCGGTCGATGGTCTTCGGCGCGCTCGGCGTGTGCAGCGTGCCGAAAACGAGATGGCCCGTGGCCGCCGCGGTGAGCGCCAGCTCGATGGTTTCCAAGTCGCGCATTTCACCGACGAGAATGATGTCCGGGTCTTCGCGCAACGCGCCGCGCAG
>JAYWEP010000307.1:0-10064 GCA_043779205.1 Chthoniobacter sp. | reverse complement strand
CGGCCAAGCCGCTGTAGGGGAAGCTGGCAGCTTCCCCTACAGCGGCTTGGCCGCGCGCGGGCGATGTGGCAGCATCCGAGGTGATGAATGTGCGTGCTGTTTTTTTCGCGTCGGCTTTGGCGCTGACCGGCGCGGCGCGCGCCGCGGACTTGCCGGCGGCGAATCTGCGGGCGGCGGCGGAGTATTCGGCGGCGCGGCGGGGGATGGCGCTGCTCGTGATCCAGCATGGGCAGAGGATCTTCGAGGATTACCCGAATGGGCACTCCGCGGCGGAGCCGCACAAAATCTACTCGGGCACGAAGGCGTTTTGGAATCTCGCGGCGCTGGCGGCGGCGGAGGAGGGGATTCTTTCGCTGGATGAGCGCGCGGCGGAGACGATCGCGGAATGGCGCGGCGATGCGGGGCGGTCGCGGATCACGATCCGGCAGTTGCTGGATTTCACGAGCGGGCTGGATGCGGAGAACCATCTGCATAGCACGGAGGTCGGGGATCGCGTGGCGGTGGCGCTGCGTGTGCCGCAGGTGGCGGAGGCGGGCGGGGCGTTCATTTACGGGCCGTGCTCGCTGCAGGTTTTTCACGAACTTTTGCGCCGCAAGCTCGCGTCGCGCGGAGAGACGCCGGTGCATTTTCTCGAGCGAAAGGTGCTGCGTCCGCTGGGTTTCGGGCCGCAGAATTACAAGCGGGATCGCGCGGGCAATCCGCTGCTGGCGTCGGGCTTTCTGCTGACGGCGCGGCAGTGGTCGCGCATGGGGACGCTGATGCTGCGGGAGGGTGCACCGGTGGTTTCGGCGCGCACTTTCGCGCAAGTGCTGCGCGGCTCGGCCGCGAATCGCGCGTTCGCGCTGGGCTTTTGGAACAACCGGCTGGCGGACGCGGAGGGGGCGCGGGAGTTTGACATCGAGGACATGCTCGAGCGGAAATGGCACGAGCAGGATTGGCGGAATACGTGCCTCTGCCGGGCTGCGCCGACGGACCTCGTGGCGTCGGTCGGTTCGGGTTATCAGCGCCTGCTGGTCATTCCGTCGCTGGAACTGATCGTCGTCCGCCAGGGCGAGGACGCGAAGTTTTCCGACGGGCAGTTTCTCCGACTGCTGCTGGGGCGCTAGCGCACCGCGCGGCGGCGTCGGGGGAGGATGCCGAGCGCGCCGAGGAGCAGGAGGCTGGCCGAGCCGGGCTCGGGGACGAGGGCCGCGCCGGTTTTGAGCGAGGCGTCGTCAAAGGCCGCGCCGGCCCCGTTGCCGAAGGTCACTTCGACGCCGTCGCCGATGATGAGCGCGGCCAGGGTCTGGCTGGTGGTAAATTTCGTCGTGGCATTGGCCTGCACGGTGGCGGTGCCGCCGGTGAAGGAGCCGGTGATGTCGGTGGTGCCGCCGTTCAGATTGAGGGCGGCGTAATTTTGCGCGCCGGACAAAACCAGCTTGCCCGCGCCGGTTTTCGTGAGCGTTTTGCCCACGCCGGTGAGACCGCCGGAGAGGGTCAGCGTGTCGGCGGCGCTGGTCACGGCGGCGATGGTGTCGCTGCCCAACTGCACCGGTGCGGTGATGCTGTCGCTGCCGGCGCTGGCGGTCACCGTGGCGGAGCTGGCTCCGTTGTTGAGCGTGAGCGTGCCGCCGGTTCCTTGCGCGATCGTGTAGCTGTGGCCGGCGAAACTCAGCGCGGCCAGACTCGGCGCAGCGCCATCGAGATTCACGATGGAGCCGCCGCTGGATCCGTCGAACACGGCGGTGTCGCTGGTGGCAAAGCCGGCGAAGGTTCCCGGTGCTGCGTGGATCGCTGCTGCGGCGGTGTCGGTCCAGTTGGCATTCGACCCCGAGCCCCACGCCGCCGTGGCTGATGCCGCCCACTTTGCACCGCCGGAAAAAACCGAGATGACGCCCGTCGTGGGGAGCTGCTCGGTCAACCACCTGAGCCTGCCGGTGAGCGTGGGCAGATGGACCGAGCCGGAGGCGAAGCTGCCGGCGAGGGTGGTGGCGTCGAAGAGGTCGAAGGTGTTGCCGGCCTGCGGGGCGAAGCCCCCGAGCAGGGAGACATCGAGGCTGCCGCCGAGGGTCAGGAGGCCGGTCACACCGAGAAAGTCGTAGCCGGTCTTGCGGGTGAGGCCGCCGAGGTCAAAGGCGAGATGCGAGGTGCTCTGGAGGGTGACGTCGCCGGTGACGCTGATCGAGCCGGCGGAGGCGGCGAGGCCGGGGGCGATGGTTCCGGCGCTGGAAAAATTGGCGTTGATTTTGCCGCTGCCGCCCAGCCGGCCCGAGACGCCGGTGCTCGCGCCGCCCGGGGCGGTGATGGTGCCGGTGTTTTGCAGGGTTAGCTCGGCGACGTTCGCGCCGGAGCCGTTGATGGTGAGACTTTTGATGGTCGTGGGCAGCATCGGCCCGGTGATGGCGAGGGCCGCGGCGGGGTCGATGACGACGTCGTGAACGGACGCGGGGAGCAGGCCGAGGGTCCAGTTTGACCGCGTGGTCCACGGGCCGCTGGCGGCGGAGCGGAAATGCAGGGTCGGGGTGAAAAGCTGAATGGTCGAGGCACCGTTGGCGAGCGAGGCCGAGTAGGCGAACTGGCCGTTGTTATTGAACTGGCTGCTGCCGCCGCGATCGCCGCCGCCGGAAAAACTGACGCTGCTGATGGTGCTGCCGGCGAGGCTCTGGCCGGTGAAAGCGACGGTGAGGAGCTGCTGCCCGTCGCCGAGGTAGATGCCGCTGGCGCCGGCGCTGTTCGTCCCGAAAAAGGCGACCGTGCCGAGGTCGTTGACGGAGGGTTTGACGCTGGGACTCGTGCCGAAGTTGAGAAAATTCCCGCCGATCCCCGGTGCGGATTGTCCGGTGATGGCAATGGTTTGCAGCGCGCCGCCGGTGCCGGTGTAGATGCCCTGCCCGAAGGAGGGCTGCCCACTGACCCCGGTCTCCCCGCGGAAGGCCACGATCCCGGAATTGCTCAGCGCGGGGTCGGTGAATCTGCGGAAATTTCCGCTGAACCCCGGAGCCACGCGCGCCGTGGAGGCGATGGCGGAAAGCACGCCTCCGACCCGCGCAAAAACGCCGCGGCTGGCGGTGGAAAAATTGAGGCCATTGGCCCCGGAGAAGGCCGCCGAACCGCTGTCGTTGATGGCGATATTGGCGCTGAAAGAGGCGAAGTTTCCCCCGATCTCCGGCGCGACCTGCAGGGTGGTGGCCACGGTGGTCAGAGTGCTGCCAAAGGTCGTGTAAACGCCGGAGGTGGCGGGCGTGGTGTTGGTGTTTTGCTCCATGAACGCGGCGCCGCCGGTGTTGTTCAGCACGGGACTGACCGACAGGAAGCCGAACGCGGCGCCGGTTCCAGGGGCGGTCTGCAAGGTCGTGGCCATGGCGGTCAGCGTGCCGCCTGCGCCGAAGTACTCGCCGGTGCCGGCGGTTGCGGTCGTGATCGTGGTCGCGGTGAAAGCGACGCTGCCGCTGTCGCTGAGCGCGAGGTTCGAAGCGAAGGCGGAGATGTTTCCGCCGAGGCCGGGCACCGCCTGGCCGGAGACGGCGATCGTGGTGAGGGCTCCGCCGGAGCCGGTGTAAACGCCCGTGGCGATGCCGCCGTTGGTCGAGCCGGAGAAGGCGACCGTGCCGGTTTCATTGAGAACAAAATTCAAGAAATTGGCAAAGTTTCCGCCCGGCCCCGGCAACGTCTGGAGGGTCGAGACGATGGTCACCAGGCCGGTTCCCGAGGTCTTGTAGATGGCGTCGGGGCCGTCGGTAAGGCCAAGAAAACTCACGACTCCGCTGCCATTCAGAATGGGGTCGGAGAAAGAGGTGAAGGCGGAGCCGACAGGGGCCTGCGTCCCGGTCATCGCGATCGTCCGCGCGGCTCCATCCTGCGCGTGGGAAAGCGAAAGCCCGGCCAGCAGAGCGAGCGCGTGACAGGATGGAATCTTCATTGACGAGTTTGCAGGGAAGGGAGGGGGCCGGCGAAGCGTCGTGTTTCGCGCACCGCTTCCTAGGCCAGCTCTGGCCGCAAGACAATCATTTTATCGCGTGGGGAAAAATTCGTTCCGCATCTTTCCCCGCCGCGGGCCTATCTCGGCGTGGCGAGGAGCAGCGCGCCTTTCGCGGCCTGCCACGCGTAGCCAAAGGCGAAGCCGAGCGCCGCCGGATTGCTGCGCTGGTAGGCGGCGGCGAGGTCGGGCTGGTAGTGCTCCCGGAACAGTTCGATCGGCCCCTCGTAATTCCCGCAAAACCGCAGCGTCCAGTGGCGCGGATCGAAGGCGCGCAGCGGGATGCCGGAGTCGTCCTGGACGATGACGCTGCTGTTCGCGAGGAGGAAATTTCGCGCCGTGGAGAAGCTGTCGCCGTGCATGAGATAGCTCGCGGATTTCACCAGACTCATGCCGGGCGCGTGCTTTTTGCAAAAGGCGAGGAAGGCCGCGTTGGCCCCGCCGTTCGAGAGGTCGGTTTTGAAATAGTGGAGCGTCTGCCGCCGCCCGCCCGGCCCGGTGAAGTCGATCTGCGCGCCGCCCGCGTTCGTGCTCACGCCGCGGATGGTGCAGCCGGTGCGCGCGAGAAAGACGTAGAGGATCGGCAGCGTCCCGGCGACCTGCCCGCGCGTGAGATCCGCGCGCATGTCTTTGGTGATGAAGTAGTGCGTGGTGAGCATGGTATCGAGCGAGCGCCGCAGATTTTCGAGATCGGCCTCCAGCGCGGCGGGCGGCATCTGCGCCATGTCCGGCACGGTGCCCACGGGCTCGGTGCCGCAGAGGATGTAGTCCGCGGAGTTGGGGAAAAAAGTCTGCGCGTAGAGGAAATCCGGCCCGCTGAAAAAGTAGAAGACCGCCGCGCTGCTGCGGTTCGCCTCGGGCATCGTGGCCGCGGCCCACGCGCGCACATTCACGAGCTGGCGCTGGTCCATGCGCGCCCACGCGCGGCCGAGCTTGTCGGCGTGCGCGGCCCCCGCGGGCTGGGCGGCGAGCGCGGCGAGGTCCGGCTCGCGCACGGGCAGGCCGGCGAGGAAGCGCGCGGCTTCATCCGGCGATTGCGCGGCGCGGGCGAGGGGAGCGGCGAGGGCGAGGGCGGCGAGGAGTGCGGTGAGTTTCATAGGGCGATTCATTTGGGCGTGGCGACGATGAGCGACGACTCCCGCGGATGCCAGCGGTAGCCGACCCCAAACGGCAGCGCCGGCGCGTGGCCCGCCCGATACGCCTCCGCCATCTCCGGCTGATAGTGCTGTTTGAAAATCTCGATCGGTCCCGGGTACGCGCCGAAGTAGCGCAGCGTCCATTTCGCGGTGTCGAAGTCCTTCACCGGGATGCCCGAGTCGTCCTCCACGAGCGTGGCGCTGTGCGTGAGCAGAAACTCGCGCACCTTGGAAAACTCCTCCATGTGCAGGAGATACGACGCCGCTTTCACCAGGCTCCGCCCGGTCCCGAGCGCCTCGCAAAACCTGATGAATCCCGGATCGGCCTTGATCCCGTCGTTCGCCAGATTCGTGGTGAAATAGTAGAGCGTCTGCGCCGCGCCGGCCGCGCTGGTGAAGTTGATCTTCACCCCCGGCGTCGCCGAACCCATCGGGCTCGTCGCGCCGGTTTTGTCGAGGTTCAGCAGCTCCACGCGGTCGATGTGGCTGCCCGCCCGCGCGAGGAAAACGTAGAGAATCGGCAGCGTCCCGCTGAGCTGATTGTGGCGCAGATCGACCTTCATTTCCTTCGTGATGAAAAATGAAAAGCTCAGCACCGAGTTCATCGATTTCCGCAGATTCGCCAGCCCCGAGGCCAGCGCCGTCGCCGTGAGATGCTCCACCTCCGGCACCGCGCCCACCGGCTCCAGCCCCGCCAGCACATAGGTCGAGGCATTGGGAAAAAACGCCTGCGCGTAAAGAATGTCCGGCCCGCTGAACGGGTAGAACATCGGCTCCTTCGCCGTGAAGGCCGCGCCCAGCGCCTCCGGCGCCCACGCGCGGATGGGCGCGAGCTGCCGCACGTTGAGTTCCTTCCACGCCCGGTCAAATTCCGTGGCGTGCTCGGCCCACGCCATCTGCCGCGCGAGCGGCTCCAGCGCCGAGCCGCGCACGGGCAGTCCGGCGAGAAAGCGCGCGGTCTCATCCGGCTTCACCGCCTCCTCGGCGGCGAGGCGGGCGGTGAAAACGAGCGCGAGGAGGAGGAGTGGCATCTTCATAAGTCCAAATCATTTCACCGAATCCGCGCCGACCCGCGGCGCCAGAAAATAAATCGCCAAACCCAGCGCCATCGTCGCCAGACCCCCCAGCGATTCGTGCGGATTCGAGCGCCAGATATTCACTAGCATCCACGCGCTCACGGCGAGGAAAATCAGCGGCGTCACCGGATAGCCCCACGTCCGGTAGGGCCGCGCCAGCCCCGGCTGCGTCCAGCGCAGCACGATCACCCCCAGCACCGTGAAAAATGAACACACTTGGAGGCTGAACTGTACATACGTCAGCACCCGGTCGAACGTCGAAGTCAGCAGCAGCCCATTGACGATCGCAAACTGCACGAGCATCGCCCGCACCGGAATCCCCTCCGCCGACTTCCGCGCCAGCCAGCGCAGCGCCGGCAGATCCTCGCCCATCGCCATCGTCACCCGCGGGCCGATCCACATCATCGCGCTGATCGAGGAAACCAGCCCCGCGCAAATCAGCCCCGCCATCAGCGCCGTCCCCGCGCCTGGAAACAGGTAGCCGCCCGCGACCAGCCCCACCTCCACTTTTCCGGCCATCTCCGCCGCCGGCGTGCTGCGGAGAAAAGCCGCGTTCACCCCGAGATAGAGCCCCGCCACGAGCAGCGTGCCGAGCCCCACCGAGCGCGGAATATCGCGCGCCGGATTGCGCATTTCGCCCACGATGTAGGTCGAGGCATTCCACCCGGAGTAGGCGTACATCACGTACACCAGGCTGATCGCAAAAGGCGCGCTGCGCACCAGCGCGCCGTCCCCGGCTGCGGGAAAAAAAGAAACCGGCTGCGCATGCGTCACCAGAAACCCCGCGGCGATGATCACGAGGATCAGCGCCACCTTGAGGAGCGTGGACGCATCTTGAAACGCGCTCCCCAGCCGCACCGTGCGCAGCAGAAAAAACGTCGCCACCCACACCACCGCGAGCGACACCGCCAGCGCATTCGCCCCCGGTGCCAGGCCCGCGAAGTAACGCCCGAAAGCCATCGCCGCCAGCGCCACCGGCGCGGCGAAGCCCACCGTCGCCGAAATCCAGCCCGCGAGAAAACCCGCCGCCGGATGATAGATCGCGCCGAGAAACCGGTATTCCCCGCCCGACCGCGGCAGCGCCGCCCCCAGCTCCGCGTAGGACAGCGCCCCGCACAGCGCGCACACCCCGCCCACCGCCCACAGCGCCATGATCGCAAACCCGCTCGGCAGCCCGCCCACTTGGAAACCGAGGCTCGTGAAAATCCCCGTCCCCACCATGTTCGCCACCACGATGCAAGTCGCCGTCAGCAACGAGATCGTTTTACCACCGCTGGAAGAGTCACCCGAATTCACCCGGCGAGGAAGTAGCGGGCGGCCCCGCCAAAGTCAAACCAGTCGAACTGGGCGCGCGGTGAAAGCAGCGTGGACTTTGGTCCAAAGTCGGCGGGCGTTGGGGCTAAGAGGGCGTCTGAAAAGTCGGCGTGATCGTTGGAATCTTACTCTTTCCCCTGCTCCTGCTCCTGCTCTCGTGCGCCGCGGGAGAGCAGGAGCAGGAGCAGGGGAAAGAGTAAGATCGGACGCAGACGACTTTTTAGACGCCCGCTAAAGCCCAAGCTGCGTTGCGGGCGCCAGCCATACTTCCATCACACCTCCCCGAAATGCGGTTGGACTTTTGAACAGCCCGCTGGGCACCGTGTCCATCTCCGCCCCGCCATGCGCTTTTTCCCCGCCACCCTTTTTGCCCTCGCCGTGACCGTGGCGGGGAGCGGGCGGGCGGCGGATGCGGAGAAGGGCGCGGCGGCGCTGAGTCTGCTGAAGACGATCGACGAGGGCTTTGTGCAGGTCTTTGAAAAAGTCGCGCCGAGCGTGGTGGTGATCGAGGCGGTGAAGCGCGCGGAGGACGAGGAGCGCGAGCCGCTGAAGGGCTTTGAGTTTTTCCTCGACGAGGGCAAGGACGTGCCGAAAGGCCCGCGCAAGGACAAGGATGCGGCGGACCCGTGGCGGCTGCCCGCGCCGCCGAGCCGCAGCGAGGGCTCGGGGTTCATCATCCGCGCGGATGGGGTGATCGTGACGAACAACCACGTCATCGCCGACGCCGAAAAGCTGACGGTGCGGCTGAAGGACGGGCGCACTTTTCCCGCGAAAGTGGTGGGCACGGACGACAAGACGGACATCGCCGTGCTGCACATCGAGGCGAAGGATTTGCCCGCCGTGGAGATGGGCGACAGCGAGGCCTTGCGCGTGGGGCAGATGGTGTGCGCGATCGGCACGCCGTTCAACCAGGACTACAGCTTCACCGTCGGCTGGGTGAGCGGGAAGGGGCGCACGAATCTGCTCGGGCCGACGACGGCGACGATCCTCTACGAGGACTACATCCAGACGGACGCCTTCATCAATCCGGGGAACAGCGGCGGCCCGCTCTTCGATGTGGAGGGCAAGGTCGTGGGCATGAACACGCTCATCAATGGCATCGGGCGCGGGCTGGCGTTTGCGATTCCGGCGGCGATGCTGCGCGACGTGGGCGCGCAACTCCTCGCGAACGGCCGGGTGCAGCGCCCGTGGCTCGGCATCCGCATGATGACGCTCGGCGCGGACACGAAGCTGCGCGAGCACATCACCGGCGTGGACACGGGCGTGGTCGTGCAGACGATCGAGGCGAATGCGCCGGCCTCGAAAAGCGACTTGCACGCGGCGGATGTCATCACGGAGGTCGATGGCGTGAAGGTGGCGACGAATCGCGAGGTGCAGAAGGAAATTTTGAAAAAGAAGATCGGCGCGTCGGTGCAGCTCGCGGTCTGGCGCGGCGGGAGCATTTTGAAAATCGCCGTCGTCACCGGCGAGCTGCCGGCGGAGATGACGAAGGTGGCCAACACCGCCCCGCGGAAAGCCGGCGAGGCGAAGCTGGAGACGTATGGTTTGAAGCTGCACGATGCCAAACCGGCGGGCGCGCGGGTCGTGGAGATCGTGGCGGAGAGCGCGGCGTCGCGGGTGGAGATCCTCGCGGACGATGTGATCACCGAAGTGGACACGAAGCCCGTCGCCGATGCCGCCGCCTGTGCGGCGGCGATCGGCGCGGGGATGGAGGCGAAGGGCCGCCGGGGCGTGCTGCTGAATCTCGAGCGGCGGGGAAAACGCATTTATGTCGTGCTCAATCCGCAGAAATAGCGTGCTCTAAAACTCTCCTTGGTTGGGGCGGCCGGTGCCTCTTGGGTGGGGCACCGGCCGTAACCATTTTGGGAAAGAGTCGAGACCATCAATGAGCGCCGCATCGCTTCCCAGTCCGCGCCGCGTTTTCAATCTGCGGCTGAAAATCTTCCTCGCGATGGGCGTGGTCGCGCTCACCGTCATGGCGGCCTTCATCGGGCCCGGCATCGTGCTGCGGCGGCAGGGGCTGGTGGAGGAATTCCAGGCCTTTGTGCGCAGCGCCGCGGGCACGGCGGCGCTCGCCCTCGCCGGCGATGACTTGGGCCGCATCCACACGAATGCCGACGCGCCGACGCCGGAGTTTCAGCGCGTCCGCGCGCTGCTCGAAAAGGTGCGCGGGATCAACGGGCTGACCGAGCGCGAGGTCTATATCCTCCGCCCGCTCAATGGCGCGGGCGAAACGGAGTTTGTCGCGATGCTCCAGCGGGAGACTTTCATCGGCGACCGCTACACGATCCGCGTGGGAAACCGTGCCGCTTTTCTCGCGGCCTGGAACGGCTCCGAGCCGGCGAGCACCGCGCCCTACCGCGACGAGCATGGCGAGTGGATCAGCGGCTACGCGCCGGTCATGGACCGCGCCGGAAAGGCCGTCGCCGTCATCGAGGTGGATGCCGAGATGAGCCGGGTCATGGAACGGCAGCGCAATGTGCTGCTGGCCTCGCTGGGGCTCGCCGCCGTGGCCATCGCGGTCGGTTCGCTGCCGGGGCTGTGGCTGGCGCGGAGCATCACCCGCGGGCTGAACCAGCTCGC